>JAIDUT010000038.1 GCA_029060065.1 Clostridia bacterium | reverse complement strand
CGGCGACCTCCGAGATCTAAATGAGCCTTATCGTCGGAAGCGTCATATGTGTATTAGAGACAGATTACAGATATGATAAGCAAACTTATTGCCGTAATCGTTATAACAGGTTTTTTTGAAAACTTGTAGATTTCCTTCTTCTCTTTAGTTTTACTTTCTTTTAAGATTTCTTCTTTCATAATAAATTCTACTATTCCCTTTACGATATTTTACCACGACTTTATAAATTTGTCTATAAAAATATTTGAAAAACTATATCAATATCGTTGACAATATCACCATAGTACACTATAATCGACTTGTTTAATAATTCTAAACTTTTTGTTTATCATAACAAAACTTTCTAAAAAATTTGTTTAGAATTACTAAACCGCATTTATAGGAGAAAAAAATATGGATATCGGAGTGAAATTAAAACGGTTGAGATTACAGTGCGGGCTTACTCAAGAAGAGCTTGCCGACAGGTGCGAATTGACTAAAGGATACATATCCCAGTTGGAAAACAATCTCACTTCTCCGTCCATTGCTACGCTTATGGACATACTCGCCGTACTTGGTAGCGACCTTAAATCATTCTTCAATGAAGAAGTAGACGAACAAATCGTATTCCAAGAACAAGATTTCTTTGAAAAGGAAGACGACGGCGAACTCATAACTTGGCTTGTTCCGAATTCGCTTAAGAACGAAATGGAACCGATTCTTCTCACTCTGCAATCGGGAGTAAGTACTACTGAAGATATGCCTCACGAAGGAGAAGAGTTCGGATACGTACTGCAAGGTAAGGCCGTATTGCATCTCGGTAAGAAGTCGTACGATATATGTCAAGGCAATTCGTTTTATTTCACAAGTAAAAAAAGACATTATATAGAAAACAAAAGTAAAGAGATAGCAAAAATTCTTTGGGTTTCCAGCCCTCCGACTTTTTGATAACGGGAGTGACTTATGAGCAAACTTATGAGCAAAAATATAGAAAACGATAAAGAATATATCATTCAACTTCAAGGACTAACTAAACAATACGGCAACAAGACTGTCGTAAACAATATCAATCTCAATATAGAAAAGGGACAGTTCGTCACTTTTCTCGGACCAAGCGGTTGCGGAAAGACAACGACTTTGAGAATGATTGCGGGCTTTGAAATACCCACGCAAGGCAAAGTGCTTTTCGACGGTATGGATATAGCAAAATTTCCGCCTCACAAGCGTCCTGTCAATACCGTATTCCAAAAATACGCGCTATTCCCGCATCTCAACGTTTTTAATAACATCGCTTTCGGCTTAAAACTAAAAAAGATTGAAGTAGGTTACGTCAAGAAAAACGGTGAAAATGCAGTCAAGCAAATAAAATTAAAGAATTTTTTAGTAGACCCGACGACCGGCGAACCCGATTTTTCTATCGCTAACGACAATTATTACTCTTATATTGATAAAGGTTACGTGCCTCTTCGCAAAGTAAAGAAAAAAATCAACAAAACTACAAAGAAGGGTCGCGTAGAGAAAGAAATAAACGGATATAGGTTTTACATTGACAAAAAGGTCCGTCGCGCGCTGAAAATCGTAGGTTTGAGCGATTACGAAACTAGAGACGTTGACTCTCTCTCCGGCGGTCAACAGCAAAGAGTGGCTATCGCTAGGGCTATAGTCAATGAGCCAAAAGTGCTCCTCCTTGACGAACCGCTCGGCGCTCTCGACCTAAAAATGCGTCAAGAAATGCAAATCGAATTAAAAGAAATGCACAAAAAACTCGGCATTACTTTCATATACGTTACTCATGACCAAGAAGAAGCCTTGACAATGAGCGACACCGTCGTCGTAATGAAAGACGGCGAAATATTGCAAGAAGGCTCGCCTATCGATATATACAACGAACCGCAGACGGCTTACGTCGCCGACTTTATAGGCGAAAGCAATATCCTCGACGGTGTAATGCTCGAGGACTATAAAGTAAATATCGTCGGCGCGGAATTTAAGTGCGTAGACGCAGGCTTTGGAGAGAATACCGCCGTAGACGTAGTCATTCGTCCCGAAGATATTGAAATCAAAAGTACGGAGAAAGGCATACTCACAGGTGTTATTAAGTCAAGTATGTTCCGTGGCGTACATTATGAAATGGTGTGCGAATGTAACGGCTATGAATTTACAATCCATAGCACAGTTGAAGCTCCTATAGGTAAAGAAGTAGGTCTATACGTAGCTCCGAAAAATATCCAAATAATGAAAAAAGAGCACGTAGACAACACCGCATTGGTTACTTTTACGTCAAATACGAGTTTCGACTTGTACGGCGGAGAATATCAATTCACCCCTACTACGCTATTTGAAAATGCCGAATACGACGAAGAGCAAGACGTATTAAAAATCGCAGGCGAAGAAATTACCCTAAAAGGCAAGGAAGCGACGGTACGTTTTGCCTTTACCGATATTGATATGACGGACGACGAATACGATGCTCCGCTTGCCGGCAATGTCGACAGCATGATATACAAAGGCAAGAACTATATAGTCGATATAAAGACCGATGACAATCATCATATTTACGCAGATACCCAATACCTTTGGGACAAAGGCGACAGAGTTGGAATAAAAGTAGACAACTTCAAATTTATTGCATTCAAGGAGGGCGAGTAATGTTCAAAAAATCTTTGGCTATCCCCTACGCGCTCTTTATGCTACTGTTCGTACTGCTACCGCTCGTTTTGATATTGGTATTCGCCTTTATAGACGTCAACGACGGCACTTTCGATTTGCTTGCCAACTTCAAGGAACTTGCTAAAGAAAAAGCGCTGGGCAAAGTAATAGGCAATTCGCTTATTGCAGGACTTTCGACAAGCGCGCTGTGTATTTTAATTGGCTACCCTATCGCGTATTATCTCACAAAACGCGAGTTCAACAAAAAGGGCGTGATGATCGGACTATTTCTTGCGCCTATGTGGGTCAATTTCCTATTGAGAATGATGGCTACCAAAGCCGTATTCAACGTAATAGGTATTAAAATGGGTATGGGCGCAGTTATATTCGGCTTGACGTACGAGTTCTTGCCTTTTATGATTATGCCCCTGTACAATACTCTACTCAAAATTGACAAGTGCTATATCGAGGGCGCAAGCGACTTGGGCGCGACGCCGATTAGAGCTTTTTGGAAGATTACAGTTCCGCTGTCAATGCCGGGAATAGTAAGCGGACTGACTATGGTTATGATACCATCTATCACTACCTTTGCCGTGACGGAGATAATGAGCAACGGCAAGATGATGCTCCTAGGCGACTTCATCTACTCGCTCAAATCCGACAGTCTGAATATGGCGGCCGCGATATCTTTCGTATTGTTGATATTTATGGGTATATCTATGTTTATATCCAATAAATACAGCTCGGACAATTCCAGCAAAGGAGGCGGACTATGGTAAGAAAGATACTTGTCAGAACCTTTATAGGTCTTGTGTTGATTATGTTGTATCTTCCCATAATATGGATGATAATATTCTCCTTTACGGAAACTCCGTCGTTTAGCGATTGGAGCGGATTTTCATTCAACAACTATATCAACCTCTTTAACGGAACGGGACCCAACGCAGGAAAAATTCAAGAAGCGCTCATCAATACTATATTCGTAGGCTTTTTCGTCAGCTTACTTTCAACGGTGTTGGGCACGCTAGGCGCTATCGGTCTGCACGCAATACACAGCAAACGAATTAAGGCTACGTACAACACGGTAAATCAAATACCTATGATAAACAGCGAAATAGTCACGGCTATAGCTTTGGCTTTGGTATTCAATCTCTTTGCGTCAATGTTCAAAATCGGCGACGGAAGTTGGGGCATAACGGCATTCAAGTTAATACTTGCGCAGACGACTTTCTGCGCTCCGTACGTACTGCTAAACGTACTCCCGAGATTGCAAAAATCCGACAATAAGATATACGAAGCGGCGCTCGACCTAGGTTGCACGCCCGCTAAAGCAATGTTTAAGGTAGTGATACCCGACATATTGCCGGGAATAGTCGTAGGCGCTTTGTTAGCGTTCACGCTCTCGATTGACGACTTTGTAATCACAAAGGTAAACGTAACTTCATTCGAGACTCTTTCTACCCTGCTTTACGGTCTTAAAAACGGTAAGCACCCGTTGCCTGCCGACATAAGAGCGTTGTTTACGATTATATTCTTTATCGTATTCGCATTGATGATGATTTTATACTCTCCGAGAAAGAAGCAAGAGGACAAGAAATGAAAAAAAGATTGACTGTAATTGCTATATTATTGACGTTGACGCTCTCGCTTGCATTGCCACTGATTTTGAGCGGTTGCGCTCCGCGCGACGAAATACTCAAAGTATATAATTGGTCGGAGTATATTGGCGAGGACGTAATCGAAGAATTTGAGCAGTACTATTACGAGATAACAGGTAAAAAAATAACCGTCAAATACGACCTTTTTGACGAAAACGAACTTATGTATTCGCAAATCAAGACGACGAAAGCCGACTATGACGTAATATGCCCTTCCGACTATATGGTGGAAAAGATGATAAAGGAAAATCTTCTTTTGAAGTTGGAATCCAATCTGGACGACCTCGGTTACGGCGAAATCGAGGACTATCGAAACGATATTTCCCCTTTGCTGATATCTGGCAATACGCAGGACGGATATTATTTCGACTATGATTACGACAAAGAAAGCGGAGAATATAATCTATACTCTCGCGTCTATACTATGGGTACGCTCGGAATACTCTACTCGAATGAAGCTACTGCGTACAAAAATTCAAATTACGGGACGTATTCGTCTATGCAAGAATATGTCGAAGCCAACGGATGGGCAGTTCTTTGGGATAAGGCTTTTAACCAAAGAATAATGATGAAAAACTCCGTGCGCGATACGTACGCAATAGGCGCAATCTACACGCTTCTCAACGAACGCTCCGGCGAGTTTTTGCCTACCATTACTCCGTCTATGGCGCTTAATGCCACAGATTCTACGAATGTGGCAAAGATAGAAAAACAACTTTTAGCTCAAAAGAAACTACTCAACGGATATGAAAACGACGAAGGCAAAGAAGTTATAATCGCAGGCGATATAGACCTGACTTTGCAATGGGCAGGCGACGCAGTATACGCTATGGACTCTCTGCAAGAAGAGTTGTCGAAAGAAAAAGATTTGTCCTACTTCGTACCGTATGAAGGCTCCAATATCTTCTGCGACGCTTGGTGCATACCAAAGTACAGCAGAAACACGCTTGGCGCTAACCTATGGATAAACTTCATGTGCAAAGGAGATATTGCCATTGAGAATATGGACTACATAGGATATACTTCAGGTGTTGTATCTCAAGAAGTATTCGATTACATTGTGGAAAACTGGGCAAGCGAAGATGAATCGGGATATTTTGTTGACCTATCCTACTTCTTTGGCGCGGACTGCGGATTCGACACGACTCTGTACGTCGCTGAAGAAGATTATAACGCATTCGAGGCGCAATTCCCTACTCTTGAAATAGTGCAAAGATGCGCGGTAATGAAAGACTACGGCGACCAAACTCGAGCGATGAATAGAATGTGGCGCAACATAAAAGCATAGTCCTCTGAGCCTAGTTAAAGTTCTTTACGATTAAAATAAAAACACCTCGAAAGAGGTGTTTATTTTTTCTTATTATTCTTACCGGCGTACTTGACTGAATAATTTAATTCATCCTCAAACATTTTGGTAAGTCTGCTCTTATTTGATTGCGTATTTGCCGACTTGCTATTTGACTTTGATTTCTTATTTGACGATTTAGATTTACCCTTTACAATCTTTTTATCGGCTAGTTTGTCCTTTTTATAATTTGAATACGGCTTCCCGCTTTTCTTTTGCGAAAGAGTATTTTCCTTTTGCGTTTTTTCTTCTTTTGCCTCTTGTATAGTCACTTGACGTTTGCCCAATGTGACGCCTTTGAGTTTGAAAAGTTTACCTTCCGAACCTTTGATAACCGATACGAAAGAATAAGTATCCCGTATTTTTAAGTCTGCTATTTCGTATATCTTCAACGGCGTAGAAGTCAAAAGCAACTTTGTAAGGCTGTCCTTGTCAAGCAAATCTCTCTTGCCCACATTTAGGAAAAATCTACTTTGATTATCGTGATAATCTTTGAGCTTATTTGAACCGTCCTTAGGCATAGTGAAACTATCGGCAATTACGCCTATATCCATATATTTCAGTGCATTATCAACTTTGCGTTGATAAGACGGAATATATCCAACTTGATTAGAATCAATGAAAGTATACGCCACGCCTTCTTTACTCGCTCTTGCAGTTCTGCCTATGCGATGAACGTAAAAATCCTCATCAGTCGGCGGGTCGAAGTTTATTATCGCCTGTACGCCGTCTATATCCAATCCGCGTGAAGCAACGTCGGTTGCTACCAAAATTTTTAATTCCTTTGCCTTGAATCTTTTGAGTATCTGCGTGCGTTCGCTCTGTCTTAAATCGCCGTGCAACAGCGCGACCTCTCTGCCCTTGCTTTTCAACGCTGAAAAGAGCTTGTCCGCTCTCGTCTTGGTATTGCAAAATGCTATAACAAAATCATACTTGTGTCCGTCAATAATCTTAAGCATTGCTCCAAGTCGTTGCGCGTCCTTAACTACGCAATAGTACTGCTCTATCTTAGGCGTTTCTTCGCCGTCTACCGACGTTTTAACGAAAGTTGGATCATGCAAAAGTTTCTCGATAAGCGTCTTAATAGATTGCGGTATCGTAGCCGAAAAACACAGTCTTTGCGCCTGTCCTACTTTTGCGTCTATTTTCTCAATATCCCCTCTAAATCCCATGTCAAGCATTTCGTCGCACTCGTCCAACACAAAATAATCTACGTCGCCAAGTTTTAGCGTACGTCGGTCGATATGGTCGAGAAGTCTTCCGGGAGTACCCACGACAATCTGAGGTTTTTTTCTCAGACAAAAGAGCTGTCTTTGGATATTCTGTCCGCCGTAAAGTCCCGCAACTCTTACTCTTTCATAGTACTTGCAAGCGCTTTGAATAACTTCGCATATCTGTATGACAAGTTCTCTCGTAGGACAAAGCACAAGCGCTTGCACGCATGACGCATCCCTGTCTATCTTTGCAAGAATAGGCAATACGAACGCCAGAGTCTTACCCGTACCGGTAGGCGCTTGCGCCACAATATCTGCATTGTTGAGCGCAATAGGCATCACTTCTCTTTGAATATCAGTGGGAGAAGTAATTCCCTGTTCTTCCAGGCTCTTTATAATCTCGGGCAATACGCCCATACTTTGAAAATCCATAATATAAGTATACAACAAAAGTTGATTTTCTCCAACTGATTGGATATAATAGTTGTATGAAAACAGCAATTATATCGGGAGCATCGAGAGGCATCGGCAGAGCTATCGCAATATCATTGGCAAAAGAAGGATATGCGGTAATTGTAGGTTATTGTCACAACAAGGATAAGTCAAAAGAGGTTTGCGACCTCATAATTAAAGAAGGCGGAATCGCTGAAGCGTATAAATGCGACGTATCAATAGCCGACGACGTCAAAGCTATGGTAGAATACGTCAAGGCAAAATACTCCACAATCGACGCGGTTATTGCAAACGCAGGTATAGGAGCTTACGGAATGCTCATAGACCACAGCGACGAAACTATTATGAAAGTAGTCAATACCAATCTAGTCGGCTGTATAACTCTATGTCGAGAAGCAGGCAGAGTTATGCTCTCGCAAAAAAACGGTAGTATAGTTACGTTATCGTCAATGTGGGGACAGGTCGGAGGCAGTTGCGAAAGCGTCTACTCCGCGACCAAGGGAGGGATAATCGCATTCAGCAAGGCATTAGCAAAAGAATTTGCGCCTAACGGAGTGCGCGTAAACTGCGTAGCTCCGGGTTTTATCGACACTGATATAAATTCCAATCTCACAAAAGATAACATAGACTCAATAATTGCAGATGTTCCGCTTGGTCGCGCAGGAACGCCCCAAGACGTGGCTAATGCCGTAGCATGGCTTGTAAGCGAAAAGGCAAGTTACGTCACCGGACAAGTACTTTCCGTCAACGGCGGACTTATTATATAAAAAAGAAAGCGTAATATTGCGATTCTTTAGCATTTGAGAAAAGCGAGGTCAAATAATCTCTCTGCCTTAGTAACTATAACAAGAAATAAATTCATATTATAAAACGACAATAAGTCAAAAAACCCGTAGAGAAATACATATTGATGAACAGACTGAAAAACTATAAACACACATTTAATTCTTGTTGCGTTGCTATAGCAATTCAAGCAATCGAAATAAATCTTCCTCCATTGCTATTCGTCAGTTTTCAAGACGAATTTGCAATCTCTCTCACCGGACTTACTGCGCTGATTACATTGACCTTTGTAGTCCAACTTCTCATGGACGCTCTGAGCGCCAAAATTATGGACAAAATAGGTTATCGCACCACTATGATTATGTCGCACGTATTCGTCGCAACCGGCGCAATTTTGATGGGGACCTTGCCCTACATACTTACCCCTTACACCGGACTTATTATATCCGTAATAATTATGGCAATGGGAGGCGGTCTACTTGAAGTAATTACTTCGCCGATAGTCGAAGCTATACCAAATCAAAAAGAGGGCAAATTATCCCTAATGCACTCTTTTTACAGCTTCGGTTATCTATCGATAGTACTGATAACCGTACTGTACTTTCTTGTGTTTGATAGATCACAATGGAGATATTTAGTGTTCGCAGTGGCGATTATACCGATAATTAACGGCGTATTCTTTTTCTTCGCGCCATGTACTACTCTAAATGAACAACGCGGTGAAAGCATAAGTCTTAAAGACTTGGTAAAAACTAAATCATTTTACCTATTTTTGGTGTTAATACTGTGCGCCGGAGCTATGGAGCAAGCAATAAGTCAATGGGTATCGTATTTCGCGGAAAAGGGACTTAAACTCAGTAAGGACGTGGGAGATTTGGTAGGGCCTTTCAGTTTTGCTCTGCTAATGGGATTAGGTAGATTATTTTATGGACTTTTCGGATATAAAATTCATATTAAAAGAATACTTCCAATTGCAGGAATCGGGTGTCTGATTTGTTATATTACAGCCGTAGCAAGTAAATCCGCTCTGCTGAGCTTAATAGCTTGCGCTCTTTGCGGACTTACTGTCAGCGTCACGTGGCCATGCACTTTGGATATAGCCTCAAAGAGTATCCCAAAAGGCGGAACGGCTATGTTTGCTCTGCTGGCATTGGGAGGCGATATAGGCTGTACGGTAGGTCCGAGTATAGTAGGATACGTGTCAGATGCGTCACCGCTCGGTCTAAAAGGCGGAATAGCCTCGGCAAGCGTATTCGCAGTAATATTCGTAATTACGTCGCTGATTTTGCTGAAAAGCAAGAAAAAAGAAGCACCCACCGTCTTAGGCGACAGACAATGAAGTGATAATGATATTAAATCGCATTATTACTTATCGAATACCAATATATCCTCCAGAGTTATGTCGCAAAGTTGGCAATAAACGTAAAGGTCCTCTATGGATATGACCGACCTCGCATCTTCCCAATTAGCTATTTGAGAATCCGACCAGCCCACTACGGCGCGAGCTAGTTCGCTTCTTGAAATATGATTGTCCATTTCAAAGGTGCAAGATGCGCATTTCGCTCCGCCCTCGCAATAAGTCTTGCTATCTTCTTGGCTTCTGCAATAGGCGCAAACTTTCTTAATAAGTTTTACGTTATGTCTTCTCAAATACTCAAGATTCTTCCCTGTCTTTACCCAGTCGATAGTCCTTCCGCATAATTGTTCCATAAATTTTCTCCAAATTAAATTCAATGTTTAGATTATAACATACTAAATAATTAAAATCAAGTCTTTGCTTCACCGCAAGCTCCTTTATTAAGCCATTTAGAACATTTGGTATTCTCCCCAACGCGACGCAAAAAATTTTGAATTTTTTTTTGTTACTTATTGACACAACCGTTTTTATATTATATAATTAAGCTAGTAAAAATTATATAAATAACTAGGAGGTTATTATGAACAAGAAAAAACTCGTGATCATGATGTTGGTACTTGTTATGGTTCTTTCTCTTGCTCTTACCGCTTTAGTCGGTTGTGATAAAGATAAAGAAGACATCGACGGTTACAACCAAACGTCAATTTCACTTGAAGACGCATTGACTTCTGCAATTTATAATTCTGCAGAAGACGGCAATCTCAATGATTTCAAGGTTGGCGCTCAATTGGCGCTAAGCGTAAACAATAACAAGTACGTCATCAAATTGAACGCTAACTTGGCATTGGACGGCAAAAGCACGGAATCAAATTCTTTTGGTTTGTCTTTCGTCGACGCTACCGCTAACGCAAACATCTTGAACATTTACTATAACGAAGGTTATAGCAAAATCCATGGAAGTAACTATGCTAGCTACGATAAGATGGTTTTCGTTGATCTCGGCAGTGGCGCTAACGCAAAGCACTTTACTCTCAACGCCTTGAAAGTTTCCGATACTTTGAAAGATCAGAATAAGTATCTTACTGACGAAGAAGCAGGAAAAATCAACGACAAAGTTACCGGCGAAGTATCAAATATCTTCAGTTACTTTGATCTTATAAAGGGTATGGCTGACAAGCTTGACAAGAACGGTACCCCTGTAAGCTCTTCTCTCTATCAATCCGAGAACTGCCAAACGCTTCTACTCCGTCTTAAACTCGATAGACTTTTGGGTAACGCAGCTGAACTTTTGAAAGTAGTAGACGAATATACTGCAGATCTTGGTCTTGATGTGACAGCTTCCAATCTTAAATCTATTCTTCCTAATTTGACTATCGATCTTATATTCAAAATGAGTGGCGTAGTTGGCGGTAACTTCGAAGAGGCAAGACTTGAAGGCTTTGAAGCAAAGTTGAACGCGGACAAAAAAGATCTTAGAATTAAGAGAGTTGACAATACCGATTTCCTTCGCGTTAATATCTCTAAGAATTCAGTAGTAGACATTGCTTTTGACTTCACATTCGGCGATGACGCAAAAGATTACGGAATTAACCCAATCGGCGGTAGCTCTTATAAGACCACAAACGCTCTCAATTTCTCAGCTGAAGGCGAACTTACTCTTAATGAAGCAATCGCAATTAACTTTAAGTTGGGAGAAAGCGAAGAATCAATAGGTATTCCTAAGGGAAATTATTCTCTTAAGTTTGCTATAGATGCAGACCCTGTTAAACTTATAGGCGCAAAATTCGACTTCAAAAAAGATATCATGGGTTCAATCACAGGCATTTTGAACGCTGTAAATTATCTCAATATAGAGATCAAAAATACTGATACCAGCGCTACGGACAGTAAAAACCTTATCATTACAATCCATAGAGTAGCAGGCAAATTAATGGTTCAGGCACCGGATATCTCTTTGTTGGGCTCCCTTGCATCATCATTTAATTTCTTGGGCGAAACTGACATATCTATTGATAAGGTTCTCGACGTTGTCAAAGACTTCTTGCCTTCCGGTGACGATGGAGATGACAACACCCCAAGCGGAACTCCTAGCGGTACGCCAAGTGGCGCTCCTAGCGGTAGCGGAAGCGGTAACACTACTTCGGGTAACAACGGCGTAGATAAAGATAAAATATTGGCTGAAGTTGCTAAACTTGTCAAGAGCATGACTTTACTTGTAAACTGCGACAACAATATCATTGACGTTACGGTAAACAACCACACTGTTAACACCAACGAATACGGACTTCTCAAGCAAGACGGCGTAGATGAGAATGGTGACCCTAAATATGTACCGGATAAGGACGACAATGGAAAGCAAAAGACTAAAAACTTGGGCGACACGACCATATCTGTTAAGGCAGTTGCTAACAAGAACGGCGCTACGATTGACGCTACAATTAAGAACATCGTAACCGTTGTTGACAGAACTACTGCTAAAACGGATAACGACAAGAGCGGTAACATTGCGGCTAAAGTCGAAATCACCAAAAACGGTGTAACTGTTACTGCTAAATCTGCTGATACTTTGACCGGTACGGCTCAAGAAATCAATCTCAACAAAGACATTGCATTGAAGATTGACTTGATACTCAAATTGACCAAATTCTCTTACGGCACTGTTAAAAACGTATAATTTGGCATAAAGAGCAACAAAACACTCGGGTCGCAGAAAATGCGACCCGTTTTTTATGCAATTTACTTGACATCTTATTATATATAATATATTATCAATATAGTAAAAAATTAAATATTCGCCGTGGGTGCTGTAAAAGGCTGAGATTATACCACTTGAATCGGACAAGGTAATACTTGAACGAAAGAGCGTAAAACGCAAGTAAAGTATATTGGCGCCCAATTTTTATTGAGCGCCTTTTATTTTCATTCGTCGGCGAAAAAGGAGACAAACCATGAACAACATCATTGTAATGATGGCTGTCAAGACCGCCGACGGCGAACAACTGCCCTCGCTTCTCTTCTGGCCTATCTTTGCATTATTCGTTGCGCTTTTTGCACTAATGTTCTTACTGTATTTGCGAAAGCGCGCACCAAAGGCTATCGGCATATGTATCTATGTCGCAATAGTTCTTTGCATAATTGCCACAATCGTGTGCATTGCGCTTATAGGAAAGTACTACGTCGATAATATCAAAAACGACGGTTACTACTCTCCTTACTTCAAAGACGCTCCCATGTATATAAGCGCTATCGTGTTGATTGGAGTAATAATCGGCTTAACCTTTTTACTTGGCAAAAATACCAACTTCAAATTCGACTCACGCTCAGTTGCTTTCGGCGCGGTCTGTATAGCGATGAGTTTTGCCTTATCTTACGTAAGACTCTTTAAGTTGCCACAAGGCGGTAGCGTTACGTTGGCGTCACTACTTCCACTTATGATATTCTCTTATGTTTTCGGAGTAAAGAAAGGCTTGCTAGTTGGCTTAATCTACGGCGTTTTGCAAGCAATACAAGACCCGTATATTATTCACCCTGTACAGTTCCTACTCGATTACCCTATCGCCTTTTCCGCAATAGGTCTGAGCGGAGCTTTTGCCAACTTCAAGGTATTTAAGAAATATCCTCAGGTATCGCTCTTGCTAGGCGGAATACTGGCAAGCGTTTTGAGATTCTTAGCGCACTTCTTATCAGGAGCGTTTGCTTTCGGCGCGTACGCAAATGACGCAGGACAAAATATCTATATATACAGTCTTGCCTACAATTCCTTCGTATTCGTGGACATTGCAATAGTACTTGCCGTAGGTATGATACTATTCTCTTCTAAAGCCTTTATAAATGAGGTAGTGTATAAACAAAGAGCAAAAACGGTTGCGAATCAAATAGTCGCAAATCAAGTTAATATTGCCGTCGAGGAAGTATGCTGTACTCAACAAAATGAAACCTCTAAAGACAAAATCGCTTATAAAGATAATAAATAAAACACTAAAAGTTCATACTAAACTAAAAAACGCAGTACGTCAAATTGATGTACTGCGTTTTTTTAATTTGTTGAGATTTCTCCATTCCGCTTCGCTCAGTCGAAATGACATATAATATGGGCTTATAACCACTTAACTTTGTCATTACAACTTTTATTTGTCATTTCGAGCGCAGTCGAGAAATCTCTTCCGTATTCTCGCTGTCCCCTTGAGGGGAAAGAGGCACGTAGTGGCGAAAGGGGTGCAGTCTTATGCAAGCGTCAATGACATTATATTGTCACATATCATTAGGACGGAATGCGCGCTGATATACACGCTTACTCCAACTCGAAAGCTCCCGTATAAAGCTGATAATACTGTCCGCCTTGCGCAATCAGCTCATCGTGATTACCTTTCTCAATAATACGACCGTGGTCAAGTACAATAATCATATCGGAGTTCTGCACCGTCGAGAGCCTGTGAGCAATAACGAATACAGTTCTGCCCTCCATAAGTCTATCCATACCTTGTTGGACAAGCGCTTCTGTACGTGTGTCGATTGACGACGTCGCTTCGTCCAAAATCATTACGGGAGCGTCCGCTACAGCGGCTCTTGCAATTGACAACAACTGTTTTTGTCCTTGCGATAGATTTGCGCCGTCACCTGTAAGTACCGTGTCGTAACCGTTTGGCAAACGCGTGATAAAATCGTGAGCGTTGGCAAGTTTAGCCGCGTCTATACACTCTTCGTCGGTTGCGTCAAGTCTGCCGTAGCGTATATTGTCCATTATCGTTCCGGTAAAGAGATTGGTATCTTGCAAAACTATACCCAAAGACCTACGCAAGTCGCCTTTCTTTATCTTGTTAATGTTGATTCCGTCATATCTAATTTTGCCGTCGGCAATATCGTAGAATCTGTTGATAAGATTGGTTATCGTCGTCTTACCCGCGCCGGTCGCGCCTACGAAAGCAAACTTTTGTCCCGGCTTGGCGTGTATGGTCACGTCATGCAATACGAGTTTTTCAGGCACGTAGCCAAAGTCAACTTCGTTGAGTTCTATATCTCCGGTAAGTCTTTCAAAGGTAATAGTTCCATCGGCTTTATGCGGATGCTTCCATGCCCATATGCCGGTGCGTTCTTCGCACTCGACAAGCTGTCCGTTTTCCTCCTTTGCATTGACGAGCGTAACATATCCCTCGTCAACTTCTGAAGTTTGACCTAGTAAGTTGAATATTCTGTCCGCGCCTGCTGTTGCCATTACGACAGAGTTGAGCTGAGTGGATACTTGAGAAATATTGAACGTAAACTGTCTGCTCATATTCAAAAATGCTATTATTGAGCCAATTTGTATACCGCCGACAGCAAGTCCCGTCAATGTGAGATTGCGAGCTTCAAAGTGAACTAGAATACCGCCTACGATTGCAACTGCGACGTATAGCACGTGACCTATATTTCCAAGAGTAGGCATAAGAATATTGGCGTACTTATTGGCTTTCTCACTGGCTTTGAAAAGCGAATTGTTGATACCGTCAAAATCCGTCTTAGATTGCTCTTCGTGACAGAATACTTTGACGACCTTTTGCCCGTGCATCATTTCTTCAATAAAACCTTCCGTCTTACCTATTTCGCGCTGTTGTAGCATAAAGTATTTTGCGCTCTTCCCGCCTATGAGCTTTATAACCATAACCATTATACCCACACCTATAAGCACCACCAGCGTTAGCCAAACGCTTGATAACAACATTATTACAAGCAACGTAATAACTGCTATGAATGCGGCGTACGTCTGCGGAATACTCTGCGAAATCAACTGACGAATAGCGTCCGTATCATTGGTATAAATACTCATAATATCGCCGTGCGTATGCGTATCAAAAAACTTGACAGGAAGCGATTGCATCTTTTTGAACATATCGTTACGTATATGATACAGGAAGCCTTGCGTTACGTGAGCCATAATTCTGTTATATGTAAATGACGCAATAAGACCGACGATATATATGCCAATCATAATTCCGATCATTGTAAGCAAAGTATCTTTGACACTATCCCAACCGTTGGCGATACCCGGGGTGATTACATCATCGACAATTCTCTCAATGAATATTGACGAACTTATCGCCGCCATAGAGTTAAAAGTAATGCAAATAAGCACGACTATCAATGGAAATCTATAATACTTGAACATGTATTTTATAAGGGCGCCAAGTATCGACATTACGCCTTTACCGCTTTTAGTTCTTTGAGCCATTTATCTTTACCTCCCCGTCGTTATTTGTCTTGTTTTGAGAGTAGTACACCTCTTGATATATTGCATTGCGGGAAAGCAATTCTTCGTGCGTGCCCATATCGGCTATGCTTCCGCCGTCCATTACGATAATTTTGTCTGCGTCTTGCACTGACGCAACTCTTTGCGCGATAATAAACTTGGTAGTATTTGGTATCTCTTCCGCAAACGCCTTACGAATAAGAGCGTCAGTCTTAGTATCAACCGCGCTTGTCGAGTCGTCGAGAATAAGTATCTTAGGCTTCTTGAGCAACGCTCTCGCTATACATAGTCTTTGCTTTTGTCCGCCCGATACGTTGGTTCCGCCTTGCTCAATATACGTATCGTATTTGTCCGGGAAGCCCATTATAAAATCGTGAGCCTGAGCCAACTTACACACTCTCTCAAGTTCTTCATCGCTGGCATCGGGATTACCCCAACGCAAGTTCTCCTTTATAGTACCCGAGAAAAGCACGTTCTTTTGCAATACTACGGCAACTTGGTTACGCAAGGTTTCCAAATCATAATCCTTGACGTTAAGTCCTCCGACATAAACGTGACCGCTCGTAGCGTCATAAAGCCTTGGGATTAGATTGACAAGCGAAGTCTTACTGCTACCAGTACCTCCGATAATACCTACCGTTTCGCCAGACTTGATATCGAGATTAACGCCCTTAAGAGCGCGTCTGTCAGCTTTGATATCGTACTTGAAGTCAACGTCTTCAAAGCGCACGTCACCGTTCTTGACCTCATATATCGCATTTTCCGGACTATGTAAATCACTCTCTTCACTCAATACTTCCACTATACGCTTTGACGAAGTGTTAGCCATAGAAATCATTATCATTACCATGCTTAACATCATTAGCGAAGAAAGTATTTGCGTAGCGTAAACTATAAGCGACGATATTTCTGCCGATATTGTCGCCGACGCTTCGTCTGGATTGGCGGACACACCGTTTTTCAATCCAAACATCGGAACTAAAAAGCATATAAGCGTGATTGACGACCATATGGAAAATTGCATCAACGGATTGGCAAAAGCTATAATTTTTTCACCTTTCAAGAAGTCATAACGCACGTCGTTAGACGTCTTTTGGAACTTATTCTCCTCGTAATCGCCTCTCACGTAAGACTTGACTACTCTTATGCCCTTTATATTCTCTTGAATGGATTCATTCATAGCGTCATACTTCTTGAATACCCTCGTAAATATCGGGTCTACGAATCTAAACAGCACGAACAAGCCTATGCCCAATATGGGTATGATTGCCAAGAATATGAACGCCACTTTATAGTTGATGACAAAAGCCATTATCAGTGAGAAAACTAACATTATAGGCGATCTCACTGCTACTCTTACTATCATCATATAAGCAAGTTGCACGTTGGAAACATCCGTCGTCATTCTCGTAACCAAACTCGGCGCGGAAAATTTGTCTATGTTGGAAAATGCAAAACCTTGAATACGGTAATACATATCCTGCCGTAAGTTCTTAGCAAAACCAGTGGACGCCGTAGCGGCAAACTTACCTGCAAGTACGCCAAAAATCAATGACACACCCGAAAGAACCAATAGTATTGCACCATAAAGTAAAATATTCTTAATAGAATTATCAGCTTTTATCTTTTCAATCATTTCAATCATATAGAGCGGTATAATACATTCCAAAGCAACTTCAACCGTTACAAACACCGGCGAAAGTATCGAAACGCCTTTGAACTGTCTTATGCTCTTCATTAATTTCTTAACTACGTTCACTTTTATCTCCTTATATAATCTATGTATATTTAATTATTTAATAGTAATTATAACACTTAAATTTTTATTGTCAAACCAATTTTGGCAAAAAAATAAAAGTCGATCAGACTTTTCTAAACCCCTAACGCCACTGTGTAGCGTTAGGGAAATTATCTGATTGAATAACAGATGTCACATCTTTTGCGGAGTTTCAATACCCAGTAAAGCCAAAGCGTTGCCCAAAACCTGTCGCACCGATTTGGTCAATAAAAGTCGCGAATTCTTAATCCCTTCTCTTTCGGTACTTATCTTACACTCAAAATAGAATTTGTTGAAAGCCTGAGCCAAATCTATCGCATATCTCGTAACTACGCTTGGCTCGTATTTCTTTGCGCTCTCTTGAAGTATTTGCGGATACTTATCAAGAAGCGCTACAATAGCTTTGCTCGACGCGTTGTCAAGTCCGGTATAATCAATCTCTTGACCTATATCCCCGCACTTGTCGAATAAGCTGTTGCACCTTGCGTAGGTATACTGCACGTACGGTCCCGTTTCTCCCTCAAAATTAAGAACTTTGTCAAAGGAGAAAACCATATCCTTTATTCTGCTGTTGTAAAGCACGCCGAAAAGCGTTGCGCCCACGCCTATTTGCTCGGCAATCTTATCCTTATCTTCGAGGTTAGGATTCTTTTCTTCAATGACCTTCTTAGCCTTTTCGACTACGCTATTGAGTACGTCTTCCAAGAATACCACGTTGCCATCTCTCGTAGACATTGAGCCGTTCTCCAAGGATACCATACCGTGCGCCACATGCACCATATCTTTCGACCATTCGCACCCCATCATCTCAAGTACTTTGAATATCTGTTGGAAGTGCAAATTCTGCTGATAAGCCACTACATACAGACATTTGTCAAAGTTATAGATATTCTTTCTGTAAAAAGCCGCAGCCATATCTCTTGTCGCGTAGAGCGTTGCGCCGTCGGAGCGTTGTAACAAGCAAGGCGCCATACCGTCGTCAAACATAACCACCTTTGCGCCCTCGCTCTCTTGCAAGAGTCCCTTCTCCGTCAATTCGTCAAGTACGGGTTGCATCTTGTCGTTGTAAAAAGACTCGCCTGCAAAGCTGTCGAATTTAATATGCAATCTGTCATAAATTCTGTTGACTTCCTTAAGCGTAATCTCCTTGAAAAATTCAAAGAGTTCTAAGGCTTCTTTATTTCCGCTCTCTATTGCCTTAAACCAAGCCCTCGCTTCATCTGCCAAAGCGGGATTTTTCTCTTCTTCTTTGTGGAACTTGACATATATCTCTACAAGCGCTCTTACACCTCGTTCGTCGATATCCTTTTTGTCCCCCCACAATTTGTAGGCTACGATAAGTTTGCCGAATTGCGTACCCCAATCTCCCAAGTGATTTATACCCACAACGTTATATCCAAGCGCAGTATATATGCGGTAAATAGCTCCGCCAAGAGCAGTATTGAGCAAATGCCCCATGTGAAAAGGCTTGGCAATATTGACAGAAGAATAGTCGATACATATCGTCTTGCCTTTTCCCTCGTCGCTCTTACCGTAATCATTACCCTTGTCTAATACTTCGTCAAGCACTTGCTTAGCAAATTTCACGTTGTTGAACTTGAAGTTGACAAATCCTGCGACTGCGTTGACTTCTTCTATCATATCTTTTTTGTCGACAGATTTCGCTATCTCTTCGGCAATGACGATTGGCGACTTTTTCATCTCCTTTGCAATCTTGAAACAAGGTATACAAAGGTCGCCCATAGCACTGTCTTTGGGAGTAGTCACAAGCGCAAGCATATCTTGCTTATTCACGCCGTCTAATTTTATGCTGTCAATAATAAGTTGTTTATAATCCATATATTCCTTTAATTTACTGATAATTATACGTTGAAACGGAATAGTACTACGTCGCCGTCCTTGATTACGTAATCTTTGCCTTCGCTTCTAACTTTACCTTTTTCCTTTGCCATAACGTAAGACCCGCACTCCAAAAGTACTTTCCAGTCGACTATCTCGGCTCTTATAAATCCCCTTTCAAAATCGCTGTGAATCTTACCTGCCGCCTGCGGAGCTTTCGTTCCTTTGGTAATAGTCCAAGCTCTCGTTTCTTTCTCTCCTGCCGTCAGATAACTGATAAGTCCCAGCAAATCGTAGCAAGCCGAAACAAGTTGGTCAAGTCCGCTTTGCTTAATGCCGTATTCTTCTCTGAACAGTTGTTTATCTTCTTCGTCAAGTCCCGCGAGTTCTTCTTCGAGCTTTGCGCATATCATTATAGTCTTTGCGCCTTGCGTATTGGCAAACTCTTGAACTTTGCTCACATACTCGTTACCGCCGTTGGCGACATCGTCCTCTCCTACGTTAGTAGCGTATATAACGGGCTTGGACGTGAGCAAGAATAAATCTCGTGCCATTTCCTTTTCATCGTCCGTCATATTTATCAATCTAGCCGGCGTGCCTTTCTCCAACTCGGCGTATATTCTATCCATAAGTTCGGCTTCGACAAGATACTTTTTATCTCCGCCCTTTGCCGAAGTCCTCGCCTTATTAGCTCGCTTTTGAACGCTTTCCATATCGGCGAATATCAATTCAAATTCTATGGTTTCTATATCTCTCAACGGATTGACGTTGCCGTCTACGTGAGTTATATTTGCATCGTCAAAACATCTTACAACGTGTACTATCGCATCGACTTCTCTTATATGAGAAAGAAATTTATTTCCAAGTCCTTCGCCCTTGGACGCGCCCTTGACAAGCCCCGCTATGTCTACAAATTCAAGCGCCGTAGGCGTAATCTTTTTGCTGTTGTAAAGTTTTGCTAAAAGCGCAAGTCTTTCGTCAGGCACAGCTACTACGCCAACGTTCGGCTCTATAGTGCAGAAAGGATAGTTAGCGCTCTCTGCTCCGGCTTGCGTAATTGCATTAAATAACGTGCTTTTTCCCACGTTGGGAAGTCCTACAACTCCTAGTTTCATATCTACCTCTACTAATTACTTTTTATCTCTATCGTCTTGATTTTGTTCGTTTTGAATAACATCATGTTCCATATTATCACAATCTTCTTTAGGTTCGCTTTCACTTTTAGCGGTCTGCTCTTCTTTATCCGTAACCGTATCGGAATTTTCTTTAACTTCCTTGACTTCGTTCTTGCCAACGAGTGAAAGCGTATTCTCCTTGCCTTTCAAAAATCTCACGACGTTGTCCTTATGTCTTACAATCACAAGTAGCCATATAATCAAACAACATACTATAGCAACTATGCTGGCTCTGTATTTTATGCAATTATATACGGTCAATGCGGTTACCGCAAGATACGATCCGATAAATCCAATTTTGCAAAACAATAAATATATCACAAGTCCCAGTAGCACGCAAGGCCCGACTATAGGCGACGCTACCAAGAATACGCCCAGCGTTGTCGCAACGCCTTTACCGCCCTTAAATTTGGTATATATCGGGAAAATATGTCCTATCACTGCTACCGCGCCAAGTATAAACATCCAATCTGCCGACCCGCCGTCAATAGCATATCTGCCAATGAGAGCAAATGCTACGCCCTTGGCGCAGTCGAAAGCAAACGTCAACGCTCCCCATCCCTTGCCTATGCTTCTCATCACGTTCATAGTGCCGGGGTTACCGCTTCCGAGATTCTTGATATTCCTACCTTTTATAGCCCCTATTATGGTCGCCATGTTAATCGCGCCCACAAAGTATGCGGATAGTGTTGCGATTATTTTCCAAACAATTTCCAAATCGATTTTATCTCCAAAAAGTTTTTCTTTGCCATTATTTTAACATAAATAATAAATTTATACAACTTTTTGAGTAGAGTTATTGGGTTAAGTATCGCCAAAACTCGCGAAAAGTTTTTTAATATTGACATAGCGCAGAAATTTCAGTATAATTTAATATATAATATACTGCAAAACGTATATGCGGGGGATTAATTATGAAAAAAATTAAGACGCTTATTATAACGTCAATGCTCGTTATATTGACGTTGATAGTTGTCTTACTTTCCGGATGTGCCGGAAAAGCCAACTATGCCGAGGCAGATCTTAACTTCGACGGATTAGCTGAAGCGCCTACGCAAGAAGCGATGGCGAAAGCAATCCCTGTAGATAAAACTAAAATCAGTCTAAGCGATACCGACACGACTGATCAAGCGGTGCTCGATTCTATAGAATATATTATTAGACTTGCCAACCAAAATCTTATCGACTGCGATTTTTTTGCCGGCGGAGCTTACGGTTCGGGAGTTGCGCAAATGGTAATAGCCGGCGAACCGATAGTCGGTTCTATGCAAACGCGCGATATCCGCATATTCGACAATAACACATATTATTTCGATACGTACGGTCTTGTCGTAGACGGGTACATACTAAATAAAAACGGGCAAAGAGGCAAAGACGTAAACGAAGCTACTTTTACGATACTCGCTAAAGCGCTTAACTTTACAAAAAGAGTCTATTCCCCTAATAATCAAGATTTCTACTTTTCCAAAAACGGAAAAAGCAACCAAGACTCTTTACTAAAATTCCCTGATCAAAACGCCATCGTCTTCAATAATCCTAAATCAACCAAAATGTCTTACGACGAATATATGAAAATGACATATTCTAGATTTAGCTATAAAGGCTTTACTTCCGACGATTATGATACTGAAAAGCCAATCACGGCGGGACTTTTGAAATACGATGCGGAAACAGGCATATACTATCTCGAAGCAGAAATCAACTGCAACGACGAAACTTTGAAGTATTCCAACGACGATATGCTGGAAAACGGAGCTATCAATAAATTCAGATATGCGCAAAAGCGCGTAAAAATAGAGATTTGGGAGTGCGGACTTATCAGAACGTATATCAACAAAAATAAATGGGAAGCCACTATTCTTGGAACTATTAAAGGCTCAAGCGATAATATATACGAACAGTGGTTTTCGTACGACAAATCCAAGTTGGATAAAATGAATATAGACCAAAGTTTGAAGGACGCTTTAATGAAGTAATCGATAAATAACTAATAAAAACAAGTCGCTTAAAAGCGACTTGTTTTTTACAGTAATATTTAATATAACTTATTTCAAATCGAAACTGTCGGGATAGAGTTCGCTGATATTGGTAGTAACTACTTCGCCTTTATTATTAGATACGAAAATAACGAGGTCATTGCAAAACTCTTTGATGAACTGTCTTACTATTCCGCAAGGATAAGGCATACTCTCTCCCGAGCTGACGATTGCCATTGCTAAAAACCCCTTTTCACTACCGGCAATAGCCGTACCCATCGCAACTTGTTCCGCGCATATCGTCGCGCCGTAGCTGACGTTCTCTATATTGCAACCAACGTAAATCTTACCGCTCTCACCCATAACAGCGCAACCTATCTTATATCCCGAATACGGAGCGTGCGCATTCTTCATTACGAGCAACGCATTCTCAAGTAGCCTTTGTTTTTGCATCATAGTAGTATTCTCCTTTTATCTCCAAAATACGCTGAGGTTTTCTCTGCTCAAAACTCCCCAACGTTCGTTTTGTCTTACAATAGCTTTTCCGTCTGAAAACGGTGTGGCAATGTCGTAAATAAAGTCCACGATTAGATTGCCTTCTAAATCTATATAACCGCTTTTCTCTCCAACTGTAACCGAAGCAAGTCCCTCGCTAAATGAAGTAGCGCAGTCATACTTATAATCTATTATCAGATTATTTTCCCTGTCGATATAGCCTAACTTCCCGTCTTTTTCTACGCAAGCTCTCTCTTCAAAAAAACCGAACGCTTCTTCATATGAAGGAGGCACGACGACATTGCCCTTCCAATCTTTGTAACCCCATTTGCCTTTACGGCAAAATTTGATTAGGCTCTTTTCCGTGAGAGGAGGTCTCTCAATCTTCTCCACTGCAGGACGCTGACGCTTGCCCATAATTATCTCAGACATTGTCATACCTGCGTATTGTCTGCTCAAATATTCGTTGAGAGAATCACTTTCGCTCCTTTGTTTTTTCCCTTTGTTATTGTTGTCCCTGCGGTCCTTAGCGAAATTGTTTTGCGACCTATCTCGAGATAAATTCTGTTGAGAATTCTTAGAATTTTGATTATTATTCTTTGTAGGTTGAGATTGTTGCGCGTCGTCCTGCGCGAAATTCACGCCCAACTTGGACATAGCTTTGGATATCTCTATGCAATTCTTTTTGCCGATATTTTGTATCTTGTACATCTGCTGAAAAGTCCTGCACGCAAGATCTGCCACAATATTAATCCTGCCAGCTTTGAGCGCATTGTAAGTCGCTTCGGAAAGACCAAGCTCCTCAATGGGTTTCATTAGGTCTTGACTCTTTCCTTTGTTGGCTTCCAATACCTTTTTCGCCTCGACTTGCGCGTCGAACTTTTTCTTATTATTATTGTTGTGATAAAACTTGTTCTTCGACATAAATTCCTTATATATATCTATAATTCTCGCATGGTCATTAATTTCCAAATACAGTTTAGCATAATTATCACCGATTTTCAATCTTTCTTTATTATATTTCTTTATTATGATGTATTTTTTTGTTTTAATTTTTAATTAAAGTATGTTATAATACTTTTATGAAAATAAAAATCTTTGGCTTATACGTAATATTGTGCTTGACTTTAGTCTTGTGTTTTGTAGGCGTATTTACTGCGAAAGACGTGGCAAACGCTGAAAACGTAGACGTACTGGTATCATTGGCAGACGATAGTTTGCTTACGGCTTACGGCGATTATTTTGCCTACACCAACGGCAAAAGTGTTTATCTTGCCAAGGATAATAAATTGTTGGGTTTTGAAGAGAAAAGCCAATTCGACGGCTTTTTGGATATTGCTATGAACTCTACGCATATACTGGCGCTTGCCCAGAATGGAGATGAAAAATATCTTTGGGCGTATGAGTATAACGATATGCGCATAGCAAAAGTAACCAGCTATACCCCCACGGATATATTTCTCAATTACGTCGTAAGTATTTACGCCAACCAAAACGGCGAGTTTTTCGCAATGGAAACCAATAAGGTCAATTCTATTTCCCTAGACCCCAATGTAAGCAATTCCGCGTTCTTTATTTCCAATACAGGTCTAATCGACGGTTTATATAAAGACGTCAAAGATTTTGTCATTGATGACAATGTATTATATTGCATTATCGACGGAGACCTCTACGTAATAGACGAACAAAACTTTGATTACCCGGACTTGTCAAGTTTCCACAAAAGAACGGGAGATTATATAGACATAAGCGTAAGTAACGGTCAAATATTGCTTCTGAACGCAAACGGCGTGTATCATTACGATAAATCCACATCTTCGATTTCTACCTTGACAACAGACGGACTTAATGCAAACGGCAGAATTTGCTCGGCATACGACAGCGTAAACGATATTAATTACGTCTACACGAAATCCAATATCAACGCCGTCAATGTGTACGTCTATTCGGGTGGCAATCTCGAATACTACGGATGTTTTGACAACAACGTGTATACTCATCCAACCGAATACGATATTGTCAAACTATACAAGGCCGGAGCTGACGTTACGCTATACTCTTCCCCAAGACATTTGCAGAGAATGGGAATTATTCCAAGCAGTAGCTATTTTATTGCTTTGAGCGAAAGAGACGACTATCTTTATGTATACTATAATGACGCTCAAGAGGGAAAAACTCAATACGGTTATATCAAGAAGACGGCAAACATTACTTTATGTCCTGCTAAAGAAGAATGTCAGCACGGCTCGTTTTTACAACCTCTTCACCCAAATACGGCTATATACAAATATCCGTTCGTTGGCGCAGGAAGCGAGAAACTCCTCGATGCTCCAATAAATATGCAACTTGTATTCATTGACAATGTCGGACAGGACGGCAACTTCTCCTGGGGTTGGTATAAAGTCGGCTTTGTAGACAAGGGCAAGACGATATACGGATATATACAAACAGTTGATGTTTCGAAATATACAGAGCTTTATGCGCCGTCGCTATCAAAGTCAGTAAAACTAACTTCAAAAAAATTAGGACAGTATATAACTCTTTACGCATTGCCTTTTGAAAACGAAGAAGACGCTATAGAAGTGGCTCAACTAGCCGAGGGCACTCAAGTATATCTCAAAGAAAAATTCAACAAAAAAAGCCAGTGGACGGCTGTATACTATGAGGGCAAAACTGCATACGTTAGGACTGCCAACGTTAAGGCTTCTGGCCTTACGTCGTGGCAACTTGTTTTGGTAATCACTATCCCGTGTGTGGTAATAGCGATAGCTATTGCGGTGACATTAATCGTCGTCGCGAAGAAGAAAAAACACGTATACAATTATTAAATCTATATTTTAGTCTAAGGAGGTTTGGCTATGAAATTGACAATGACTCAAAAAATTCTGGCTAAAAAACTCGGTATGCCTTTTGAAGAGGCAGTAACTGCTCTCTCCGCAGGAACTCTTACTTTAGTGGAAGTAGACACTGCTCTCTCCAACGACGTTACTGCGCCGGTGGCTATCGACGTATTTAACAAGGCGGACGGGAAACTTTACGACGCGGATAAAGTTACGTTCGTACTTGACCACTTTACTCCCAACAGAGATATTCAATCTGCCGAGCAATGTAAGTGCGTAAGAGCTTTTGCAAGAGCTGAAGGTGTCAAGAACTTCTTTGATGTAGGCACTATGGGCATTGAACATGCTTTGCTACCCGAAAAAGGCATTGCAAAGCCTTGGTCTATAGTTATTGGCGCAGATTCGCACACATGTACATACGGCGCGCTCGGCGCTTTTTCTACCGGCGTCGGCAGTACCGACATCGCAGGCATAATGCTTTCCGGCAAGGTATGGCTTAAAGTACCCTCTGCTATTAAGTTCAATTTAATTGGCAAACCAAGCAAGTATATATCCGGTAAAGACGTTATACTTCATATCATAGGTATGATCGGAGTAGACGGCGCTCTATATAAATCTATTGAATTTGCAGGCGAAGGCGTTAAGTATATGACAATGGACGACAGATTCACAATCTGTAATATGGCTATCGAATGCGGAGCAAAGAACGGAGTATTCCCCGTCGATGAGATTACGCAAAAATACGTCAAAGCTACTTGCGGTAAGACTTTTGAACCAATGGAATCTGGCGACGACGAAGCGTATGAGCAAATAATAGATATCGACCTGTCGAGTATTAAGCCAACCGTAGCTTTCCCGCACTTGCCGTCAAATACCAAAGCTGTAGAAGATGTCAAAGAAGATATCGTCATCGACCAAGTGATAATAGGATCTTGTACCAACGGCAGACTTTCAGACCTTGCTTCTGCGGCGCGAGTTCTTAAAGGCAAAAAGGTCAATCCTAACGTGCGTACTATAATTATTCCCGCTACCAACAAGATTTATCTTGACGCTATGAAAAAGGGCTATATCAAGACATTTATCGAGGGCGGAGCAATCGTATCTACCCCGACCTGCGGTCCTTGTCTTGGCGGACATATGGGAATTCTCGCAAGCGGTGAAGTGGCTGTGACGACTACCAACCGTAACTTCATAGGCAGAATGGGCGCTAAAGACAGTTATATTTATCTTGCTTCCCCCGCTACCGCAATGGCAAGCGCGATTGCTGGCAAACTTACCTGCGAAAGCAAATTGGAGGTGTAATTATGTTGAAAGGAAAAGTTTTTAAGTTCGGTGATGACATAGATACCGATATAATAGTACCAGCTACGTATCTCTCGACTTTTGACCCAAAAGAACTGGCAAAACACTGTATGGAATATACCAATCCTGAATTTTACAAGGAAGTAAAAGAGGGAGATATAGTTGTTGCCGGAAAGAACTTCGGTTGCGGTTCTTCAAGAGAACACGCTCCGATCGCAATCAAAGGTTGCGGAGTGTCGATAGTAATAGCTAAGTCATTTGCAAGAATATTCTATAGAAACGCGCTCAACATCGGTCTATATATTCTTGAATGTCCCGAAGCAGTTGACGGCATAAACAAAGGAGACGAAGTGAGTGTGGACGTAGACACCGGCGTAATTACCAATTTGACTAGCGGTAAGACGTATCAAGCTCAACCCTTTCCTAAGTTCATTCAAAACATAATTGAGTGCGGTGGACTTATCAACGCAATAAAAGCTAAAAAGATTTAGGAGTAAATAATTATATGAGTACCTTTAATATAGCGGTAATCAAAGGCGACGGAATAGGTCCGGAAGTTACCGCCTCAGCAATGAACGTTTTGACAAAAATCGGAGAGAGATATAATCACAAATTTAACTTTACCGAAAGTATATGTGGCGGTTGCGCGTACGACAAATACGGCGAGCCTTTGCCAAAAGAAAGTCTTGAAATCTGCCTTAACAGCGATAGCGTGCTTCTTGGCGCAGTAGGCGGTCCGCAATACGACAATCTCCCCTATGAACTTCGCCCTGAAAGAGCTTTGCTTGGCGTAAGAAAGGCAATGGAACTCTACGCTAACTTGCGTCCCGCAAAGATGTTTGACGCGCTCAAGAGCGTATGCCCTCTTAAGAATCCGAAGAACATTGATATCATGGTGGTAAGAGAACTTATCGGCGGTATTTACTTCGGCGAAAAGGGCGTGAGAGAAGGCAAGATGGGAAGAGAAGGCTACGACGTGATGGCTTACGGCGAGTTGGAAATAGAGAGAATCTGCCGTACGGCATTTGAGCTTGCCCAAAAAAGACGCGGTAAGGTGTCTTCCGTAGACAAAGCAAACGTACTCAAGACTTCAGGCGTATGGAGAAAAGTTGTACACGAAATTCATGAGGATTACCCCGACGTAATTCTTGAAGACGTACTGGTAGACAATATGGCTATGCAACTCGTAAGAGAACCGTCTCAATTCGACGTAGTAGTTACGGGCAATCTATTCGGAGATATTCTCTCCGACCTTGCGTCGCAATGTGTGGGCAGTATAGGCATACTTGCCTCGGCTTCGATAAACGAAACCACGAGAGGACTTTACGAGCCTATACACGGCTCTGCGCCGACTATTGCAGGCAAGAATATCGCCAATCCTATTGCTACTATACTCTCTGCGTCAATGATGCTTAAATATGCTTTTAACCTCATGGAAGAGGGCGACGCTATAGAAAAAGCCGTCGAAAAAACTCTCAACAGCGGAGCTAGAACGGCAGACTTGAGAGAAGAAGGTCGCGAAGTGCTTGGCACAAGAGAAATGACCGACTTAATAATCAAGAATATCTAAATTACAAAAACTGCGCCGTTGAGTTTTCAACGGCGCAGATACGGGTAAAGGAGCCTTTCCGCTTAATTAAACCTTAGGCATATTTTATATATAATTAGATTATACGACGTCAAAATAACTTGCAGTCCGACAATATATCGGCAATACTATACATTACGACTTTTCCCGCTATATTGACGATTTTACCCTCTACATTTGCATATATTATTCCGCTTCTCTCCGAGGCCTGATAAGCTATCAATTGTTTTTTATTCAACACCTTAGCCCAATAGGGCGCAATCATACAGTGCGTAGAACCGGTAACCGAATCCTCGATGACGTCTAATTGAGGAGCAAAGACTCTGGATACGCAGTCATACTCCTCCCCTTTTGCAGTAACTGCCACGCATACCGCATCAAGTTTTTTCAACTGTTGAATATCGATGTTGAGATTTTCCACTTCATACTGCGAATTCAATACAAACATCAAATCTCTTGCTTTATACGCTAATTTAGGTGTCACTCCTATTGCCTTTATCATATCGGACGTAATCGCAATCTTGTTGAGCGGGTATGCAGTAGCCGTCATATTTACTATTCCGTCTTTTATCTTAAGTAGCAATTCTCCATGCGCCGTCATAAACTTGATGGTATCTCGATTTGTATCGTAAAATCTATTTATGACATACGCTGTTCCCAACGTCGCATGTCCGCAAAAGTCAATTTCTCCGCCGGGAGTAAACCAACGCAATTCATAATCATGACCTTTCTTTACTGCAAACGATGTTTCGGAAAAATTGTTTTCTTTTGCTATATTCTGCATGAGTTCTTCAGATAGCCACTTGTCTAATACGCATACTGCAGCTTGATTCCCTCTAAAATTTTTATCCGCAAAAACGTCAACGATATACTGTTTCATAATTCTCTTTCAACTTTAGGCATAATAAAAAAACGGAGTTGCCAAACTCGCGTTTTTTATTTATTGCATTTCAATTGTCTTACATCAATTTTTCGATATACTTAACTACGTCGCCGACTGTCTTGAAAGTTAAGGCGTCGTCGTCATCAACTTGAATACCGAATTCTTCTTCTATTGACATAATAATCTCAACTATATCAAGAGAGTCTGCCTGCAAATCTTCTCTAAGCGAAGTATCGTTAGTAATTTGGCTTTGCTCCATGCTGAGTTGATCTGCTATAATTTTACTTAATTTGTTAAGTACCATAATATTCTCCCTCGATGTTTTAATACGTTCATATTATATCATTATATGTAAACTTTGTCAACATAATTGTATTATCTCTACGCTTTGACATTGCGAGCAGACGCTTATCACGTATTCCTGCCATTTTATCGTAGATATAATATCATCGGATATCTTTCCGTAAAGAATGTCTTTTGAAAGTCCCTTCCCTATCCATTTAGCATACGCTTCGATTCTAGTCCAATCCTCAATGCTTTTGGCTATCTTTGAAGATATCGCTCTGTCTGCTCGCTCGATATCTATTCCAACCTTATCGTCGCAAAATGCCATTGCGAGCAAGCCGTCCGTGTGACTAATTGAAACGTATCCTTTGGTAATGGAATTTACAACCAACCGCGGAGCGCCGTTAGGCAAATATTCAATCGTATAAGTATTGCCTTTGACCTTAGAGTACTCAAATAAAATTCGCTCTTTGGCTTCTTGCAAGTCGGTATATTTGATAAGATATACGTTTATCAAGCTAATTTATCCTCCGCTTTAAGAAACCGTATTAAGTGACGTAGACAAAATTATAAGACTTAATTAGAGGCGCTTTCGCTAAGTACGCCCATAAAGAACTCGTCGATTTGGTCCATAAACTCTTCGTCAATGGCAAATACAGTCATTCTTTCGCAGTATTCATATCCTACGTTGACGTTATACTCAAATATATTGCTCTTGCCAAGCGAAAGTTGGGTCTTTTTACCCTTATGAAGCCTTTTGATTTCCTGCTCGACCTCAGGCGGACGCGAAAGCGTATGTCCTCTATCGTCCAAAATTACGAATTTAGCCTGTGGATTGGTATTCTTCTTATAGTGTATAGCTACAGAACTGTCGTACGGCACCGTCTTGTCATCCGTACTGTGCATAACGAGTACAGGTCCCTTGTACTTATTTACTCCGTCAATGCCCTTATAAAGTCCTCTCTTGCCGTAGAGCAAGAAATAATGCAGATAAGCCCACGGCTTTGCCAATACTACGGCTTTGCCTGCAAATCTAGACATTTGGAATTTGCAAATGCCCCAAATATCGTTAAAGCCCGACAGCGTAGCAGCTCCGCACAACTTCTGAGCAGTCTTGCTATTGAGTTCGCTTGCCAATCCGTAGCCTCCCCAGCTGTGTCCGTACGCCAATAATTTATACTTTTTAAGTTCCGGCAGGCTGTCGAGATATTTTATAGCGTTATCCAAATCGACTTGAGATTGCGTAAGTCCTTTCAAGCCCTTCCCCTCGCTTTCGAAAGTACCCGTGCAGTCAAAAGCAAATACAAGATATCCCTTTCTTGCAAAATAATCGTATCTATTGAGATATCCGGCTCTTGAACAGCCTATGCCATGCGCAACTATTAGTACTGCCTTATACTCTTTGACGTCTTTATCGACGACAAAGTACGATGCAAGATTATTCTTCCCGCTCTTAAACTTGACGGGATACGTCTTGAGGTTTGGGTAATCGTCAAGCGTCAAATGGTGTATCGTCTTGTTGACGCGTCTACCGAATACAAACTTGAAGATTACTGCAGTAGCTATCATAGGTATTACGATAGTTATCGCAAAGACTCCGTAGACTAGTATTATCAAAAATTCCAAAAACTTATTATTCTTCTTCATATATTCATTATAGCACACGATTTTTCTAAATGACAATAGCAAAGCAAATATTTACTTAACAAAAAACGAAGAAACTATATAATAGTTATTTGCTTATAATTTATATCCTTTATATTAGATACATCTTCTTTATTTACCTCAATAAAAAATCTGCTAATTTCATTTAATTCTTTCATGCTAGTGGTTTCTAGCGTTATCCATAAATTGTCGTCTTTTCTTGAAACGGATTTGATACTTTTATTACTATTTTTATCACTTGCAAATATAACAATTAATAATGACTTATTCTCAAAATAGCTATCATCATATTTATCTAATTCACTTTGCTTATCAACACTAACAAAAATTGCTTTGTTGTAAAACCCAATTAGCTCTTCTCTTGAACTAACTATATTACCAAAGTCTATACCTAAATTATTAGAATTAAAATCCTCAATTGGTTTCAAAGAATACGATGTAAACGCTATATCAACGCCACTGCATCCCATTAAAAAAATTGAAAATATTAAAATTACGCTTGAAAGTAATATAATAACTTTTTTCATATAGTTATTATATCATACGCATTTAATAATTTCAATAGTAAAAGAAAAAAATAAAGCGTTCCTGACGAAACGCTTTATATAAATTGTTTATCCGATATTTTACTTCTTTTCGGTATTTCTTACAAGCTCCAACTTTGCCATTTCAGCGCCGTCGCCACGTCTTTGACCAAGTCTGATTATGCGAGTATATCCGCCTTTTTGACCGAGCTTGTTAGCTCTGTCTGCGTAGAATACTGCGTGCTCTCTGAAAATCTTCTCGATAAGCGGATGCTTAACGTCTTTAGTTCTCTCCTTGTAAGCCGACTTGCTTTCGCCGTCGCCCTTGATTTCTTGAAGATCTCTAAGGCTTGCCATAAGTTTTCTTCTTGCAGCCAACTTTCTAGGACCGTCGTTTACGAACTCCATAACGACCTTTTCACCCTTGTCGTTGGTTACGGTCTTTTGAACCTTTACAGTATCTTCATAAGTATTTATAGCGAGAGTTAACATGCTCTCGGCATAACTTCTTACCTCTTTTGCTCTATCAACAGTGGTCTCGATTGAACCGTACCACAATAGTTCTGAGGCTTGATTTCTAATTATGGCCATTCTTTCTTCGGCTGTTCTGCCCAACTTTCTTGC
>JAIDUT010000037.1 GCA_029060065.1 Clostridia bacterium | reverse complement strand
ATGGTAACTGATTTTTGTGGTTTGCTCGTTACGGCAGAGGTTATTTGACTCATATTCCACCTTATATTTATTGATTTCGGCGCGCAGGAGTATTAAATTTATCAAGCCCGATTGTCGATCGTTTTATACGTAGTCGGTACTTTAGCGCGTCGCGATAGTATATTATATTTGCTGATCCTACGAATATGCAAAAATTATGTCAAAATTTATCAAGTCGGATAATTTGCTCGATTGTTAAACGTTTACCGTCTATAAAATCTTTGCGTATAAGTTGACGAACAAACCGATTTTTGATAATATATTACTTGTTAATCATAAATAATGCGGATATGGCGGAATTGGCAGACGCGTAAGATTCAGGTTCTTATAGTCGTAAGGCTGTGCAGGTTCAAGTCCTGTTATCCGCACCATTAAGGCAGTCTTGAGGTTTCAAGACTGCTGTTTTTTGTGGGATAAGCAGGACAGCCCGAAATAGTGACGCTAGCAAGCTCGCTATGCCGTCGCCAAAGCTCCTTACAAGTCCTGTTATCCGCACCAAGTGTATTGGTCTAAAAGTCTTTTGACGTTTAGACCGTTTTTCGTCTTATTATAGCAAAAATATGGAATTTTAAGATGAATGAGAAAGTAACTTTCGCTCTTGAATGTTTTACTGAGGCATGATATAATTACATTATAGAAGCGGGGAGATATTATGATAGAAATCAAAAACTTAACTAAGATATACGTTTCTAAATTAAAAGAAAGCGTTACGGCGGTGAATAATATTTCGTTGACGTTGCCGTCAAAGGGACTTGTGTTTTTGCTTGGCGAGAGCGGAGCGGGTAAAAGCACTCTATTAAATTTGATTGGCGGAATTGAACGGGCGAATAGCGGAGAAATAAGTGTAGACGGATTGGATATACAAAAGAGCTCCGATAGTGAGTTGGATAGATATAGAAACACTGACGTGGGATTCATTTTCCAGGACTATAATTTGCTTGATAATTTTAACGTAGGCGAAAATATAATGCTTGCGCAGGATTTACAGCAACATAAATCTCAAGACGGCAAGTTGGAGGAAACTCTCGCTACAGTCAATATGTCTTCTTATGCAAAACGCAAAATCAACGAACTTTCGGGCGGGCAAAAACAACGCGTAGCCATTGCCAGAGCAATAATTAAAAATCCCAAGATTATACTTGCGGACGAACCTACTGGCGCCTTGGACTTCAAAACAGGTAAGTCTATTTTGGAGTTGCTTAAAAAGATATCCGAGAACAGTTTGGTATTGGTCGTTTCGCATGACGAAGATTTTGCAAATTCGTTTGCCGATAGAATAATAAGGATAGCAGACGGTGAAATTATTGAAGACAGGACTTTAAGCGACGTTGTCGAAGAGAGCAAACAAATCGAACAAGTTGCGGAAGTATCAACAAACTCGAAGAAAATGTATTCTTTATCCTCTAAGACGGTAATGAAAATGTCGACTTACAGTCTCGGCAGTAAAAAGATTCGACTTGCCATTACTTTAATTTTATGTATCGTTTGCTTTGCTATATTCGGAATCGCCGACACTTTGGCGGCATGGAATTGCGAAAAGACTACTTACGATGCCATAATGTCATCTGACGATAAGTATTTGGTCAATTGGACAACTAATGGAGACGAATTTGGAGAGAATTATACAAAACTATATCTAAGAGATAGAGGTGGATTAAACATAAAAGAACGCTACTTGCCAATTCAAGAAGGCGAATCAAGCTATGGTTGTTATAATAGATATGCCGATGGTTTTATTGAGATAGACAACAAAAAGGCGGAAGAGTTGGAGATTGAGCTTTACGCCGGAAGATATCCCGAAAATCAAGGCGAAATAGCAATTTCATACCATATTTATAGGAGTTTTAAGGCAGGAGCATATAAGACGGATGAGATTTATATCGACGGAAGTACGTTAGAACCCACAGATAAAGAGAATGGCATACTCGGAAAAACCGTCACGTTGGATTATAACTACGTTTTTACAATAGTAGGGATTATCGACAGCGGTTATGATTACGAAAAAAATTCTAATATTGATCCGCTTTCTGATAACTATAATGGGGGTGGAAATAATAGAGGACTTAATGATCCTGATGGTCATTCTATGATATTTTTACCTATGGGAGGTATAGAATATATCAATACTCTTATGCAAACGAGCGATTATCCTTATGGCGTTCCATCTTATAGTAGGTATTCTTTCGACAAGGCTATACTTAACGAATTGGTTGGCAGCAATAGAGTTTCGTTTGTTTCCGATTTGAAAACTTTCCAAAAGAGCGGCACGAGAATTCTTTGGCTTGGAGAAGAGAAGGAAAGTCTTGCAGACGAAGAGATAATTATCTCATATAAGGATATAGATGATTTTCTCGGCAATATGACGTACATACCGGGGATATCGGGAAATCTTGGACAAGGCGTAAGCCTAACTT
>JAIDUT010000036.1 GCA_029060065.1 Clostridia bacterium | reverse complement strand
AATTAACTATTTTTATTGGATATAGGTCGATAAAATAACTTATCAACATTTCCACTTCCCTTATTGATATTATAATTATCTAATAAATATAAAAAAATATATAATTTACAGAGGTGTATAAATGAAGTTTATTTGTAATGGAACAGATTTGTCAGACGCTTTGTCAAAAGTAATGAAAGCTCTTCCTTCAAAAAAGAGTATGCCTATACTTGAAGGAATCAAATTTAGCGCATTCGGCGATACTTTGACGATAATGGCGACGGATATAGAGTTTGTTATAGTAATGAAAATAAAAGCAGACATAATAATGGAAGGAGAAGTACTTGTTCCGGGAAGAACTATTTGCGAATATATTAGAAAAATTAGCAAGGAAAATATTATAGAGTTTGATTCTCAAATAGAGGCGGACAAGCTGTATATATCTCACTGCGATAGTTTTATTTATCTTGCAACAATGAATATAAGCGAATACCCTTCTATCGAAGATCAAGAGTACACTACCCAACTTTCTATTAAGCAAAAGGATTTCAAAGACCTTGTAAATAAGACTATATTTGCTACATCTACCGAAGATATTAGACAACAACTTAAAGGTTGTTTGCTTGAAATAAAAGGAAAACAAATAAGAAGTGTAGGTTTGGACGGTTATAGACTTGCGATTTGCAATAAAGAACTTGCCGAAGAACAAAAAGATTCGAGTATAATAGTTCCTGCAAAGAGTTTGAGCGAAATTTCAAAGCTCTTGGAAAACGATGAAGAAATGGTAAATATTCAATTCAACGAAAAGAAAATGATGGTTGAATTTGAAAACAGTAAAATAATTACTTCTCTTATCGGCGGAAGTTTTATTAAATATGAATCTACTATTCCCAAGAATTTTGAAACTGAAGTGACAGTAGATAGAGCAAGCCTTGAATACAGTATGGATAAAGTAGACGTAATAGCTAAACAAGACAAGAGCAATTACATCAAGATAGATATAAAAGAAGGCAAGATGTCTATTTATTGCAATACCAGCATGAGCAATATAAAAGAAGTAATAAATACCTTTACTAAGGGTAAAGACGTTACTATAAGTCTTAGCGCAAAATATCTTACTGATTGCATTAAAAACAGTAGTGACGAATATATCTCTATCAAGATATCCAATAGCAGTAATCCGGTAGTAATTACTCCTATAGAGAGCGACGAATATTTGTATTTGATTTTGCCGATAAGGACAAGATAGAACGTAGTTTTAATAAATTGTATGTAATTTATAGCGCAGTGGATAAATCTAAATAAATGAAAATAAAAAGAACGCGAAAAACGCGTTTTTTTTATTATATTAAATGAAATTAATATTTTATATTAAACTTTATAGAATTTATATTTTTCTTTGTCTTTTTCTGTAATATTACGAATTATTTTACATGAATTACCGACAGCAACTACGCCTGAAGGAATATCTTTATTTACTACGCTTCCCGCTCCTATAACAACGTTATTTCCTATAGTAACGTTTGGTAAAATAGTGACGTTTGCTCCAATCCATACGTCATTCCCTATTGTTACAGGAAGAGCAATTTCAATACCCGTAGAGCGTTGTTGTGCGTCAATTGGATGACCTGCAGTAGTAATACAACAATGAGGAGCGATAAATACGTTATCTCCTATATTTACATTCGCTTCGTCAAGAATTATAAGGTTATGATTGCAATAAAAATTTTTACCTACTGTTATATTATAACCGTAATCGCACCAAAATGGAGCTGTTATGATAGCCGTATTGTTAGGGTCGTTGATAAGTTTATTAATAATTATTCTTTGATTATCAATATCTGATGGTAAGATAGAATTAAATTTGAAGCATAAATCTTTACATTTAGACCTGTCCTCTATCAAATCTTTAGTATAAGGATTATATAAAAAACCTAATTTAGATTTTTCTTTTTCAGTCATATATTACCTCAAATAATAATTCATATAAACTAATTTATTTTTTCTAGTATCTCGTAGATTCTATCTAAATCTGCAGTAGAATAGTAATCTATATAAATTCTACCCTTATTATTATTACCTACGGCGTTAACTTTAGTACCGAACTTTCTTTGCATGATATTTGCCAAGTCTTTGAGCTCGACTGTAAGTTCAGGAATTTCTTTCTTTTTACGCTCTGGGTCATTAGGGTCGGTCTTAAGATAATTTCTTACCATGAGTTCCAACTGTCTTACGCTGAGTTGCTTATCGCAACAAGCCAAAGCATAAGTATGTTGAACTACGTAGTCCTTTATAGAAGTAAGACATCTTGCGTGACCTGCGGAAATTCTACCGTTGACGACCATATCTATTACAACGGGATTGAGCGTCAGAAGTCTTAAAGAATTGGTAATAACAGGACGCGACTTACCCAATTTATCCGCGAGTTGTTCTTGAGTGAAGTCATATTCGTCAATCAAAGCCTTATATGCCTGCGCTTCTTCTATTGGATTGAGGTCTTGGCGTTGAAGGTTTTCTATAAGAGAAATTTCTTTTATTTGTTTTTCGGTATAATACTTTTTAATTACCGGTATAGATGACATACCTGCCATCTTACTGGCCCTGTATCTTCTCTCACCCGCTACGATTTGATATTTTCCGCCACCGGTTGGACAAACTATAATAGGTTGAATAATACCGTAGTTTTTTATAGATACAGCAAGTTCTTCAAGCAAACTTTCGTCAAACTTTTTTCTAGGCTGATTAGGATTGGGAACAATGTTTTCCAAAGGTATGATTTCCACGCCTTCGTTTAGATTACCGTTTTTATCGTAGGTAGTGAAATCGCTATCTATACCCAAATTCTTATCAATATTGTTTTTCATAGTTCCTCCTATATGAGCGAAAAAGTATTTATCATTTGCTTTTGAAATACCGTTCAATTCTATTATAACAAAGAAATTTTAGATATGCAACATAAATTTTTATCCTAAAATAGGTTGAAGTCTTGGTTTATTGCCGTTTCTTGGATATTTTTTAGGACAATCTCCAATTTTTTGTATTGTCAGCACGTATCTTTTTTCTTCGCCTATCAAATCGTATTGTTTTACGTCTTGTAATTTACCTTTCAAAATTCCCAGAATTTTTGAACATTGTTCTAATTCTTCCCCGTAATTCTTACCTTTATATGCTAATAATAAGCCGTCTTTTTTTATAAGAGGCAAAGTATATTCCGCAAGAGTAGGCATACCGGCTAAAGCTCTCGCTACGCAAGCATCGAAGGCTTGAAAATTATTCTTGGCAAAGTCTTCTACCCTAGAATGTATTGCAGTTACGTTTTGCAAATCGAGTAATTCTATGATATAATTAATAAAAGAAATCTTCTTGTTTACGCTGTCAACCAAAGTAAATTTTTTGTCGGGATTGAGTATCGCCAAAGGTATGCTTGGAAAACCTGCTCCGCAACCTATATCGCAAATATTGTTGCATTTGTCAAGTAGGTCGTTAGGCAAAATACTGTCGATAAAGTGTTTTATCTGCACTTCTTGAAAATCGGTGATAGCCGTCAAATTAAATTTGCAGTTCCACTCTATCAATTTATCGTAATAAAGTGAGAATTTAGTCAAGTAAAGCGAAACTTTATCGTGATAAAGTGAAATATCTGTGTTATCGCAGTTATTTTTATAATTATTTATCAAATAACTTTTGAGAATATCAAGTTCCATATTTACCTGCCCGTCTTAGAAAGGTACACTAAAAGCACCGTTATATCCGCCGGTGATACACCGCTTATTCTCGAAGCCTGTCCCAAATTGAGAGGTTTAATTTTATCTAGTTTTTGTCTTGCTTCGATTCTCAAGCCTTTTATTTGACTGTAATCTATATCTTGAGGAAGCGATTTATTTTCAAGTTTATTCATATCCTCAATGACTGCTTGTTGTTTATTTAGATACCCCTCGTATTTTATAGACGTAGCCACTTCTTCAAAACATCTTCTGTCTAGGTCTTTGAGTTCTTCAAAGTTTCGCATAAGCATATCAAAGGTTACGTTAGCTCTTTTAAGCATATCTTTATATGATAAAGCGTTGTTTGGTACAGGCTCGTCTATATTCTCGAAAAATTCTCTAAATTCTTTTGGAGGTAAAGACTTATTCAAGATATTGGATATATCTTCGATAGTCTGCATCTTCAGTTCAAAAGATTGCCATCTTTCATCGTTGACTAAGCCGACTTCTCTTCCGATGGGAGTAAGTCTTCTGTCTGCATTTTCCTGTCTTAAAAGCAGTCTATGTTCTGCTCTGGCCGTCATCATTCTGTAAGGCTCGTTGGTACCCTTAGTCACCAAATCGTCGATAAGTACGCCAATATAGGACGAATCTCTCGTCAATACCAAAGGCTGTTTTTCTTTTAGATACAACGAAGCGTTAATGCCTGCTATAAGACCTTGCGCGCCAGCTTCTTCGTATCCGCTACTGCCGTTGAGCTGACCTGCAAGAAAAAGACCTTTGATATGTTTTACCATGAGATACGGCGTTAGACAAAGCGAATCTATGCAATCATACTCGATTGCGTAAGCAAAGCGCATAATCTTGACGTTTTCTAAGCCTATTACCGACTTGTACATCTCAAGTTGCACGTCGAAAGGAAGCGACGAACTCATACCTTGCACGTACATTTCGTTTGTCAAACTACTCTCCGGTTCAATAAAAATTTGATGGCGTTCTTTGTCGGCAAATCTCATGACTTTATCTTCTATTGACGGACAGTATCTGGGTCCTATGCTGTGTATAGAACCGTTGTAAAGCGGAGATCTGTCGATATTTGCCATTATAATATCTTTTGTCTTTTGCGTGGTATAAGTGAGATAGCATACCTCTTTATTGGGTACGAATCCTTTCGTCATAAATGAAAAAGGATAGATATTATCGTCGCCTTTCTGCACTTGCATTAAGTCGAAATTTATACTGTTTTTATCTACTCTTGCAGGAGTGCCTGTCTTAAATCTTCTTGTAGGTATATCAAGGCTTATAAGGCTGTCGGTGAGCTTAGTAGCTCTGGAAAAACCGTTGGGTCCCGTCTTTGTTACGTTGTCGCCTATAATGATATGCGCATTGAGATATACGCCAGTCGCTACGACTATACTGTCGGCATAAAATGTCTGTCCCAAAGTCGTGGTTATTCCGTATACCGCGCCGTTCTTGACAAGTATATCTGCAACTTCGCCTTGCAGAATATCCAGATTGGGAGTAGTTTCCATTATATTTTTCATATAGTGGTGATAAAGAGTTTTATCGGCTTGTCCTCTAAGAGATTGAACCGCAGACCCTTTACCCATGTTGAGCATACGAATTTGAAGCAAGTTATTGTCGGCAGAAATTCCCATCTGTCCGCCAAGCGCGTCGATTTCTCTCACCAGATGTCCCTTTGCCGTACCGCCTATCGCAGGATTGCAAGCCATAAAGGCTATCGCGTCCAAAGATAAAGTCACCGCCAAAGTCTTATGTCCAAGGCGAGCTAAAGCAAGACATGCCTCAACTCCTGCGTGTCCGCAACCTATTACTATAGCGTCATAATTCTTTTGGTAACTGTTTAGCATGATAATATCCTTACAACCGAATGTGTATATCAGTACGCTTTTCGCTTTATTATATCATACGCCTGTATCATTTGCAAATACAATGATTATTATGATATAATTTAATTATGAAAACCATAGCTACCATTTCAACTCCCGTAGGGCGCGGAGCAATAGCCATTGTAAGAATGAGCGGAGATAAGGCGTTGGAGATAGCCTCGTCTATTTTCACTTGCAAAAAGCTCAAGAGTTTTATGGACGCCCAGCCTAATTATATGTATTACGGCAGTATCGACGTAGGCGCTTTCAAAGACAATATTTTGGCGGTATACTTCAAAGCTCCCCACTCCTACACCGGCGAAGATATAGTGGAGTTTCAATGTCACGGCGGTGTTAGATTGATTGACGAAGCGCTGAAGGCTTGTATTAGAAAGGGTTGCGAGATTGCAGACAAAGGTGAATTTACCAAGCGCGCATTTCTCAACGGCAAGATAGCTTTAAGCGATGCTGAAGGCATAATAGATATGATAAACAGCGAGAGCGTAGCGTCACTCAACGCAAGTTATAGACTTTCTACCGGAGATATTGCCGAGCAGATAAGTATCTTGCAAAATACCCTCCTCGACTGTATATCGGAACTTGAAGCAAGTCTTGACTATCCCGAAGAAATGGAAGAGGAAGCAAAGTCAAATGCAAATAAAACAACAGATGACTTGATTATTGAGTTAGAAAAATTAAGCGCCACCGCAAAAGTAGGCGGATATATCCGTCACGGTATCAACGTGGCAATTGTAGGTCAAGCCAACGTCGGCAAGTCTTCTCTTCTCAACGCGCTCACCGGTAAAGATAGAGCTATTGTGACTAATATCGCAGGCACAACCAGAGATAGCTTAGAAGAGTACGTCGAAGTAGACGGAGTTATGCTTAAACTTATAGATACGGCAGGCATACGCGATACGAGCGATATTGTCGAAGCTATGGGCGTAGAAAGAAGTATCGAAGTCGCCAAAGGTAGCGATATAGTCTTGTTTGTCACCGAAGCAGGACGACAACTCAATGAATACGAAAATAATCTGATAAAGAGTTTTGACGAAAACAAAAAAGTCCTACTGGTTATAAATAAGTGCGATACGGCTAAAGACGAGCGCAAAGATATAAAGATAAGCGCAAAAAACAACGTAGGAATAGAAGAACTTAAAAAGCAAATAGTAAATACTTTTATTGATTCAAGCGTGGATACCAATGGCAATATAATAACCAACGAGCGCCATGCCGGGGCAATACGCGACGCAATAGCAAGCCTTAAAAGCGCTAAATCTAGCTACTCTTCTCTTCCCACAGAATGTAGCCTTATAGACTTGAGAAACGCATATTTTGCGCTTGGAGCGATAACAGGTAATACCGCAAGCGAGGATATTATTGATAATATATTTAGTAAGTTTTGCTTAGGGAAATGAATGTTCGGCTCAAAGGTAGGCTAGGCAAATCTAAAATGCGCCTTTTCCGCCAATCTAGCCCTTGGCTCACGCCGACGTACATAAAGTACGACGCCCCTCGCCAAAGATTATCTTGGCAAAAAATCCGCTATTTTATTCTTCGCCTATCTCCCTCCTCGCCGAACGGCGACCGCATATATCAGCACGCTTTCCTTTAACTATACAATAATAAGTATCCATACCAATATTGCATTGTTCGCAAAATTCTTTTATTGTCAATTTGTTTTTCTTTTTATAATCTAAAATCATTTTTACATTTACTTCTTTTTTCATTTAATTACCTCTTTTTAAGTAACATAAGGCTAATCGCCATATACTAGTGTACAATTACCGCAAACATCATGTCAAGCAAAATAGGCTACATCTGTAGCGTAATTTAAGTAGCATAATGATATAAGATATAATTATGATAGAAAAAGAAGTAATTACAATTAACTATGCTCTTGCTTTGCGAATAAGAGAATTGCTTAAGTTAAAGAATATGTCGCAATATAGGTTGGAACAAAATAGCGGTGTTTCCCATAGTCAGTTAGGATTTATCTTAAAGAATAGAAATAATAGCGTTAATTTTAAGACTGTAATAATGCTAGCGAAAGGTTTTGATATGACGTTATTAGAGTTTTTAGATAGTCCGTATTTTGATTGCGAAAAACTAGAGATAGAATAATAAATTCAAATTATTGAGATTGGTTGATTAAAAAGTACCTCTATTTATCAATATACCTTTCATATTTGGATTGTTATTCAAAGTTTGATATATAGTTTGTTTTTCTTTGTCAGTGCAGTTCAAAAGTAGTTTTATTTCGCAATCGTTTTTTAACAAATCAACGGTACAAATTATGCAATCAACTATTTTGCCTTTTTTAGAACCAACGTATACGTCAATACCGCCGTTATCCATAGATTTTGTATTCTCCAAATAACCGTAATCAACGTTGTAAATTATATTATCAAATTTGGGATGAACAGTACCTTTAGGTCTATCAATAATAATTTTGTGACTTTCCATTAAGTTGTCTATTGCGGTCCAGAATTTATTGTCAAAATTATTCAAATTACTTATGTCTTTCATTTTTCTCCATTATTTAACAGTTAGAAAAAGAGCGGTATTACCGCTCTTTTTGTGTTGCATTAGAAAAACTTTTTCATATCTCCGCCGTAAGTTTTCATTCTCGTTACGCCGGTCTTGTTAAAGTTGCGTGGTTCTTGAGTTTGAGTTGCGGTGGTTTGATTTTCCGTTCTTGGCTTAGTTTGACGATTCTCTCTTCTATCGCTGTGTCTATCCCCTCTTTCTCTATCGAAAGCAGGCTTTTTGGGAGAGATAACGATATATCTATTGGGTTCTTCACCGTGGCTCTCTGTTGTTACAAATCTGTCGTCGTGCAAAGCCGAGTGAATAATTCTTCTTTCAAATGGGTTCATAGGCTCTAGGGCTTCCGGTTTGCGAGATTTTGCTACTCTGAAAGCAATTTTCTTCGCAAGTTTAGAAAGCGTAGCGCTTCTCTTTTCCCTGTAGTTCTCGCCGTCGATTACAAGTCTTTTGTTGTCGGGATTGTTCTTGTTGACTACCAAAAGCGAAAGATATTGAAGAGCGTCAAGTACGTCGCCTCTATAACCAATGAGTACGCCGGTATCTTCACCGGTGAGATTGACGTAAAAAGCGTCCTCTTTCTCTTCGACTTCAGCATTGCAGTTGATATTCATTTTTTGGATTATACCGTTGATAAAATCGCTTACCATAGTTGCTCCGGTAATTTTTTGTGTTACTTTTACGGTAATTTTTTTACGAATAAGTCCCGTTTGTTTTACTTTTTCTGCCTCAACCTGACTCTCGTCAAGACCAAGTTCTTGAAGAGCTTGCTCAAGCGCTTCTTCATAGCTATTTGCAGTAATTTCTATACTTTTCATATATATCTCCCTTAAAGATACAGAC
>JAIDUT010000035.1 GCA_029060065.1 Clostridia bacterium | reverse complement strand
TTATATTTATTTTATTGTCTTTTTGTAATTTCTCTAGTAAACTTATCATGAAAAATAGTAGAACTATAATTTTGCAGAGGAAAAATGAAGAAAAAATTCTTGATAATTGCAATATTGGTATTCGTCGTCGCAATGCTCTTAGGGCTTGGGGCGTGTTCTACTATGAAGAACGAAATAGAGATTCAAGACTCAGTCGTATCGCGTTACGGCGACGGAATCGCAGTTTTGTCATCTTACGCCGCTCCTAGGACGGCTACGGAGTATAAGAACGTCCAAAGAGTTAAGGCGAAGATAAATATCGATACAAGAATGAACGGCTACCATATCACTGGACTTTATTTGCCTGCCGGCGAGCCGTTGACAATCACTGTTCCCAGTAATATAATTTCCAACCGTTATACGGTATATATCAACGATTATTTAAGCGGAACAAGATTATCCAAGTCGATATCGGGCGTAACCACTTGGGAGCCGGGTATTGGCGGAGTGGTGGAAATATACGTTCAGGCAGACGAGTCTACGAGTTCGGCGACAAACACCTCTTTTAATATGGAGATAGAGGGCGGAATAGTTATGCCGTATTACAGACTTGGCAGAGATTCGTTGAACCAAATACAGCAGGGCAACGGAACCTTTGCCGTACTCGATTGCGTCAACGCAAGATTCTACGTGCCGACTTCGATACTTTACAACGACACTAATATCTGCAGAATAGACGATATCTACAACGTGCTTCTTTGGTGGCAATCTGCAGTATCGTTTATCAACGAAACTTTGGGTATAGCGAGCAGTTCCAGATATTATACGTCGAGCGTAGTTTTCGGAAATTATGAAAATATTTATTACGACTTAAATCAAAACGTATGCATAACTTATGCGCCGAGTTCGTATTTTGAAAAGACGCTTTTTTACAGCAATTTACTTGACGGCGAATCATGGGATTTGCTCTACAATATCTGCGATTACAAGACTAAAGTCGCGGGCGCTAATCTTGCGGGATTTATTCCTCAAGATTCTTGGGTAAACATATTGAGCGCGATTGACCACGTAGTAATGACCAATCCAAGCGAAGATACAGGAGCTTCCGAAAATGAGATAAATTGGCTTCATGACTCGTATTTATGTCTAAGCGGTACCTTTGAATTGCTCAAACTACCTACCGACGAATTGTATCAAAAGCATTACAATGACATGTGGAAAGCATTTTTTATCAATATCTTGCATGCTTTTGGTCTTGATAAGACGATAGATATAATATCCGAGTATCGCAACGAAACTCAACCGCTTGACGTTGACGAATTTGCGCTCTTGATAAGTTCGGTTTTGAGGTCGGATATGAGCATGTATTTCGGTATGTTCCCGATAATGGGAATTTCTCAAGAGACCAAGGACAAGATGTCGGGCAATCAGTTATACGTACCTGTTCAGACAAAGTTTACGCTTGGTAGCGCAGACAACGATTTCTATCTTGGCTATACGGTAGCTATGGGAGAGAAAGCGGTGTTTGATTTTGGCAGTAATACAATATCTCTTGTAGAGGGCTGGAGAGTAGAGAGAGTCGCAGGCAAGCACTCCAAACTATGGAGCAAAGACAAAGAAAATACCGATATATATTACTATACGCCCAGCCAAGACGCGCTTATAGATGAATTTCAAGTTACGCTTACAAATGGAGATTATACGGTTACGCTTTACGGCAAAATCAACGTTGTGGTCACGGTAGCAACCTCCAAGAAATACATGAATTGGACCTTTAGCAATCCGTCTACCGCGCTTGCAGAAGCAATCGACAGTTATGACAAGAGGTCGCCCGATTACGTAGAGAGTATAGATTTTGCGGGAGTTCAACCGCTGGAAGAAAAGGACGACAGTATCTACGTTTTGACGGTGACAAACGGTTGTATTAGAGTACCTAAGAGCGGTAAATATCGTATATATTTACGCAATAACGGACGTTGCAGAGTAGAGTTCGGCGTGCCGAAGTATATGTTTAATATGTTTGACATATCCATACCTTTCAGTGAATTTACCAGAGGTCACTCTTACGACATAGATTTGAAAGCGGGTACAAATTATTACTTCAATTTGTATTTGTTATCTACCAAGGGTAGTTGCGACGCCGCGTTGGGTATTAAATATATCGAAGGCGAGAATTCAGACAGCAATCAAGACTCGGCTATAGACGCTGAGATAATTGATTCTAATTATTTGATATACAATGGTTTAGAGGATGACAAAGTCGTTAAGTTTGAACCTCCTGTGATTTATCCTACGGGATACGGCTTCAAAGACGCATTTTATCAGCCGTACGATTTGACGGTGGACAATGTCGAGTCCTATCCGGAGGCGTTCAGCGCGTCGAGAGAAATCGAATTTGCTTTTGACGATCTCTCCACTTCTTATTATTCCTCGGCGCAAAGATTGACGGAGTTTGACATAGTACTCAAGATGAACGGTGAAAGGAGAATGGAATACGTTCAATTCTACGTCAATAGTACGTGTACAATGATAGGCGCTAAAATCAAACTTACTATGTCTAACAGTTCCAATTTTTCAGAGTTTAAGGAAATTAAGTTGAAAGAACTCACTGACGACGAAAGTAAAGAGGGTGTTAACGTTGACAGCGTAATAAGAGAGGGACTTAATACGTTCTTGTTTGATGCCAAAAAGTATAAGTATCTCAAGATTACTTTCTATGCGGACGAGCCGTTCGAGTGTTCTTTCACCGACTTAAAGGTAGGTCAGCGCTTTGACGCAAGTCAAATCGTACCCAATACTTCGTCCAGCATCGCTTATATGGGCGGTTGGTCGGATATTGGCGAATACGTTTGTATCAACGGCTCCGTCAGCCAAAGCGTCAACCAAAATTCCGTAATGTCTTTCACCGCGCTTGCAAGACAAATTTGTATTTACGGTGTAAAAGACAGTTCTTACGGCAAGATGGAAGTGTACGTAGACGGCTCTAAGGTGGCGACCGTTGACCTTTATAGCGAAACTACGATGACGGACCAGTTGCTTTTTGCAATAGACTTCGACCTTTGGGCAGAGCATACCGTCAAGGTTATGCCGGCAAGCGACAGCGATATTATCAATATTGACTATATCTCTTATCTTGCAGTAGAAAATGAAGAGATAAGAGAATATTCAGGGTTTATATACGGAATTATTATTCTCCCTGCCGTAATAGTAATTGCGCTTATCGGCGCGGGCATTGCGGACTATAGAGAAAAGAAAAAACGCAATTCTAAGAAATTAAGCAAATAGCGTTTTCTCCAATTCAAATATTAGCGAATTATTATTGCATACATATATATTATCGTCATCCTTATATTGACCTCACGCCCAATAGGTGTGAGGTTTAATTATTCTTAAGAGTGTTTTGAGAAGAGGGGAATTCTTCATATTCTATGACAACGTATTTATCGACTATGTCGCCGGCGTCGTCCGGCGGGCATATCTTTGTTTCTACGTACCTTAATAAATCATAGAGCATTTTATTGAATATCTTATCGTCGTAAATAAAGCCACTATATAGGTCGTCCAGAGTATAGAATACGTGACTCCATACGACGTCTTGCTTCATTTTTTTAATCTTAACTTTTTCTTGCATATTTCACCTCTAAAATTATTCTTGTGGGGGAGTTTTTTCACATAGTTGTATGAAGTTTAACGTTAGTAAAAATTGATACGCAATCTTTATCTAAAATCACATTACAACCTCACGCCCATTGGTTGTAAATATAATAATACGCCTAATGGGCGTAAGTCAAGTATTTTACGCCTGATTGGTGTAAAATTATATTAAATAAAAAGCAGGAGAGAAAAATGGACGTATCAAATAAGATTAAACTAGATAACATAAGACTAAATATTATCGAAGCAATAAAGTGTAGCGGTTTGACGCAAAGTCATTTAGCAAGCATTCTGGGTGTCAGTCAGCAAACGATATCTTACTATCTGAAAGGGGAAAAATTACCGGCTCTTGATACTCTTGCAAATCTTTGCTTAATACTTGAGCTTGACGCAAACGACATACTTGGCATATCAGATAAGAGATCTAAATGATAAACTAGTTATAAAACAGCATAATTCACCCTTATATTAATTTATATATTGTTATATATATAATATCGTACTATAAAAATTTATGCGCGCTTCGTTATGCTGGATACTGATATAAATTACTTGAAAAATTTGTCTAAAAAGTATTGACATTACAAATAATAGTAGTATAATTAAATTAGCAGTCGAGGAGCGAGAGTGCTAACAAGCCTTTGACTTGACTGCCAACGGGTGGAAAAATGGATGAAAAACTGACCGAAAGAAAGAAAAAAGTTTTGCAAGCGTTGGTGGATAGTTATATTTCTTCCGTAGAGCCGATTTCTTCCTCGGACATTCAAAAGAGATATTTGCCTGGAGTATCTACGGCAACTATAAGGAGCGAGTTGTCGCACCTTGAAGAAATGGGGTATCTCATACAACCGCACGTCAGCGCAGGCAGAGTTCCCTCGTCAAAGGCGTACAGATATTACGTTGACAACTTCATACTTGACGACGACATAGACCTAGGGGCGATGAAAGAGTATTTGGGGCGCAAGTACGACAACGTTGCCGAAATAGTCAAGAACAGCGCAAAGATAGTAAGCGACGCGACGAATTATACGTCCTTGCTGATGATTTCCAACAGCGATACTTTGACTATTAAGGACATCAAACTTGTTGATATGTACGACGGTACGGCGCTCGTGCTTATCATCACAGACAGCGGAGTCATAAAGGATAAAGAAATTCAGCTTCCCAACAAGGAAGACAACTATATAGAATCTGCCAACACTATGCTAGGCAAGTGTTTTGCGGGCAAGACGCTTTCGCAGATTCTTTCCACGCAGGTGGATATGGACAACGAGCTCAAGGCGTTCAAGCAGATATTTGAAAATGTTTTCGACTTGCTTAGCGAGTACAAGAAGAGCAGAGAGGGACAGCTTTTTGTAGAGGGCGCAGACAAAATATTTGATTATCCCGAGTCAAAGAACTATGACAACGTCAAGAATTTTGTGACGATAGTAGGCAAAAAGGATAAGCTCAAAGAACTTATGACTGACGACGGCAACATAGAGTTTTCTATCAAGATAGGCGCAGAGGACGGCGACGGCTTGGATAATATGGCGCTCGTCAGCGCAAAGTATCACGTCAAAGGCAAAGAAGTCGGACAACTTGGCGTGATAGGTCCGGAGAGAATGGACTATAAAAAAGTGCTTACGGTGTTGAAACATCTTAGTAAACTTATAGATAAATTGGAAGACTAGAGGAGGAAAATAAATTGAAAAATAAAAAAGTCCAAGAAGAAGCAATCAACGAAGAAGAATTGTATGAATTCAATCCCAATGTACTGCCTGAAGGACAAAGTAGCGGAGATCAAAAATATGACGAATTGTTGGCGCAGTATATAAGATTGCAAGCTGACTTTGACAATTTCAGAAAGCGCAACTCCTCGACGGCAAGCGTAATGTACGCCAGCGGTATCAACGATATTTTAGTTGAGATATTGCCGGTATTAGATTATCTTGACATGGCAATCGAAGCCCAAAAGGACGACGAACAGCGCAAGGGTATCGAACTTGTTAAAAATGCGTTCATGGACGTTGTAAGAAAAAGAGGCGTTAGTGAAATGGGCTGTGTCGGAGATGAATTTGACCCCAATATGCACGAAGCGGTTTTGACCGTACCGGCGCAAGCTCCCGAAGACGCGGGCAAGGTTGTCGAAATAGTCAAGAAAGGCTATGCAAAAGAAGAGAAGATATTAAGACACGCAAAAGTTGTCGTTGCGCAGTAACGGCAAAATCAAGCCTTGGCTTGACAAAATAGAAATTATTATTACAAGGAGATATATTTTATGAGTAAGATTATCGGTATTGACCTCGGTACTACCAACTCGTGCGTAGCTATCATGGAAGGTGGCGAAGCGGTAGTTATCCCAAATCCGGAAGGCGCAAGAACTACGCCGTCGGTAGTAGGCTTTACGAAAGACGGAGAGCGTCTTGTAGGTCAAACGGCAAAAAGACAGGCTGTTGCCAACGCAAACAGAACCGTTGCTTCAATCAAAAGACATATGGGTAGCGACTACAGAGTAAAAATTGACGACAAGTCATACAGCCCGCAAGAAATAAGCGCAATGGTATTGACCAAGCTCAAACAAGATGCGGAAGCATATATCGGCGAGAAGGTTACGCAAGCAGTAATCACAGTGCCGGCATATTTTACAGACTCTCAAAGACAGGCTACAAAGGACGCCGGTAAGATTGCAGGACTTGAAGTCTTGAGAATTATCAACGAGCCTACGGCGGCAGCTCTCGCTTACGGTCTTGATAAGGGCGATAGCAAGGGACAAAAAGTTTTGATTTACGACCTCGGTGGCGGTACGTTCGACGTATCTATACTTGAGATTGAAAGCGGTGTATTTGAAGTACTTGCTACGAGCGGTGACAATATGCTCGGCGGTGACGACTTCGATAAGAAGATAATGGATTATATCGTAAGCGACTTTAAGTCAAAAGAGGGTATCGACCTCACCAAAGACCCCGCTACGATGCACAGAATTAAGGAAGCCGCAGAAAAGGCAAAGATTGAGCTTTCCGGTATGACCAAGGTTACTATCAATATACCTTATATTACTATGGTTGACGGCGTGCCTAAGCACGTGGATATGGAACTCACCAAGGCTAAGTTCGATTCTTTGACGAGCGACCTTGTAGAGAGAACGCTTATTCCTCTTAAGAAAGCGCTTTCCGACGCAGGCTTGACTTCTAAGGACCTTGCGAAGATTATTCTCGTAGGCGGTTCTACAAGAATTCCTGCGGTAGTAGACGCAGTTCGCAAAGTAACGGGCAAAGAGCCGTTTAAGGGTATCAACCCTGACGAGTGCGTTGCGCTTGGCGCGGCTATCCAAGGCGGTGTACTTGCAGGCGACGTAAAAGACGTAGTTCTTTTGGATGTAACCCCGCTTTCACTCGGTATCGAAACAATGGGCGGAGTATTTACCAAACTTATCGAGCGTAATACCACGATACCTACTTCCAAGTCGCAAGTATTCTCGACCGCCGCTAACAATCAGACGGCTGTTGACATCAGAGTTCTCCAAGGCGAGAGATCTATGGCAAACGACAATAAAGAACTCGGTAGATTCCAATTAGACGGTATTCCGCCGGCTCCGAGAGGTATTCCGCAAATCGAAGTTAAATTCGATATTGACGCCAACGGTATCGTAAACGTAACTGCGGTAGATAAGGGTACGGGCAAGAAGCAATCCGTTACTATCACTTCATCTACCAACCTATCCGAGGATCAAATCGACCAGGCTGTAAAAGAAGCGGAGAAGTACGCAGAAGAGGACAGAAAGCGTAAAGACCTCGTTGACGCTAAGAACGACGCCGACCAAATGTTATACGCTACGGAAAAGACATTGGAAGAGAGCGCAGACAAGTTGAGCGAGGAAGAGAAAGAGACATTAAAGACGGCTGTCGATAAGGCTAAGGCAGAACTTGCAGATGCAAACGACGCAGATACAGTAAGAGCGATAACCGACGAAATGACAAAGACCAACGCTCCTATCTTCACAAGACTATATCAAATGGCTCAAGAAGAAGCGTCGGTTAAGAGCGACGACAACCGTAACGGCGACGGCGCAATAGATCCTGACGATATCATTATCGACAACTAATATAAATAACAAATATTCATGCTATTGCCACCGACTTCCATGAAGTCAGTGGCATAGTTGCGAAAAGGAACATATGGCAAAGAAAGACTTATATGAAATTTTGGGCGTATCCAAGACTGCAAGTGACGAAGAAATAAAAAAGGCGTATCGTAAACTTGCCATAACTTTGCACCCCGACAGATTTACCAACGCTTCCGAAAGCGAGAAGAAGAACGCTGAAGAGAAGTTTAAGGAAATCAATAAAGCATACGAAGTGCTTAGCAATGCGGAAAAAAGAGCCAATTACGACAAATACGGCACAGAGGACGGTTCTGCAGGTTTTGCAGGTGGCGCCAGCGGTTTTGAGAGCGGTGGCTTCGGAGGTTTTGAAGACATATTCAATTCAATCTTTGGCGGAGCCAACGGCGGTTTCGGCAGACGTAACCCCAACGAGCCTAAGCAAGGCGACGACATACACGTTAAAATCAATTTGACTTTTGAAGAAGCATACAACGGCGTAACCAAAACTATCAGACTAAATAGAGATGAGCAATGCGGTACCTGTAAAGGTACGGGAGCAAAAGACGCTTCGTCTATAAGAGTTTGTCAGTACTGTAAGGGTACGGGTACGGTTCGCAAGACTCAACAGTCGCTATTCGGTCAACAAGTCGTACAGGCAATGTGTACCAACTGTGGCGGTAAGGGCAAGATTATCAGCGATAAGTGTGCTACCTGTCGCGGTAACGGATACGTACGCAAAGAAGCCAATGTCAAAGTTAACGTTCCCGCAGGCGTGGACAACGGCGTGTCAATGACTTTGAGAGGAGAAGGCAACAACGGTATTAACGGCGGTGCTAAAGGTAATCTCGTCATTGCCGTAGGAGTATCTTCGAGCGATAAATTCAAGAGAGTCGGCAACGACCTCTATATGGATTTGCCGATTGGTTTTTACGACGTCGCCAACGGTTGCGAAATAGCTATCGAAACTATGAAAGGCGAGGCAAAGTGCAAGATTCCGGAAACTACTCAGTCGGGTACTAAGATAAGATTAAAGGGCTACGGAATGAAGGTTTTGCAAAAAGACCTTTACGGTGATTTGTACGTTGTAGTCAAGGTCGAAACTCCAAAGAATTTGAGTTCTAAACAGCTTAAACTTCTTAAAGCCTTTGAAGACAGTCTATCGGATTCGCAATATCCTCAACTCAAGAAGTGCAAAAAAGGCGGATTCTTTAGTAAGTAGTTTGGCTCAAAGGTAGGCGCCGTAATTTTACACGGCAATAATGCTTCCCATACTTTTTCAAACTCACTTGACGTACATACAGTACGCCTGCATTTGTTTTCATCGTCTGGAAAACATTCTTGCGCGTGAAAATCTTACGTCGCTCCCTTTTCGCCAAACGAGTGTGACGGCGCGTGAGATATTAACGATATTTTTCCCTTCTCGCTAAATGAGAGGGGATTTTTTATACGCTTGTTGTTAACGGACAATTTGCGCTGGACAAGAACGCTAACAACAGACAGAGCAATCCGGCGTTGTTGCCAAACAATCCGTTGTTATTGCAACTATTGCACCCGCAGTTACAACCGCAGTCATTACAATTATTGCAACCGCAATTATTATTGCATCCGCATGAATTGTTAAAACTCAAAAGAGCGACCAAAAGTAAAAGACTTGTACAATTATTGTTCATATTACCTCCTTTTTGTCAAAAAGCCTTATCAATCTACAATATGTCTTAAAAATTTATTGTGTTACTAATTTACAATAAAGTTATCCGATTAAATTAAAGGAGAACTATACTCATGATATGTCTTACCGTCAGCGAACAGCAAGAGAATTTTGTCAGGGAATGCCTACCGCCCAACGGCGTACTTCGTAATTCGGCGGATTACTTTTACATCTTTTCGGACAGTACGCGCCTTAAGATACTTTGCGCGCTATGTAGTATGGAGTTATGCGTAGGCGACTTGAGCTATATTCTCGGACTAAATCAAACTACGATTTCTCACCAACTCAAATTACTTCGCGATAACAAAATCGTCGGGTGTCGCAGATACGGAAAAATAGTTTTTTATCGCATTATCAACGAGAACGTAGAGCGTACCTTGACTATAGGCGTTGAAAACGCTTGCCCTAGCAATTAATGGCTTCAAGTTTTTATTGCCACGTTATAATTTAAGTGATATAATAATACTATGGAAAAAATAAGACAAAAACTTAAAGACTTGCCTACGCAGAGCGGTGTTTATATAATGAAATCAGCCGGCAATCAGATTTTGTACGTCGGCAAGGCAAGAAATCTCAAAAACAGAGTTAATCAATATTTTTCCAATTCCGCCAACAAGACGGAAAAGACAATTCGTCTAGTTTCTCATATTGCGGATTTTGAGTACATCATTACCGCCAACGAAATCGAGGCGTTAGTTCTTGAAAACAATCTTATTAAAAAGCATAAACCTCCGTATAATATACTTCTCAAAGACGACAAGTCTTATCCGTTTATTAAAATCAACGTCAAGCAAGATTTTCCCAAAGTCGAGGTAGTGCGTAAACTTAAGAATGACGGAGCTAAGTACTTCGGACCGTATATGCAGGGCATAACCAGCAAGGATATTTTAGAGCTGGTTGAAAGCGCGTTTTGCTTGCGCTCATGCAATCATGATTTTTCTCATTTACCCAAAAATCACAGACCGTGTCTTAACTATCATATCAACCGTTGTTTAGCGCCATGCAGTGGACGTTGTAGCAAAGAGCAGTACGCTAAGCAGATTGAAGAAGTCGTATCCTTTTTATCCGGCAATGATAAAAAGGTCGCCAATCTTCTGCAACAAAAAATGAACGCTTCTGCGGAGAACGAGGACTTTGAACTTGCTATATTCTACCGCAAGAAGTTAGAGATTTTGGACAAGTTGGTACGCCGTCAAGTAACGGCGTTGCCTAAGGACTTCGACCTTGATATTTTTGCTATTGCTAGCAACGGACTAAACACAGTAGTCAGCGTGCTTTTCGTACGCGGAGGAAAACTTGTCGGCTCGGATAAGCAGGTTGTCAACGACCTATCGCCCAGCGACGAAGTTGTTTTGTCCAACTTTATTTTGGCGTACTACGACAAGGTCAATTATATCGCGAGTGAAATTATCGTGGCTTCGCCAATCGACGAGAGCGAGTTGTTTGGCGAGTACCTCACGCAAAAGAAGGGCAGTAAGGTCAATATCATACTTCCGCACCAAGGCGTAAGACGGCAGTTAGCCGATATGGCGCAAAACAATGCCGGCGACTATCTCGAGAAATCCCTGTCGATAAAAGAGCGCGAGGACAATATGACCGTGGGCGCTATCATACAGCTTCAAGAATATCTGAAATTGCACAAGATGCCTATACGAATGGAGTGTTATGATATTTCCCACGTGCAAGGCACTGACAAGGTCGCGTCAATGGTCGTGTTCACCAACGGCGCTCCCAACAAGGCGCATTATAGAAAATTCAAAATGAAATATGCGCTCGGCAACGACGACTTCGCAGGACTTCAAGAAGCCTTGACAAGACGTATTGAAGAGCTTGCCAAAGGAGAGGACGAGAGTTTTTCTACGCGCCCCGACTTGCTTGTAATCGACGGCGGTAAAGGACAGCTCAGTAGCGTAGTGGAGATACTAAAAGACAAAGGCGTAGACGATATATCCGTGATAGGTCTTGCCAAGAGAGAGGAAGAGGTATTCGTGCCACACCAAAGTCAACCTATAATACTACCGCGCAACAGTTACGCGCTAAAGGTTTTGCAACGTATAAGAGATGAAGCTCACCGCTTCGCAATCACCTTTCACCGCTCTCTTCGTCAAAAGCGTCAAACGCATAGCAAACTTTTGGCTATCGATGGCGTTGGCGAAAAACGCGTCAAAGCTCTTTTTGACGCATTCAAGAACTTGGAGAATATACGCAACGCTTCTATTGAAGATTTATTATTGGTAAAAGGTATGGATAGACGCGTCGCCGAGAATATATATAAACATTTCCATGCAGAATAAGGACTTGCGTCATATTGACGTCATTATGTCATTTCGACTGAAGCGAAGCGAAATGGAGAAATCTCTACCGACTAAAACACTTTACTTTTAACTTAAAATGTAATATCATAAAGACTATGAGATACAAAGCAATATTCTGCGATTTTGACGGAACTTTATACAGAGAAGACCATACGATATCGCAAGTCAACAAAAGAGCTATCAAAGAATTTACTAAAGCGGGCGGAAAGTTTGTCGTATCGACAGGCAGACTGTTTTCTGCGATTTATCCCAAGCTAGAAGAACTAGAGCTTGACGGCGACGTCATAGTATATCAAGGCGGTGGGATATTCGATATAAAGTCAAAGCAACAAATTTACGGAAAGTATTTTGACAAAGACGACACCATTGCCGTACTTAAGTATATCGAGGGATTGGGAGAGGACTATACGCCTCTTGTGTATCTCAATGACACACCGTATTGCCAAGAATATAACGAGGCAGTGGGAATATTTATCGGAATTTGCGCAGTAGGCTATGAAGTTACGCATATGCCTTTGTCTAAGTTCGTAGAGCAGAGCGAATATTTACCTATAAAAGTAGTCATACTTGCCGACGACGAGCATTGCAAGAAGTTCGTGCTTGAGGGCAGAGAGAAATTTCCGCAACTTGCCATAATGCGTTCGCACCAACTCGTAGTCGAGGCTATTACCAAAGGCATCAATAAGGGAGAAGCTATTAAATGGCTTTGCGCCAAATACGGTATCGACATTAAAGACGCAATAGCTATGGGCGACAGCGAAAACGATATAGAGATGATTAAGACGGCAGGGCTCGGCATAGCGGTAGGCAATGCTATGGAGCCGGTTAAACTTTCCGCAGACTACGTCGCAGACACCAATGACAACGACGCTGTCGCGCAAGTGATTTACAAGTTTTGCTTAGAAAAATAAAAGGAGCATGCTATGAATACCAAACAGCATTTGATGGAAGAAGCCATTGTCGAAACTACTAAACTTGAAGAGTTTTGCAGGCAATGCGAATTGGAAATTCTCGTAGGGAACAAAGACGACGATATTACTTTCAAGTCCGTTCTTGTCAACCGTCCGGGTTTGTTGCTTGCAGGCTTTGAGGACTATTTTGGTAAATCGCGCGTACAGGTAATAGGTTATGCGGAGTTTTATTATCTTGCCACTTTGCAAGGCGACGTAAAAGAAAAGGCGTTGACAAGACTTTGCAATCAAAAAATCCCTTGTATCATTTACGCCAGAGGTATTAAGCCTACTCAAATGGAGATAGACATCGCCAAGCAATACGACATACCAATATTGTTGTCTGATATGACTACTACGTGGCTGATGCAGGAAATAAGCGCTTATTTAGACGACTTGCTTGCTCCCACCGAGATGGTACACGGTTCGCTTTTGGACATCAATGGCGTAGGAGTACTTTTGACAGGTTCTAGCGGTATGGGTAAGAGTGAGACGGCAATAGAACTTATCAATAGAGGACACCGTATTATTGCCGACGACGCTGTAGTCGTCAAAAAGGTGCGTAACGACCTCGTAGGCAGAGCGCCTGACAAAATCAAGCATTTTATTGAAGTAAGAGGACTTGGAATAATAGATATCAAGAGTATGTACGGCGTAGGCGCGGTACTTGACAGCGAAGACATTGACCTCGTAATACACCTTGACAAAGACGCTAACCTAGAAGATTACGACAGACTTGGTTCAATGGACAACACCTTTGAGATACTTGGCGAAAGCCGTCCGCAAATCAACGTGCCTGTACTTGCCGGTCGTAACTTGGCGGTAATCGTCGAAGTTGCAACTCGCAATTTCCAACTCAAAAAGCAAGGCTACGACGCCTTAGAAGAATTGCGTAAAAGGACGAACTTGAAATAATGAACAACTACGAAAAAATGAAACTTGCTCGCCTTTGCGACGAAGATTGCGAGGGTATGGACGAAGAAGACTTGCTTGCCTCCGAAAAGTATGAGAGCGATAGCGAAGCCTTTAAGCGTAAATATAAAGAGTTCTATACCGATATAAAGATAGACCGTCACGAGGATTGGTAAGGTGTTCGGCTGTTTTATTTGTTGCCTATTTCTCTTTTCACCACGGGTCTCAACCGCTTAAAATTAATTATGTAAAAACACGCAATTTTTTGCGTGTTTTTGATTTTACTATTAATTCTTCTATAATTTAGAAAATTGCTTTGATTTTTCCAAAAAAAGTATACTTTTCTTGTAATCGCCTGAAAAGGCGTTTTTTCTCAGTTACATTATAGTT
>JAIDUT010000034.1 GCA_029060065.1 Clostridia bacterium | reverse complement strand
CCTCTTGCATAAGTGGCATATCGTTCTTCATTCCCGTATTTGCGCCAATGACGATACCTACGGCAAAGACAGCGCCCACTAAGAAAATGCATATTGCCGTGATGAGCGCGATAATCTTAACGCTCAATTTTTTCTTCATAGGCGAAATGTTAGGATTGTTAAAATCCTCTTGCGCAAAAATGTTCTTCAAATCCATATTATCCAAAATACACCTCTTCCCTATTATTGACCGAATATCCTTAAATACTCGGCTTGCATTTTTTATTCTTTTTCTTCATAAAACTTTTATGGACGATTTAGGACAACTTTAATCATGCTGTAATTATCCTCTCTACGTCTACATCGTAATAAAAACTCATTACCTCACCGTCGCCGACTTCGTCTTTATCGCTAAGCTCCCCTAATCTTTTGATTGCAAAACACACTCTTTTGCCTACGTAAATATCGCATATCGGCTTGGCGACTAGGTATTGCTCTGCGCCGATAATTGCAAAGTAATTGTCGCTTTCCTTAATAAGTTCTCCTATATGCAACTCATAGCCTGCCAAAATTGCGCTCTGCATATTTATAGGTCTTGAGCTAATCTCATCGAGGGAAAGCATAGGGGCTACTTCCCTGTCCGTCAAGACTAAGATTTTGCCTGTCGTAACCCGTTTAGCCAATTTCTCATCGTCCGACGCGACTATAACGCTCTTATCTTTGACAATCTCTATCAAAAAGTCCTCTACGATAGATTTTTCTTCCTCAGGCAAGTCTTTCCATACGTCGTCTACAAGATAAAGCCTTCTGTCCACGGAAAAAAGTCTTGCCAGTATGAGCATAGCCACTTGCATATCGCTCAAATCTTTCACTTGCGCCTGCATTGGCAGATTGCACTTTTTTGCCATTTCTTCAAGATAATTGTCTATGTCTTTAGGCGGTACTTCTCTCAACTTCATTGGCATGCTTATTATTTCGCCAGCTATCGCTTTGCCGTCCAAGATACGTCTGTCAAAAGAAAACCCTACGTCCATATCCTTATGCGACAGTTCTTTTAGTTCTATACCCTCAAGCAAAATACTGCCTCTTACGTAATTTTCAAGTCCGCACAACACTCTCAGTAGCGTAGTCTTGCCTGCGTTCTCACGTCCGTAAATAACTAGCTTATCTACATTATTCAAAGACAAATTGACTCCTTTAAGCTCAAAACTTGAGCCGTAGTATCTAAAGTCAACGTCCTTTACTTCAAGCAATGCCATATTTATATTATATTACTGTGTATAAGAAATTACAAGTAAAAAATTTTCAAAGTGTCGGAATAAATTGAAAAATAGTTGAACAATGTTCAATATAAAATTAATTGAACAATGTTCAGTAATGGCGATTATAATAATTCTCTGTAACTTTTGATATAATATCGACACATATCGGCAAAATTTGTATTACCGTTGGAGCTTTCGTCATATACTCCGCAAAATTCAAAGCCGCCCTTTTTAACGCCCTGCATTGCCAGCGGAATGTCTTCAAAGACCATACAATCCTTGGGAGCGACGTCGATTTTGCTCGAAGCAAGAAGATAGATATCAGGATACCCTTTACCTCGCTCTACCTCGTCAGCCGTCGTCAACGGACAATCAACTCCAAGAAACTCCGAAGTTAATCTATTGTTGATAAGACAAGGTATAGCAACTTTTCTAAAAAGTGTTGACGCAAAAGCAACTTTAACGCCTGCGTTTATCAACTTGCAAATAAAGTCGTAAGCTCCGTCTTTGAGCTTGATATTTTGAGCGTACTCCATAGCTACCATATCAATCCACTTATCTTTAATCTGCTCTACGGTATAGTCCAATTTGTATCTCGTCTTGGTGTATAAAGCCGCCTCATTGAAGTGCATTTGATGAACAGCCTGAGTGTAATCGTCCGTAAGCTCTATGCCGTTTTCCGCCAGAAATTCCTTATCGACTTTAAGCCACACCCAAGAAGAATCTAATAGAGTGCCGTCGAGGTCAAATATTGCGCCTGATATTTCTTTGTCAAAAATTTTCATAGATTCCCCTTAAAGTTATTTTGTTTTATTAATCAAAATTTACTCTACAATATTAATATAACATAAAATAGCCCCTTTGACCATACTCAGGGGCTATTTTTATTATATTTTTCTTATTCGCTTAAAATGACATTAATTTATTAAAAAATGCTCTTATATATAATACCTCTGCAATTTTTAGCAAATAATATACTTGTTTTGTTTTTGAGGAGCATTAGCAAGTTCCATTCTCTTCTCGTCGTATCCCGGTCTGCCAAGAAGCGCATAAGTCGCATTCTTGCCCTCTTCAACTCCCGGTTGATTAAAGGTGTCAATATTTAACAACGCGCCTGCGTAAGCCGTCTGCAACATAAAATACATAAGAAGTTGACCTAACGTAAATGCGTTGAGCGTCGGCAACATAATAGTATAGTTGAGCTTGCCCGCCTTGGTTACAGCGTACTCGGTAGCCATACGCTCAGCTTGAATGAGCTCATTCATAGTGTGTCCGCAAAGGAAGTTAACGTTGGGATATTCTTCGCAACCCTTAGGAATTTCTACCGTCGTACGGTATTCGTCTACGCCAATAAAGGTGATTACCTTGTCAAAAGGTCCTTCAGCGTACAACTGAACTTGCGAATGTTGGTCGGTTACGCCGAGAGCTTTGACCGGAGTTTGTCCAACGTGACAGCTCTTACCGCTTAAAGTAACGTTCTTGCCAAGCGATTCAGCCCAAAGTTGAGCGTACCAATCGGCAATAAACTTCAATCCGTCTGCATATGGCATCATTACGCCGATATTCTTACCGTTCTTCATTGACAAATGTTGAAGAACTGCCGACATAAGAGCCGGATTCTTCTTCAAGTTGTCACTCTTACATTCCTCAAGCATAAATTTTGCTCCGAGTAACAAACCTTTGATATCTATATCAACGACTGCCGCAGGCAACAAGCCTACTGGACAAAGTTCGCTAAATCTTCCGCCTACGCCGTCTGGAATATAGAAAGTCTTATATCCTTCCTTTTCCGCTATCTTAATAAGATTGCCCGCGCTCTTTGACGTGGTAGCAATAATATGGTCTTTTGCTTTATCTCCGAGTTTTTGCTTCAATATATTATTAATAATAAGATATTGAGTCATTGTTTCGGAAGTAGAACCCGACTTGGTCACTACGTTAAACATAGTCTTTTCAATGTCGATTATATCAAGCAACGCTTCCATTCTCTCAGGGTCAACGTTGTCTTCAACATAGAACTTAGGACCTTTTCTAATTCGTCTTGGCAAGTCGTTGTAATGCAAATGGCACAATGCTTGGAACGTAGCAATAGGTCCAAGCGCGCTACCGCCGATGCCCAATACGACAAAGTACTCGAAATTCTTGCGAATACTCTTAGCTGTTTCGAGAATATCCTCAACGATTTCGTCTTGATTGTAAGGCAAATCTGCCCAGCCCATCATACCTTTGCCTTTCCCTTCCTCAACGGACTTGAAGGCTTTCTTCAAATCTCTGCAAAAACTAGGGGTCTTGAAATCATCTTCTTTAATTCCGTCTTTACCAATGACGGACGACATCATATTGTTGTAATCCAATCTGATTTTCATACTTTTTTTATTATAACGCATAATTTACTCCTGTTGACCTTGCGGTCAGTATTATTGTATTTATTAATTTTCGGCTCTGCCCAAACAATCCAAAAGGTACGCGTAAGCGTCTTTCAAATCCGTATCATCCTTATAATCCTTGGCGTACAGCTCCATAAGGCAAACGCCGTCGTAACCGCTATCAGCAAGCCTTTTGAAAAACGTCACGAAATCAAAGTCGCCTCTACCCGGTATTGCCAACTTACCGTCTTTTGTATAGTCGCAAAGATGTACTGTCGAAAGCCTGTCTTTCATTACTGCAAGATATTCAGTATAGTCAATTCCCGATTGCATCGCTTGCTTTATATCTAAAGTGCAACTTAGCCTCGGGCACAATTCCTTTAGTCTTGCAAAATACTGTGGCGTAGAAAAATAAGTCCAATGCACGTTCTCATAGCAAAAATTTATACCGTATTTGCTCGCCATATCTATAAGATTATCTACCCTAGAAGATATCCTATTAAAATCAAAATTATACTTGACAGCCTTTTTGAGCATTGTTGCTCCGTGAAAAGTATAGTGCTTTGCGCCTATTTGCTTACCTACTCTCAACACACTTTCATAAGTCTCGAGCGCGTCTAAATACGCTCTGTCGTTGACAGAAAAAAGTTCCGGCTCAAATTGATTGGTCAACGCATGTACCGAATGAACTTGCAAAGGCGCATATCGCCTAGCAATCTCAAGCCGTCTATTCAAAGTATCCCCGAATTCTTGCGTATACTCGCATCTCGACGCAAAGAATACCTCGCAAGTATCCGCGCCCAACTTTGCAATAGGCAATAACGCCTCTTCGGTGTACATTCTTGAAAAATACGTTGCCGTAGATACTCCGATTTTCATAATAGCATAATAACAAAAACATCTCGTTTTGTAAAACGATTTTGCACGATTTTGCGGTTTTTTCTAATAATACCGCCTTTGAAGAAAGTCATATTGTAAAATCCAACACTTGTCGGTAAATTTGTCTACTATATTTTTCAAATATACCTCCTAATATTATTGAAAAATTTTTGATATTTTGTTATATTATATGTGATTAAATATTTTAGGAGCTTCGCTATGCAAAAATTATCAAAATGGATAATGAACCACAGAAAGGCAATCATCATTACTTTCGTAGTTTTAATAGTGCTTTCTGTCGTTGGATTTATTTTTGTCGAAAAAGAAAGCGACTTGATAACTTATCTTGACAAGAACAGCGATACTATATTATCCAAAAGCATTTTGGAAAATGAGTACAATATTATCGGTGACTGCAACATCGCAATATCTTACGCAACCGAAGACGACGTCAAGAAAATTGTCAGCCAAATAAAATGGGAAATCGGCACTTACTTAGCAAAAGACCCTGTATGGATAGGCACATTTGAAAACTTAAAACCGGGAACAACCGCCGGTAACGCTGTAAGTGGCATTATCGATTCAGAACAAGCGCTTGCCAAAGTAAGAGAAAAATTTGTTAAGACTTCTACTTATACGTATACAACAACTACGGCAGAAGGCAAAGAAGTAAAGAAAGACGTAGAAGTAACTACTTATATTATTTCTTTGTATTTTAAGACAGCCGGTGGCGATCAGGAAACTATCGATTCTCTTGATACGATCGACAAGATTATTCACGGCGAAGGTCGCGACGGAGTCAGTTATATCCAAAGGCATATCGACGCTAAGGACGGCATAGGACCTGACAACATTGACGACTGGTACTATATCGGCGGCAACGCGCAAAATGCCCGCGCAATCTTGAAATCTTCTCTTGGCGATATGCCCAAGTTTATACTTGTGGCAGTGGCAGTGTGCTTGGTAATATTGCTACTTACTACGCAAAGTTATCTAGAACCTTTGATTTTCCTAGCTACGCTGGGTATCTCAATACTTCTCAATATGGGTACGAATATCATTGCAGGAAATCCTGTCGGACGAATATCGTCAATTACGTCTTCCTGCGCTACGATATTGCAACTTGCAATAGCTATGGACTACTCCATTTTCTTAATGCATACCTATTATGAGGAATTAAAGTTGCACCCGCAACCTAAAGACGCGCTTATCGCGGCTCTGCCAAAGACTATCTCTGCAATCTCGGCAAGTATGCTGACAACTGTCGGCGGATTCCTTGCGCTATTCTTTATGGACTACGGAATAGGTTATGACCTAGGTTTCGTATTGGCAAAGGGCGTCATCCTATCATTACTCTCCACCGTATTCTTGCAACCTATACTTATATTGATATTGAGTAAAGGTATCAAAAAGACAAAGCACAAATGGATGTTTGCTCCAAAACTTAAGTTCATATCAAAGGGCATAACTCATCCTGCAATTGCGTCTATTGTGGTTGTACTCGTGCTTGGCTTGGCGCTTCCATGCGCTTACTTCCAGCTTCAAGTACCGTTGAGTTACGTCGCAACTTCGGTAGATAATCCAAATCCTAACCTGCCGGAAGAAATGGCAAGTTCTATAAATAACCAAGCTATAGTAATACTCCCATATGACGGTCCGGAAAGTTATGACAAACACTTGGCTTTTGCAGAAAAGGTTAAGAAAATAGGCTACACTCTTGACGATAACGGCAACTTCGTGTACGACGATAACGGCAAACCAAAAGTGTCTAAGGATACCGCTCACGTAATCGAAGTATTCTCTCTGTCAACAATACTTTCTAAAAAAGACTTTGATAACATAGAACAAAGCACGATAAAAAGTGCAGTATACAAACAACTACACAACAACTTTATTCGAACTTCCGACAACGGCAAGTCGTATATGCTCTACACTATTACGCTCAACAATACCAACGAAGACGGTAAAGTGACAAATAGAATTGAGTCAACTTATTCTTATAACGCGCTTAGAGAAATTAAATATGTCGCTATGGAAGTATTTGTAGACAATGCTGACGCGTCCTTTATTAAAGTAGCCGAAGCTAAAAAAGTAATGGATACAACTGACATAAATTCTAAAGAATATAAAACGGCGCTAAAGACGTTCGACGAACTATTGATGGATAATTCAACAAGTTACGGAATTTATCTTACAGGCCTTGCTCAAGGCTCCTACGAGTTGGCAGAAGTTACGCCAAACGACTTCTTGCTCGTTACCTTGCTTTCGGCAATAATAGTACTGTTGATACTCCTCTTTACTTTCAAAAACTTCAAGCTATCGCTTATACTGATGCTTGTAATTGAATCGGGTATTTGGATAAACCTGTCGATTGTGTACTTCACTTCGCTAATCAATCCAACGTATACGATTAACTTTGTAGCATACCTAATAGTCACAGCTATAGAACTTGGCGCAACAGTCGACTATGCAATTATGCTTACAACTAAGTATCTCGAAGAAAAGAAGTCGGGCGTTAAGTCAATTCAATCTATCAAGAACGCTATCAACAGAGCGGCTCCGGGCGTAACGACGTCGGCATTGATACTAATGGGCGTTTGCGCTTTAGTACACCTAATTACTACGAATATGATAGTAGGTCAAATCACTAGGTTGCTTGCCATAGGAACAGCTATGAGTTACGTATTTGTATTCACACTTCTCCCCGCTATTCTCTCGTTTGACGAAAGAATCAAGCGCGCTATTAGCATTAAACGAGGTAAGGGCGACCCAGACAAAGGAAGATTGATGTATAACCCTAACTATTACAATCAAGACGGCACACTTCTCCCCGAAATCATAGTTGCTGACGAGAGCGCAGTAGTTGAAGAAAAAGTAGAAGTTGAAAGCGATACTTCTGAAAATAATATTGTCCAAGAAAACGACACTATTGATCATGAAGAAATGACCGCTGATATTGCTAGCGGTACAGATAACGCAGACAGCGATGAAAAATCTGTCGAAGAATAAAATGTAAAATTACAAACAGAGCCACCCGTAATCGGGTGGCTCTTGTTTTTTAATTATTTATTTTAGCTATTTTACTCTTCGCTTGGAAAATACTTAGCGCAAAGAGATATCCATTCTTGCTCGTCAATAGTATATTTTTGCTCTGTCAAATATTTATAGTCATTGACTTGCATACCGTCAAATTGATTGCTAACCAATCCAAAACAGTTCTTTACAACTTCCGCATTATGAGAAATATATCCCTCTCCTACTTTGGCAGAACAGTATATCTCGCTATAAATATTTTGCGGATCATAATCAAGATATACGAATTGCTTTTGGGCATTGCCGTATCTATAACCCATTCTACCGTCTTCCCAAACGAGAAGCATTAAGAAATCGTAATTATCTTTTGACGTATAATCTAAATAAATGACCGTTGAATATGCGCAATCATATTCCAATGCCGGAGAATATGCGTTTATGGTGGTAACAGTTCCCGACTGCTTGAACTCCATATACGTCTTCCAACTGCAGTCAACTAGCACTGAAGTATTATACATGGTATTTGAATTATGATTATTGACCATTCCGTCGCCCACTATCAATGGAATATACAGCGCTTGCTCATACATCTCTTGGCGCGCTAACTCTACTCCTTGGGAATCGCTTTTAACTTCGACGTCGCCTATTACTATATCATTGATTTGGTCAACACTGCTCGTTGAGAGGTCCTTTGCCATAGGACTTACCGTCGTATTGACAGACTCGTAGGATTGATTGACTTCGACAACGTTTACCCCATTGTCTTTCAATACATTGACTACTTTTTGCTTAAACGCATTAAATTCTTCTGCACCGGAAGGCTTTGAGCAACCCACAAAAGAAAATGCGCAAATTAGTACGCAAATCGCTAACGTAAGCGTAACAAACAACTTCTTTTTCATATTTTTCCTCCATTAAAGTTTTTTTGTTTATTTAATTATAAATCGCACAATATACGATTGTCAAGCATAATATCGCACATTGTGCGATTATGTTATAGAGGTATACAATTATGACATTGAAAAATATACAATTACGATTAAGAGAGGCAATAAAGCAAAGCGGTATTCCGCAAAAAATGATAGCAAAAGAAATAGGCGTGTCTGCGCAAACTATATCGAAATACATGTGCGAGGATGTATTTCCTGCATTGGATACGCTAGCAAAGCTATGCAAGTTTTTAGACGTTAAGTCTGATTATATACTTGGAATCTCGTCGGATTAACGGCTAATAGTCCCATTCTAGATGAACGAAAAGACGCCTATCCGCTTGGATAGACGTCTTATTTTTATCAATATTTAGATATTATATCATTAGTTCTCGTCAAGATATCTTGTTGCCATAGGTTGTGGCTTAACTCTCGGGAAGAGAATGTTTGCCTGAGCTGCGGCAAGTCTTGCAATAGGAACTCTAAACGGCGAGCAAGATACGTACGTCAAGCCTGCGTTGTGGCAGAACTCTATCGTAGACGGGTCACCGCCGTGCTCTCCGCAGATACCGAGTTTGATATCAGGTCTTACGGACTTACCGCCATCGATAGCTATCTTAACAAGTTTGCCTACGCCGGTTTGGTCAAGTCTTGCGAATGGATCGGATTCATAAATCTTTTTCTCGTAGTAATCGCCAAGGAACTTTCCTGCATCGTCACGTGAGAAGCCGAAAGTCATTTGCGTCAAGTCGTTAGTACCGAATGAGAAGAACTCAGCTTCTTTAGCAATTTCGTCAGCTGTCAAAGCCGCTCTAGGTATCTCAATCATTGTACCGATATGATATTCCATCTTTGCCTTATTCTTCTTCAAAACCTTTTCAGCGGTTTCTACTACTACGTCTTTAACGTACTTCAATTCCTTAATTTCTCCTACGAGCGGAATCATTATTTCAGGAACAACTTCAATACCCTTCTTTCTTACGTTCAAAGCTGCCTCGATTACGGCTTGAGTTTGCATTTCTGCAATTTCAGGATAGGTAACAGCTAAGCGACAGCCTCTGTGACCCATCATTGGGTTAAACTCGTGCAATCCTTCTATGGTTGCTTTCAAGTCGTCATATGTCAATCCCATTGTCTTAGCGAGTTCCACGATATCCTCGTCTTTGTGAGGTACGAACTCGTGAAGCGGTGGGTCAAGGAAACGAATGGTTACAGGCTTGCCTGCCATTGCCGTATAAAGTCCTTCGAAGTCGCTTCTTTGCATTGGCAAAATCTTAGCCAAAGCCTTTTGACGCTCTTCTACAGTCTTAGAAACTATCATTTCTCTAACTGCAGGTATTCTATCCTCGGCAAAGAACATATGCTCCGTACGGCAAAGACCGATACCTTCTGCGCCAAAGCCAACGGCAACTTCCGCATCGTGCGGAGTGTCGGCATTGGTTCTTACTTTCAACGCTCTGTACTTATCAGCCCAAGCCATAATCTTACCGAAATCACCGCTTATCGTAGCTTCTTCGGTAGCGATTTGCTCGCCGTATACCTTACCGGTAGAACCGTCTAAAGATAGATAGTCTTGGTCGCCGTATTGCTTTCCGCCGATGTAAATAACTCTCTTCTCTTCGTCAATCTTAACTTCTCCGCAACCTGATACGCAACAAGCGCCCATACCTCTTGCTACAACTGCGGCGTGAGATGTCATACCGCCTCTTACCGTCAAGATACCTTGCGCGGCATACATACCCTCGATATCTTCAGGAGAAGTCTCTAATCTTACAAGAACAACTTTCTCTCCGGCTTTTGTTCTCTCAACCGCCTCTTCCGCCGTGAAACTAATCTTACCGCAAGCGGCGCCCGGCGATGCAGCCAAACCGGTCGCAATAGCATTTGCTTTCTTCAATGCATCAGCATTAAATTGCGGGTGCAACAATGCGTCAAGTTGCTTAGGCTCAATCTTGAGCAATGCTTCTTGCTCGGTAATCATGCCTTCTTCTACAAGGTCGCAAGCAATCTTGATTGCGGCTCTTGCAGTACGTTTACCGTTACGCGTCTGCAACATATAAAGTCTGCCTTCTTCAATAGTAAACTCCATATCTTGCATATCCTTATTTGCCTTTTCAAGTCTTTCGGCAATTTCTACGAATTGGTCGTAAACTGCCTTGTTGGTCTGAGCCAAGTGGTCAATCGTCATAGGAGTACGTATACCTGCAACGACGTCCTCGCCTTGCGCGTTCATAAGATATTCGCCAAAAAGTCTTTTTTCACCCGTCGAAGGGTCTCTTGTGAAAGCTACGCCTGTACCGGAATTCTCGCCCATGTTACCGAATACCATTGACTGTACGTTAACGGCAGTGCCCCAACTTCCCGGTATATCGTTCATACGGCGATATACGATAGCTCTTGGGTTGTCCCAGCTTCTGAATACTGCCTTTACAGCTTCGATAAGCTGAACCTTAGGGTCTTGCGGGAACTCGGCCCCTTGATGCTCAAGATATACTTTCTTAAAAAGTTTGATGAGCTTCTTCATATCTTCAGCGTCCAACTCTGTGTCAGACTTAACGCCCTTTTCTTCCTTAACTTTGTCTATTATCTTTTCAAACTCGCTCTTGGGCGTACCCATAACGACGTCTGAAAACATCTGAATAAATCTGCGATAGCAGTCGTATGCAAATCTTGCGTTATTCGTCTTTTTAGCAAGACCTTTTACTGATACGTCATTAAGTCCCAAGTTGAGAATAGTGTCCATCATACCCGGCATCGAAGCTCTTGCGCCCGAACGAACAGATACCAAGAACGGATTCTTTTCATCGCCGAACTTCTTACCTGCGTCTGCCTCAACCTTTTCCAAAGCCTCGAAGATTTCCTTAACTATGCTGTCGGCAATTTTCTCGCCGTCCTCATAATACTTGGTACATGCTTCGGTAGTGATAGTGAAACCTTGCGGTACGGGCATACCCCAAGAAGTCATCTTTGCAAGATTGGCGCCCTTACCGCCAAACAAATCTTTTCTATCGCCGTCGGCTTCTTTGAAAAGATATACGTACTTTGCCATATTGTTCCTCCTTTTTCAATGGAAAATTTTACTAAATATTTTGTTAGGTTTATTTTACAACATATAACTATAAAATACAAGTATATTAGGGCATTTTATAAAAATTCCTTACAAATACATATTTTGTCCATAAATCAGGCAAACACAATATCAATTATAAAAAAGTTAGTGAAATTCTTAATCGTTTTATACGTTAAACTCTCCAAGTTTAATAAGCTCTTTTAGAGCATTGATTTTTACAGAGTGAGTGTGATAAAAATAATTCAAATAATCCTTTAGCGTAATAGCTTTTACTTCATATCCAAGCGCCAATGTTATCTCTTTAAGCGAGTTGAAAAGGCTTACTTTGGGATATTTGTCGGAATAACAAAGCTCGTTGAGCGCGTTGAGCATAACAACAAAAAGTCTGTGATTATACTCATCTTCTAGACACATCTTGTCTATAACTTCTAAAATAACGCAAGAACAATAATACTTTACAGGGTCTAGAGTGACTTCAAAGAAATTATCAATAGGGTCGCACCCTACCAAAGTATAACGTTCTCTGCCCGCCAAATAATACTTACCAAAGCATAGCGGTGTCGTAGCGAATTTTAATTTAGATTTTTGATTCTTGCAACCTCTTGCCTTGACTGCGACTTTACCCTTTTGAGCAAGATATAACGTTAATATCTTATCGCTCTCGCCAAAATCTGTGGCTCTTAAGCATATTCCCTCGCCCTCTAGTTGCTCCAAAATCTCTCCTTTATCTCTTAGCGTCCTTATCCTTATCGTCCATAGCCCGCCACATAAGATAGTACTGTATATTTCCCGTTTTGTTAAAAAGTTGCCACAAAGTATCTCTGCAATCCATAAATCACGCCTCCAAGATTTGTATGTAACCATCCATATATATTTTGCGTATTTATAGAAATTCTAAGCAACCAATTTTATATTTTATATTTAATTCTTCAAATCCTTGATGTTATATCCCAGTTGATTAAGTAAAAAGTCGCTATCGCGCCAATCTTCCTTAACTCTAACGTAAAGGTTGAGGAATACTTTCTCGTCGACTATATCCTCAATATCCTGTCTGGCTTGGGTAGATATTTTCTTTATCATAGCTCCGCCTTTGCCTATGACCATGGCCTTGTGCGACTGCTTCTCGCAAACAATGTCCGCATCTATTGACACAACCCCGTTTTTTCCCATTTCATATTTATTAACGACTACGCCGATACCGTACGGTATCTCTTCGTCGAGATTTCTCAGCGCTTTTTCACGGATAATTTCGCTGACCATAAACCGCATAGATTTGTCGGTATACATGTCCTCGTCAAAGAACTTCTCTCCCTCAGGCAAAAGTTCCAAAAGTCTTGACTTTAGCATATCGACGTTTTTACCCGTCAAAGCGCTTATGGGGATAATGCTGTCAATGCCCTCTATATCTTTGAGCGCCGTTATTCTCTCTAAAATTGCGCTTTGCTCCACTTCGTCGCACTTATTGAGCGCAACGATAAAAGGCGTAGCCTTACCTGCGTATTTTTCTATATTCTGAATATCGTAATCGTCAAGACGCTTGTCCATAGCCATTACGTAGACCATGACTTCCACTCCGTCTTGTCCCGATTCTATGCTCTTCATCATAAACTTTGACAAAGCATTTTTTGCCTTGTGCATACCCGGGGTGTCAACTATGATAAGCTGGTAATCATCTCCGCTCAATATACCCAAAATTTTATTGCGTGTGGTCTGAGGTTTCCAAGACACAATGGACACTTTCTCGCCAACTATAGTGTTGGTGAGAGTTGATTTTCCTGCGTTTGGTTTGCCTATTAACGATACGAATCCCGATTTCATTTGATGTATTATTCCTTTTGACGGCAAAGTCATCTGCCGATTCCGAGTTTACCTAGTATCAATTCTTCTTGCTCTCTCATCTTTTCTTTATCTTCTTGCTCTATATGGTCAAAACCCAATAGATGCAACAGTCCGTGCAACACAAGATAACTGCACTCGCGCTCTTTTGAATGTCCGTATTCAACGCTCTGCTCGACCGCGCGAGAATAGCAAAGCATAATTTCGCCCAACATTATCTCTCCGCTTGATATGTCTATATCCATAGGATAGTCCTCTGCGACAAAAGGTAATTTCGCATCTAAACTTGGAAAACTCAACACGTCAGTTACGCTGTCCACGCCCCTATACTCTCTATTGACTTCTTTTATCGTATCTTCGTCTACGATTGTCAATTCGACGTTTATTTTATCGGGCAAAGCAAAATGCTTCTTGTATTCTTCAAAGACCTTATGTATGAGCGCCGTATCAAGTTGGCTTTCTACTTCGTCGTAAATCTCCAACATTATCTGCGCTCCTTGGCTTTGTCGTAGTCAATTCTCTTGTGCAACGTTGCCATCGCTACTTCGCATATGGTATCTTTGATTATCGCAAAGTCCTTTACCGACATCGTACAGTCGTCAAACTGTCCATCTTTGAGCTTTGAATTTATTACGTTTTCTACTATTGCTCTCATTCCTTCCTCGTCTGCAGGAGGTTTAGCTCTCGTAATTGCTTCGCACATATCGCAAATCATAACCAACGCGCTATATTTGGTAGACGGTTTGTTGGCATTGTATCTATACGCATAGTTACCGAGTTGTTCTTCCGTAATGCTCTGCGCCTTGATATAGAAGTATGATACCGTAGCGTCGCCGTGATGCTCGTATGCCGCTCTGATAACTGTCTCAGGCATATGATGTTTTTTGAGTATCTCTACGCCGTCTTTGACGTGTCCCGTAATCATATTTACGCTGACTTCTGGTATCAAATCATCGTGCGGATTGCGTCCGTCCTTTTGATTCTCCGTAAAGTATTCCGGATGATTTATCTTGCCGATATCGTGGAAGTATGCGCATGCTCTTGCCATGTACGGATTGAGGTCAATAGCTATAGCGCAACTCTCAACGAGATTGGCGACATTTACGCTGTGATTGTAAGTACCGGGGGCTTTTTCCTTAAGTTCTTTGAGAAGCGGTTGTGACGGCGAGCATACTTCCGCAAGTCTAAAGTTGGTCCATACCGCAAATATACTCTCGTACAACGGCAAAAATACAATGAAGATTGCAACTGCCAACATACTACCTATAAGTCTGTCGAGTATAGCGTTGCCAATCGTTTCTATACTGAGTCCGTGTCCCAAAATTGAATAAACGCCTGCGAGCGGAGTCGTAGCGATTGCTATCAAAATCGTACCCCAAGTCAATCTAAGACGGGAATACTCTTTGCCCACAAGGAATGTCATGAACAAACACATTATCAATGATATGAGCAGACCGCCTATCATGTCGATGTTGTAATTCTCAATATCAAGCACGTACGTACTCGACATTACTATTGCGAGCATCACACCTATCGTAACGAACGTGGAGAATATGCCCAGTTTCCTGTTGATAAGTACCGTGACCATCATTGTGACCGAAGACGTAACTATTGCTCCCGGAGTAAAGTAACTGTAAAGAATACACGATACCAATACCGATATAAATATTGTCGAATAACATATCAAACACTTTTTTAACGTCGACATACATTCTTGCGTATCGTCATCGAGTTTGTCGATATAAAAATACAACGTAGCCAATATACAAAATACCATTATTGTTAATGGCAAATAAACTTTATAATTGGCAAATACCGTCAAGTCTTTGGCAATACATGCTACCGAAAGTACCGTCATAAAGAACGACAAAACAAATATTACTGCCAAGTAAGCTACGGTAATCGATTTTTTTTGCTTTTGAGTTTTCATCTTACTACCTTTTTCCTGTTGATTTGATATTTGATGATTTTATTTATCGGTGACTTTCGCCCCATGCTCTTCGTACGCCTTTACTATGGCTTGAACGAGATCGTTACGGACGATGTCCTTATTCTTAAGATTGACTATGGCTATGCCGTCAATGCCTTGAAGTATGCCGGAGGCGTGCAATAATCCAGATGATTTGTCGGAGGGCAAATCTATCTGCGTAGCGTCGCCGGTGACGACAACTCGACTTCCCTCGCCCATTCTCGTCAAAAACATCTTCATTTGTTCTCTTGTCGTGTTTTGCGCCTCGTCAAGAATGATAAAAGCGTTTGACAAAGTTCTGCCTCTCATATACGCAAGCGGAGCAATCTCAATCACTCCCTTTTCTATCAGACGTGAGTAAACCTCAAGTCCAAACATCTCTTGCAGAGCATCGTACAACGGCCGCAAATACGGGTCAACTTTTGCTCCCAAGTCGCCGGGCAAAAAACCAAGCTTTTCGCCGGCTTCGACCGCAGGACGGGTAAGAATAATCTTTTCCACCAATTTATTTTTGTACATCTGCACTGCAATCGCAACCGCAAGATAAGTCTTACCGGTGCCTGCGGGACCGATTCCGAATACTACGCTGTTGTTCTTAATTGCATCGACGTACTTAGCTTGTCCGTACGTTTTACATTTGATTTGCTTGCCTCTGGCGGTGATCGCCACAACTTTGGCAAGCTCGTCAAATCTGTCGCCATCATCGTTTTCAACTATCTCTAAACAAAATCTGATAAAAGACTTGTTTATTGCATTGCTCCCCGCTTTATTCAATAAAAGCGCAATCAACTTCTCTGCTTTGTCAACAAGAGTTTCTTCCCCATCAACGTTTATGGCATTGTCAAACATATTGATGTTGACGCCAAGTTTCTTTCTCAGGTAATTGACGTTTTCATCGTGATTGCCAAATAGCGCTATCGCATCTTGCATGTTCTCAACGTCAATCTTAATCTTTTTCGTATTATTTGCCTGCACCAATATTTTCCTCTAGTATTAAGTATATATCTATTATGTGCAAATTGTCT
>JAIDUT010000033.1 GCA_029060065.1 Clostridia bacterium | reverse complement strand
ACTTCTCCTATTAGTCCTATACTGCTTACGCTGTCGTATTCTATGGTCTTAATATTGTCTTTTACGCTTAGACTTGTCTTTATTTGCGAAGCCACGTAACTATCTGTCAATCCCCATACCGCATAGTACGTTACGTCACCGAATACTCCCGTAGGTAGCTCTGTAACTGGGTCGCTCTTCCCCGTCTTATCTGTAGTCCAACCTCTAAAGGTGTGGTTTGTCTTAAGATAACTTCCGCTCGGAGACGGTAAAGTATCTCCCGCTCTGTATTCTGCCGTATCTATTCCAACCCCTTCTTCTCCGCCTCCGCTCAATAAGTTCTTGAACGTTACGTTGGCTGTAAGGAAGTTGCGGACTGGCGAAGTATCAGGAGTAAATCCTCCTATCTTACTCTTATCCCATATATTGGAAGGCAAAACTCCATTTTCTACGTCATTCATAGCTTGGTCGTAAATATCGTCAATATCTTCGTACAACTTAGGCTGGAGCGGAGAGGAACTATTGAAAGCAGTATGAAAAGTAACACCAACATTAGCATACGCAAGCGAAGCAGGTTTTACCATATGCAAATTACTTAACTTGGAATTGGAAGACGTAAAATATCCATCCGATGATGCAAAATAATTTGGCAACTTTGTCGCATTTGACGCGCCGTAAAAATTACTAGTGTAAATATTGCATAATTTTGCAGATGACTTACTATCGCACCACCCAATACCTGCAGATCCATTTGCAGAACTTGACGTGATCTCCATTTTAGATACTGCGTTTTCTATTTTATAATTATGGCTGTGATTTATAGATACAATACTGCCCATGTAATTATAACTGCCCCCGATATAGTTTGCCGTAAAATCTGCAACAACATCATATACATTTGTATAGGTTGTAGTGGTAGTGATAGAAGGAATATCGCCAATAATTCCACCAAAAATTGGGCCATAATTAGTTGGATATTTGATGGAATTCATATCGACTGTAGCTGAACAACGATATATATCTATTGAACTTGTATTTATACCTAATATTCCACCCCAACCAGTATAAGACGTATAATTGGACACTGTTTGTCCTCTAATCACTCCCGAAGTGTGACAATTCAAAATTGAAATCGCGCCACTTGCATTCCCCAATATACCACCCACGCAAGAGCTTCTTGTTAATGTACTTGAAATATTATTAGTTATCGGAATATTTGAAAACTGATAATCTTCTACAATTAGGTCGGTAATTATCCCGTTTTTTGAATTACAAAACGTACCAAAAGCGGAAGTAGTAGAAGAAACAACAGTCGTCCATGCATTACTACTTGAATTCCAATATTGCCAAGTACTACAAGAAATATTTTGCAATTCAAAACCCACGCCGTGAAAATTACCGTTAAATATCATTACCGGATGGAAAGCCTCGCCGTCAAAGTCAATATCGTTTGCCAATACAAAATATTCTCCTAAGCCGTTGTTAGTACCAGTTGCCATTCTCTTTACAAAATTATCCCAATCTGCGAGAGTGCTGATTACGTAAGGATTTTGTTGAGACGTTCCGTGAGGCTTAGACGTATCTACGGTTACTTCCGTAATATCACTCGAAATAGTCCCAGCGCGAAAGTCGTCAACCTTTGTTGGGTCCGTATAAACGTACGTTACGCCATTGTCAAACTGTCCTAAGCCACCGCTCGTAGGATAGTTGACATTAAATGAGGTATTAGTGAGTCCACTATTTGATATATCTTGCAACATGTCATTGTCAATTAATCCAATGCCCTTAGGAATTGCGCATAATAAAAGTGTCATTGCAATCAATATCGCAAGTACTACGATGTATTTAATCAAATAATTGTTTTTTCGATTTTCTTTCATATTTTGTCCTATTATAAGTATTCTTTAATCGGTTGAGATTTCTCCACTGCGGTTGAAATGACAAAAGTCGATTTTCGGCTAACTTAAATAGCTTTCCTCACGCTTTCCAAGAAAAGTATACTTTTACTGA
>JAIDUT010000032.1 GCA_029060065.1 Clostridia bacterium | reverse complement strand
TTTCGTCTTTGATATTGGAGGCAGGGCTGCTGAGTTACGGCTTCATACCTTGCGCTCTCTTCCCGATTTTTCAGTGATAACGAGCGTTCGTAGCCGATACAGTAGCGGGGGCTGTCGGAGATTTTCACGCCGTTCCCTTTTTAATGTATGGCGATTGCCAAAACAACCTTACAATATTATTTAGTTTTGCTTATTATATATTACAAAGGAGAGATTTGTCAATAAATTCTCAATGCAGTTTGCGCAAAATATCCAATGGGTCGTACTCAACTCCGTCTACAACGACGGGTTCGCCGTTCCGAACCTTTTTTACCATATCGGCTTTTACTATTTTTCTAACGTCGTTTACGTAAGAACTTGTTTCTAACACAGTTCTTACTTTTTCGCTAGAATCGGGTACGCTCTTGAGGTCTTTTCCCAAGTAAATAGAAATAGGATTGTAAACGGTATGTTCTTCAATAGCCATCCTCAGTATCATTAAGTAAGTTTCGTTTACCCTATTAATATATTTGTTGTATACGTTTTGTGATTGGTCATCGCGACCGGCAAGTCTGTGTTTTGCTTTTTTAGCTAAAAAGTGCAAATTAGTGTCATAAGAGGTTGGCATATTGTAATCTCCACATAAAGTTATTATTAAGTTGGGAATCATAAAATAATTATAGTGTGATTTTCCTATGTCATTATAATAGCGTTTTCGTGTCTAAATTGCAAGTATTTTGCAATAAGTTTTGTACAAAATTACAAAAGTTTTTAATTTTCGTTCAAAATCGACATGTTTCGCATGCATAAGTATGCTCACTGCGCCAAAATTTTGCAAAAAACTCTATATTTTTTTAGTTACTGCGACCGATAACAAAGTCAACGGGGCAGTCGAAAATTTTGGCAAGTTTGACAACGTTGTCTACATTGGGTACGCCAACTCCGTTTTTCCAAACATAAAATCTTGCTTTAGAAATACTTTCATTTTGATATACACTGCAAGCCGACTTCTTAAAATAATTTAACAAAAAGACAATTCTTTCTGCAAAAGGCGGGCAGGGTAGAAAGTTCGTGTTTTTAATCTCATCGTCTAGACCGAGTAGATAGTCTGTGGAGCAATTAAAGAAGTCTGCTATTTTAACGAGATATTCTACTGACGGCATTCGTTTTTTATTCAAATATCTTGTTATAGTTGCATTTCCCATACCTAGGCTATCTGCAAGATTCTTTGCATTTATGCCATGCTCAATAAGCATATCGTTTAAGTTTTCAGCAAAATTTGTTAAAATATCCATTTTTATACCTTATTGCGCCCTATAACAAAGTCAACGGTACAATTCAAGCGTTCTGCAAGTCGTACAACGTTTTCGAGAGAGGGAAGTCGTTTACCTTTCAGCCAATCGTAATAGCGAGTTTTGGGAATTTCACTGTCTGTATAAAGATAGCTGTTGGAACATTGAAAATATTTTTTCAGAAAGTTTAATTGCTCGTGAAATGGCGGACAGACGCAGTAATTACCGCTGTTCCTATCTTCTTCTAATCCTAAAAGATAATCGGTAGAACAATTAAAATAATTTGCTATCTCTACTAATCGCGCTACTTTAGGCAATCTTAAAGCGTGAAGATATTCAGATACGCTGGAGTTCTGTGCGCCAATCTCTATTGCAAATTGCTTTGCATTCATGTTGCGTTCGAGAATTAAATCTCTCAATATTTCGGCAAAGTCGGCTAATAAATCCATAAAAACTATCTCCTTGGAATAATTATGTTCCATTCGGAGAATTTTTTACTTGCTATTTCGATAAGTGGCACTTTATAATAAACCTATACGATAATTAAAGGAGAAAACTCTTATGGAAAACAAAAAAGAACTTACGAAAGATGAAATGGAAATGTATTTGCGCGCTGTTTTGGAAAAGACTGTTTATTCAAAAGATTTATTGGCAGAGATTTTGCCATTGCTGGAGGAGTATTTTATTGCAGGGTTTGATTTGACTGACGAGAATATCGTAGTAGAAATGCTGAATAAGCAAAAATTCAGAATTATTATTGAAGAAATTAAAGAAGAGGAATAATAAGTAAATAGATATAACGTATTAAGCAGAAAAAATAAAAAGAGATAGGCGAGCGCCTATCTCTTTTGGGTTTTAGTTTATAATTACTTGCCGAGAATTTCGTCAGCCTTGCCTGCGCAACCAAGTACGTTGACGAGTTTATGCTTAACAATGTACTTGATATTTGCTCTTGCGTCGCCAAGATATTGTCTTGGGTCGAAGTGGTCAGGATGCTCTGTGAAGTGCTTACGAATACCTGCGGTGCAAGCCATTCTGAGGTCAGAGTCGATATTGATCTTACATACTGCCATAGAAGCTGCTTGACGAAGCATTTCTTCAGGTACGCCGATAGCGTCGTTGAGCTTACCGCCGTTCTCGTTGACAATCTTAACGAATTCTTGAGGTACGGAAGAAGCGCCGTGGAGTACTATCGGGAACTCAGGCAATCTCTTGCTTACTTCTTCGAGAATGTCAAAGCGAAGTTGCGGTTTGGTACCCGGCTTGAACTTAAATGCGCCGTGGGAAGTACCGATAGCGATTGCAAGCGAGTCAACGCCTGTCTTGGTTACGAATTCTTCAACTTCTTCAGGACGGGTATAGGAGCTGTCTTCAGCAGATACATTTACGTCGTCCTCAACGCCTGCAAGACGTCCGAGTTCGCCTTCTACGGTTACGCCGTGGTCGTGAGCGTACTCAACGACTTTCTTCGTCAATTCGATATTGTCCTTGAAAGAGTGATGGCTACCGTCGATCATAACGGAGTTGAAACCGCCGTCGATACAGCTCTTGCAAAGCTCAAATGTGTCGCCGTGGTCGAGGTGAAGACATATTGGAAGATGGCTTACTTCTTCAGCGGCTTCTACCATTTTGCGAAGATAAGTTGGGTTAGCGTACTTTCTTGCGCCGGAAGAAACTTGAAGTATAAGCGGAGCGTTTTCTTCGGTAGCGGCTTCTACGATACCTTGAATAATTTCCATATTGTTTACGTTGAAAGCGCCGATAGCGTAATGTCCGGCATATGCTTTCTTAAACATTTCTTTTGATGTTACGAGTGGCATAAATGACCTCCAAATTTTTTTGTCAAATAGATTTTAGCACAACACGGTTAAAATTACAACCTTTTTGCAATAAATTAGTTTTTTACTATTGACAAAATGCTTAAGCGGTATACTATAATAGATATGTGCAAAATAGCAAATATCAACGTAAGGAGCGAGTTATGGATATAGCCCAAATCAAATACCGTATAAAGTACAAGGCGGAAGGCAAAACGTATATTTGCAACTCATGCGATTGTCAGCATTTTTCATTGGACGCTAAGGTAGACGGCGGAGTCTTGAAAGTCGTCCTCAACGCTAAAGTTAAAATAACATTTCTTAAATTCGATATTATATTGCCGTATGAGTACGGTGAAAAGGACAGAATTTTTGTCAACGGCTACCAAAGCTGGACGGACAGTATGGAGTATGAGCCAAACGGCAAAATGAGAGAATTGACGAGATTGACGGAATTTCTTGTCACAAAAACGCCTTTGAAAAGAATCGGACTGCCCAAATCGGGAGATATACTCTTCTGGAAGTACCCCAGAAAAAGCGGAATTTTCTACGGCTGGTCGTACGGCTACGTGCGTCGTGGCGAGGACGTGGAGATATTCGGTTCTTTGAACGAACGCTACGGCTATACGGTAGTTACTTTCGATTGCAACAATAAAGAGGTAGTTATATCCAAAGAATTGGAAAGCGTAGTGTATTTTGGCGAAAACAAGATGTTGGAACTTGCGCATATATGCGGGAAATACGACGAGGCATTTGACGAATACTTCGATAAAATGGGCGTGAAATCCCGCGAGGATAAAAAGCGATGCGGATATACTTCTTGGTATAATTATTACAACCGTATCAGCCAAGACGTTATCAATCGCGACTTGGACGCTATCTCAAATCAAGATATTAAGTTCGATTGCTTCCAAATCGACGACGGTTATCAGGAGAACATAGGCGATTGGCTTGTCACAGATAAGGTTAAGTTCCCAAACGGTATGAAAGCCGTAGCCGACAGTATTCATTCTAAAGGTATGATAGCAGGACTTTGGCTTGCTCCCTTTGCAGGCGTGAGGAAGTCCAAGTTGTTCAAAGAACATCCCGAATGGTTTATTAAGGACAAGTACGGCAAGCCGTATAATACGGGACATAATTGGGGAGGCTTTTATTCTCTCGACATATACAACGAGGGCGCTAGAGCGTATATAAAACACGTCTTTGACGTGGTACTAAACGACTGGGGTTACGACCTTGTCAAACTCGACTTTTTGTACGGCGCGTGCGTATTGCCGATTCACAACAAGACGCGCGGTGAGATAATGTGCGACGCTATGGACCTTTTGAGAGAATGTTGTAAGGACAAGTTGATACTCGGTTGCGGAGTTCCGCTTATGCCTGCTTTCGGCAAGGTGGACTATTGCCGTATAGGTTCCGACGTAGAACTTTCCTGGAAGAATAAAAAACACAAGATAAGAGATGACGTATCCACTCCGCATACTATTTGTAATACGGTTTTCCGCCGTCACCTCAACGGCAGGGCATGGATGAACGACCCCGACGTCTTTTTGCTGAGAGATTACAATATGAAGATGTCTTTCGAACAACGAAAGCTCGTGGCAAAGATTAACTCGACTTTCGGGAGCCTGCTCTTTATCTCCGATGACGTAAGCACCTACAGTCAAGAGCAGAAAGACGCGCTTAAAGCTACTTTTGCGCAAAAGGATATAAAGATAATTTCCGCAGAGTTTGTCGATAAAGATATTATGCAGACGGTATTTGAGGAGAACGGCAAGCCGGTTACGCTTAAATTTAACGTCCGAAACGGAGAGTACGTCTAAAAGCTGAAATTACGCGATAAAAATGCGACCCGTAAGGGTTGCGTTTTTGTATTATACGTAAATTTTACATTAAAAGTTGTAATGTAAATATTACATAAAATCTTGTAAAATAGCGTATAAAGGTCTTGATTTTGCCAATTAAAAATATTAAACTTAAGATACAAATATTTTTATTTGGTTTATTAGGGAACATAGGTTTATCACACAAACTTTTTGTGAAAAATATAATACATAGGCTAGAGATAGAGGTGGCGGAATGTTGAAGTTGACAAATATCAAAAAAGACTACGTCTTGAACGGCGGGGATACTGTTCCTGCACTCCAAGGCGTGGATTTGGAGTTCAGACAGAGCGAGTTCGTATCAATTCTGGGCCCGTCGGGTTGCGGAAAGACTACTATGCTCAACATTATCGGCGGTCTTGACAGATATACCGACGGCGATTTATCTATCGACGGCATTTCTACTAAGCACTATTCCGACGTAGATTGGGACGCATACCGCAATATCAGAATAGGCTTTATTTTCCAAAGTTACAATCTAATTTCCCACGTTGATATTCTCACCAACGTGGAAATGGCGCTTTTGCTTGCGGGCGTAAGCAAGCAGGAAAGACGTCAACGCGCAGTTAAAGCTCTCGAAGACGTGGGCTTGGGCGAGCACATACATAAGAAGCCTAACCAACTCTCCGGCGGTCAAATGCAGAGAGTTTCTATTGCCAGAGCGCTTATCAACAATCCAAGTATCATTCTAGCCGACGAGCCTACCGGCGCGTTGGATTCAACTACCAGTGTGCAGATAATGGAGATACTCAAAGAGATATCTTACAACAAGCTCATTATCATGGTTACGCACAACCCCGAACTCGCAGAGCAATACTCCAACCGTATAGTTCGCTTAAAGGACGGTTTAGTAGTAGACGATACCAATCCGTATTCGTCGGAAATGGAAAAATCCGCTCAAGACCAGGAAGAAAACGTACAAGATAGTCTGACGACAGACGAGGCTACTGACGACGTAAAAGAAACTCTAATCGAAACAAAACTTGACGGGGAAGTTTTAGAGAGCGATACGCAAGAGGGCGAGGGTAAGAAGAAAAAGAAAGTTAAGATTGCAAAGATAGATTTCTCTAAGCATAAGGCTAAAAAACAGCGTAAGAATTTGCTTAAAAAGACGTCGATGTCTTTTGCTTCGGCAATCAAACTGTCTTTTACCAACCTTATGACAAAGAAAGGCAGAACTTTCATGACATCGTTCGCAGGGTCGATAGGTATTATCGGCGTAGCTTTGGTACTTGCGATTTCCAACGGATTTTCGTCGTATATCAACAATATGCAAAAGACAATGCTATCGGGCTATCCCGTTACAATAACGTCAAGTTCAACAAGTATAGAGAATTTGATGAGCATGTATATGTCTATGATGAATTCTGGCAAGGATAAATATCCGGTAGACGAGAAAATATATTCAAACAATTTGCTAAGTAAGTTAACGGAGATGGCTCATGAAAATGATTTGAGTGAAGAATATATTGCGTACGTTGACGAGAAGAAGACGAAATGGCAAGAAAAAGGTCTTGTTGACAGTGTATATTACAACTATGGATACAGTTATTCCGTAATCAACAAAAATAACGATAACGTAGGCAAGTTATCTTTTACGGACATTACCAAAATCAAAACTGTAAACTGGCAAGAACTTGTGGGCGACAGGAAGTATATCGAAAGCAATTTTGACGTAATCGGCGGTAAATATCCGGAAGCTCCTACCGACCTCGTGCTTATAGTGGACAACACCAACTCCATTTTGTCAACTTATCTTGACGGTATGGGCTTTAGTTCAGTGTTGGGCGGAACATTCGTATCCGATAAAAATTTCGTTGATATTTTAGGGAACAACGGCTCAAAAGAAGCTGTATCTTTCCTTATTCCAAACGCCAACGCGCAATACGTAAAGGGCGCTGTCAATGAAAATACGGGCAATGAATATTTCACTGAAAGAGCCGGCAAGGCTATCAGAGATTTGTATGAAAGCGGAAATAAAGACGTTCATAAAGCGCAAATCGTAGGTATTCTTCGTCCGAAAGAGGGCAAGGACTACGCGCCTATACAACCCGGCGTTGCGTATACGCAAGAGCTGACCGAGCTTATGAGAGAAGAATCTAAAGATAGCGAGATAGCTGCTGCGCAAAAGGAATGGAATTACAATCCTCTTACCGGAACTGATTACGATATTAATTCTGCTTATGGAGATTTGATGAGCAGTATAATGGGCGGTTCTTCTACGGCAATGACGAAAAAAGTTGTTTCGCAAATGATAGGCGTATGCTCAACTCCAAGTTCTATCAGCATATATGCAAGCGATTTTGACAACAAAGACTTAGTTCTTAAAGACCTTGACGCTTGGAATGATACGCACGAAACTAAACAACAAGTCAAATATACCGACAGCGCGGCTATAATGATAAATATGATAAGTCAAATGATTAAGATTATCACTATTGCGCTGGTATGTTTCTCGTCGGTATCGCTTGTCGTATCTTCGATAATGATAGGTATCATTACCTACGTGTCGGTCGTAGAGCGTACCAAGGAGATAGGCATACTTCGTTCGCTCGGCGCAAGAAAGAGGGACGTATCCAATATATTCAATGCCGAAACCTTTATCATAGGTTTGGCGGCGGGAGCAATAGGCGTGCTTGTCACGTATCTGTTGAGTATCCCTATCAATTTGGTTATCAATCATCTTTTGGGCTCGATGATCAATAATATCTGTATGCTACACCCGTTGCATGCGCTGTTAATGGTAGGTCTTAGCGTAGTGCTGACGTTGATAGCAGGTATCGTTCCGTCAAGAGCGGCTGCAAAGAAAGACCCTGTAATAGCTTTGCGTACCGATTGATATCAGTAAATAACCTTTTACACAAAAGAAGGTATATGAATTACTAATGACGACAAAGGCAATTACACGAGATGAAATAACGCTCTACCGAAGATAAAAAGCCAAGGCGGTCGCGATAAGCGACCGTCTTTTTTGATATTCGTCCGATTAAATCAGTTGCTATTTGAAGTTGCTTTATATATAATAGAGTTGTAAAAAATTCAAGAAGGTACGTTATGAAAGAAATAAAGTCATACGAATTGAGAGAAAAATATCTGAAGTTTTTTGAGAGCAAGGGTCATAAGATTATTCCATCGGCTTCGCTTATTCCCGAGAATGATCCGTCAGTGCTCTTCACGACGGCGGGAATGCATCCGCTCGTGCCGTATCTCTTGGGACAAAAGCACCCGGGAGGAAAAAGACTTTGCGACGTGCAGAAGTGTGTGCGTACGGGAGATATTGACGAAGTAGGCGACGCTACGCACTGCACTTTCTTTGAGATGCTCGGCAACTGGTCGCTGGGAGATTATTTCAGAAAGGAATCTATCAACTTCTCGTTCGAGTTCTTGACAAAGGTATTGGAGATTCCGGTCGAGAAGATAGCTGTTACGGTATTCGCAGGCGATGAGGACTGTCCGCGCGACGAAGAATCGGCAGATACTTGGGCAAGCCTCGGCATACCCAGAGACAGAATATTCTATTTGCCAAAAGCCAACAACTGGTGGTACGCAGGCGCTACCGGTCCTTGCGGAAGCGATACAGAGATATTTATTGATACAGGCAAAGAGGTTTGCTCAGAGCATTGCGACCCAAGTTGCGATTGCGGAAAGTGGGTAGAGATTTGGAACAACGTATTTATGGAGTTCAACCGCAACGCGGACGGCAAGTTCGAGAAACTCTCACAACGCAACGTAGATACGGGCATGGGCTTGGAGCGTACTATATGTATGCTCAACGGCTTTAAGTCGGTGTACGAAACAGACTTGTTTGCCGGCGCGATTGCCAAGATTGGACAGCTTGCAGGTAAGAAGTACGGCGAAAACGACGAAGATACGAGAGCAATGCGTATAATTGCCGACCATATCCGCACGGCTACGTTCTTGCTCGGCGACGAGAGAGGTATCGTACCTTCCAACGTAGACCAAGGATACGTATTACGTAGACTTATTCGCAGAAGCGTAAGATTTGCCCGTCAGCTGAATATCCAACCGCAAAGTTTGGTGGATATTGCCAAGTTGTACGTCGAACAATACAAGGACGTATATGAGGAATTGAAGGTCAACAGCGCTAAGATATATGAAGAACTCGAAAAGGAAATTGACAAGTTCTCCAAGACCTTGGAAGACGGTATAAAACAGCTTGATAAGGTTTTGCAATTCGTCAAGGGCGATACGCTCAACGGTAAGACGGCATTCAGGCTTTACGATACTTACGGCTTCCCGATAGAGATGACCGTGGAGATTTGCAAAGAGAAAGGCTTTGGCGTAGATATAGGGGGATACAAACTCGCTCAAGAGGAGCATATCAAGAAATCGCAACAAGGCGCGGAGCAGAAGTTCAAAGGCGGACTTGCAGACAGCAGTGAAATGACGACGTTCTTGCATACGGCTACGCATTTGTTGCTCGCAAGTCTTAAGAAAGTGCTTGGCGACGAGAATATTCAGCAAAAGGGCAGTAACATTACCCCCGAGAGATTGAGATTCGACTTTAATTTCCCGCGCCCGTTGACGGACGAGGAAAAGCAAGCCGTAGAGCAAGAAGTCAATAATAATATAGCTAGAGATATCCCCGTCGTATGTATGGAAATGCCTATCGAAGAGGCGAGAGAAAAGAACGCAGTCGGCGTATTCGGTTCGCGTTACGGAGAGATTGTCAAGGTATACCAAATCGGCGACGTAGACTTGCAGATTTGCGGAGGACCGCATGCTCAACGTACAGGACAGCTCGGTCATTTCAAGATAGAGAAAGAACAGTCGTCTTCGGCAGGTATTCGCAGAATAAGAGCAACCATTCAACCAAAATAGTAAACGTCGAAAGAAGTCCGCTATCAAGCGGACTTTTTATATAAAGAAATAAATCTACAAAAAAAGTTGAGATACTGCAAGACTTTGCATAATTCGTCATTGCTTATGAGTTATCGTGGAGTTATGAAGGTCAACACGGCATTAAAATACGTCAAAAGTTACGTATTAGTCATTCTGCTTATGGTATTGTGCCAAAGGGCGCAAATAGTAGGCGACTATAGGGGATACGCGTTGCCACTGCTGGTGGCGCTGTTTTATTGCAGGTTCAGCGTGGGAGTGATATGCCCAAGCTATCTTGCAATTTGTCTTATTTTTGACCATTCGCTATTTGGAATATTTTACGCGGTCGCGCCAATAGTAATCTTGTTGGTCGCAAAGTACTTGCATTATCTCTTTGCCCGTCCGATGCGACTTAAGGCGCTTATATGCTATAGCGTGCTGTGCGTATTGCCCTTAGCGGTACTTGACTTTAAGGTAACGGCTACGCTGGAATTTATAATATTTCTCATATCGCAAATAGTCGTGGCTATGCTCTTCTGCGTGATATGCTACGCCGTGTGCATAAGGGGTATAGGCAGACGCTTGAGCGTTGACGAAAAAGTGGGCGGATTCGTATTCTTGGCTGTCGTGGCTAGCGGAGCGTATTCGCTGGATATTTTCGGATTTAATATATATTATCTTGTTTTGGGACTAGCGATTCCTTACGCGTTCCGCAACTTTTCTTTCTCGCAAGGCGCTGTCATAATAGGGGCGATTGCTCTCGGCGGTGGACTTGGCAATCACAACCTTGCTAATTTGGGCGCGGTTATGCTTATATTCTTCGTGGCGTACGTCTTTGTCGTCAACAAATGGGTAGCGTCCTTGGCTTCGGTAATGGTGCATATTGTGTGCGGTGTCTATTTCAATGCCTTTAATGGAGTGTACTGGCTCAATCTCATCGGCTTTACGGTGGGTATATTAATTACCACCTCGCTTACGGATAAGGTCATGGCAAAACTTCCGTCTTTCAAACTCGGCGACGGCAGACAGAGCGCCAAGGAACTCGTCAACAGAACGCGCAGAGATTTGGCAAGCCGTCTGAGTACGGTTTCGGGAGTGTTCGGAGAGATGTCGCAAGTGTATTCCCAAAACGTCGTGCGCTACGCTCCGCCTATGCAAGCCGCGCCGAGCCTTGCAGAGGAAGTTATGCTCAAGACGTGCGGAAACTGTATCAATAGAGAGTATTGCCAAAGTATGATAGGTATGGAACTCTCGGGCGCGTTGGAAGGCGTAGTACGCACTGTGTTGACTTCGGGCAAAGCTACGCTCGAAGATTTGCCTACCGTCATTTCTTCTAAATGTATACAACTTCCTACCTTGCTCGCCACGTGTAACCAAACGGCGCAATCTTACGACGTGAGATACAATTCCGGCAGAGAACTGGAAGTGGACCAAAATCTCATATCTTCTCAGCTTATGGGCGTGTGCGAATTTTTGTCGGAGCTTGGCGAAGAAGTCAAAAGCACAGTAAATATCGACGACAAACTCGATGAGAGAATAGTCGAAGAACTGGGCTACAACAATATCGTATGTAGCGACGTTATGTCTATCGTCAAGAACGGCAAGCATACCGTATCTCTTATCGTCAGAGAAAAGGACAGGGAGAAAAAAGCGCTTCTGCAAGTGCTGTCGAAACTTACCAATACCGAGATGCAAGTCAAAGAAGAGAAAAAGACCATTGACGGCAGATATTGCATGACTTTTGTCAATACGCCTAAGTATACTGTCACGTACGCTACTGCTTCTTGCGTCAAGCCCGATTCTCCCGCGTCGGGGGATACTTATACCGTAACCAAACTCAAGCACGACAAGGTTTTGATTGCGCTGTGCGACGGTATGGGTAGCGGAGTAGAAGCGCGCGAGGGAAGCCAAAGAGCTTTGAATATGGTCAGTTCTTATTACAAAGCCGGCTTTGACAACGTCAATTCTCTAAAACTCGTCAATAGACTTCTTTCCGTAATTTCCAAAGATAACTTCAACGCATTGGATATGTGCGTAGTCGATTTGGAACTCGGCACGGCGGACTTTATCAAACAAGGCGGAGTGCAAAGCGTAATTAAGAGATTGGACAGTATTCAAATTATTGACAGTCACGCTTTACCGCTTGGAATTGTCGAAGAAGCCACGCCTCACGTCAACCGTCAGCTTCTCTCCGTCGGCGAAATGGTCGTAATGTTCAGCGACGGTATAATGGATACGCTTACCCTTGCGGGTATTAAACATATCGTCAATTCTCTCGCTACGCTCAATCCTCAGCAGATTTGCGACGAGATTATCAACCAAGCCAAAGCTATGGGGCTTACAGACGACTCCAGTGTGGTGGTGTTTAGATTAGCTAATCAGTAAAATTAAATTCTAATTTTTCCTATTAAAAAATTGTCATAAAACTATTGCCAATTTATTTTTTCGCTATATGATTTAGTTGAAATAATCATATTGAGGTGTATAATGTTAGTAAATTGGTCTAATGATTGGATAAAAGTAGTTGACGAATTGAATAACGTAGTTATCGACGACTTTGATTATGAAAGCGGAATACAAGGTCCGATAACGCAAAAGCATTGTGTGAAGTGCATTGCGGTAAATCAATGTTGGTTTGCAAATGAAAAAAATAAAAAACCTGACACTATGGAATATTCAATCGAACAAGTCTTGAATGACAGCAAAAATAAGATAGGGTTATACCACTATAACTGTCATTGCAAAGAGATAAAAATTCCCACGCCCAATGAATCAGATATTGAGCTTATTTGTCCGAAAGGCAAAGAGGAATGGTTGTTTAAGGATAAATCGGAATGGATTCGCGCGCTTGGTCATGAGCCTGACGAAAAGTTTTTAGAATATTTGAAAAACAAAATTATCGAAAACTATTGTTTGGGGCAATACGCAATTTTGGGTATAACAAATTACGGTGTTGCAATCAATGTGTTTGTGGACATTGAGGGCGGTGGAGTAAAGTCAAATAAAATATATAGAGTTAGATCCGGTTGGATGGTTTTTTCTAATGGGAAGTTAAAATGCAACACGTTTATAGGAGGAAAGGCGAAATGAAAATGTTTGATAAAGTTAAGATTTTAGTATCTAATCCCGAGTATGAAAAATACGGGATATATAAAGGGATGGTGGGAACTATCGTTGAAGCGCATATAAGATTTAGAAGTTTCCAAGTGGCTTTTACCGACCCTACGCCGGTTACAGCAGAGAACTGGGATTATATTGAACTTAAAGACGATATTGTAGAGTATATACACGTCAAGGATATGGAAGTGGTCGAAGAGAGTGATTGCACAGATGAATTCATATTTAACGATTTGCCAAATAAAGATATACGTTGGTATTGTAAAGTCGAGGACGGTTATATCAAAAATTTGCGTGGAGAGAAGCTAAACAAGATTGCTTACGATTACGATAGTTAAAAGTCTAATACAAAAGACTTTTATCTATACTCGCGACATAATAGTTTGTCAATGGTACAGTCGAAATGTTTAGCAAGTCTTATAACGCTGTCTAAAGTAGGAACACGCTTGCCGTGATACCAATAATCGAGAGCCGATTTTGCTATTTGAGTTTCCTTATTTAATTGATATCTTGATATATTATTTTCTTTTAGTATTTTAGCAAAAGCAATATGGAAAGGCGGAGTAAAATTTAGTTTATCATCTATTAGATATGGCGCCAAACCTAATAAATAATCTATTGAACAGGTAAAGTAGTCGGCTATTTTAATAATCGTTGTCAGGTATGGCATACTTTCATTTTTCAGATAACTATAACATTGTGATAAGCTAATATCAAGTTCTTCGCAAAGAATTTTGATTTTTATTTGCTTGTCAAACATGAGTTCGTTGAGATTTTCGACAAAATTCGACGATTTTTCCATACTAATTCTTCTCCTAACGCTATAATTATCACCTTAAGTCCCTAAATTTAATTGATTTTTCGAAGTTGAGGTGCTATGATAGAAATATGCCAGCGAGATAAATCATTGAGCATAATAATAAAAGGAGGATAAATACATGGTAACTACACAGTTGGAAGATGCAAACTATGAACTAAAGCCAAAGATTGGTACGCAAGATTTACTCATTGACCTAAAGGTCTTGATAAAAGAGTATTATTGCGGAACTTTTACAAATGATGGGCAGTCTTTGGTACTTAGTTTTTTCAATGGACAAAGATTTGCTTTGAAGATTGAAGAAATTGCTTAAAAATGATTTTACGTATGAAGAGTGTCCGTCGAATTTTCGGCGGATTTATTTTTATAAAAAATCTCCCCGAAAAATTAGGGAGATAAACTGCTTTGTTCTGTATTTTATTTTTGAATAAGTATCTCTTGTACGTTTATTTGTGTAACGTCTTTTACTTTTTCTTTATCAAATTCTAATATATATACGCATATACTACTAATAAAAACGCCTGGATACGCAACAGGTTCTTTGGGCAAATCTCTTGCTAACGTAATATTAAAAGACTGGTCTATGATTTCAAAATCTTTTACATAAAAGGGGAATCCATTTCTAAGTCTAAACAGCACGATTAAGGATTTATCCATAAAAAATTCTTCGTCATATTCGTTCAACGTTGTTATAATATCTATATTTCGATCGTAACTATCTTTTTTGAAAATTGGAGAAGAATTTTCGTCGCAAAGAGTCGTTATATCTTCTACGGAATTGATTTTAGTGGAGTAATTTGAATACTTAAGACTAAAACTGGAGTAATTATGTATTTTTATCCAATCTTGGTCGTCGTCTTTGTCGCAAGCGCATAAGAATACTGACGTTGTCAATATACAAATTAACATAATTGATACAAAAAGGCTTCTAAATTTTCTCATATATTTATTCTCCTTTTTATTTATATTTTCTTTATAGACACATTGTGCGAAACGTCGTAGTATGCAATTAAAATGAATAGAAATTTCTATGTTAGTTTTTTTAATTATAACATTTATTAAATTAATTTTCAAGAGGCAATTTGAAATTAAGTCATATAAACCTTGACATTTTTTTATCCGGGTATATTATAAAGTTGTCTTCGCTCTTTCCCCTAAGAATGGAGAAGTAAATGATTCTAAAATACAAATATCACAGTGAATCGGGGTTACTTGAAGCGTATCGCAGTTATACTTTGGCGCAGAACAACTCTCTATCGGATACGGTGGTTATCACGTCTACTGCGAGTGACGCCGAGAGATATAATTATTGCTTAGAGTTTATTTGTTACAACAGCAAGAGTATTCCAAAAGCGCAGTATATTTCGCCTATACTTAATTACGCCGACGGCGGAATCTCTTTTACCGTGCCCAACAACCTCACGGAGTTTAGAGGACACGTAGACATGCAACTTACAGGCTACGATCCCGACGATAATTCTATAGTATTCAAGAGCATAAACAAGAACTGCAAAGCATTTGACGTAGAAGGCTCGCTATGCGTACTTGAAAAGGACCTCAACGAAACGCCCAACGTCTTTACCGAAGTGTTGAAACAACTTGAAGATTTACGCAAAATCCACCAAGATATTATTGACGAGGCAATGAAGCAGTTCGGCAATCAGTTCTTAGAGAAAGTAGAGAAATTCAAGTGGTATACTGTGAAATACTATGACAATGGCAAACTCATTGAAGAAAAACTGACGCTTTCAGGCGCGAAGTTGACGCCACCGCAATATACTTTGCCACAATATTGCGTGCTCGTAGGCGGTTGGTACAATCCGGCTACCGAGCGGATATGGAACTTGGATGAAGACACGGTAGAAGGCGATATGGAATTGCATCTCAACTATATGACTGACGACGTAGTTATATCTAAAGGCACAATTACTTCTTTTGGCAAGCATACCGACTCGCATATATACATGCCAGAGTATTACGACGGGTATAAAGTCACAGCTTTGGGGCAAATCACGTTTTCAGGTATACCGAGCGGATGTCATATACATTTTGGCAACAACTTAGCAGATTTTGAACAATGTGAAATATTGATGTTCAGTTCCAACGTTTGCGGTATATATTTCCCCGACAATCATCCGCAATGTATCAGCAAAGACGGTTATCTTTATGTAAACTCTGAAGGCGAAAAGTTTTTGATTTTTGCTCCCAGAGCAGATTTGATTAGAATAGAAAACGGTTGCACGGTAATAAATACGTACGCAATAACCAATAATACAAGTTTGGTTAACTTAATATTGCCCGACAGTATCGGATTCCTCAGCGCGTACTGTATTATTGAATCAAACTTAGAGGAATTGACATTGCCAGCTAATATTTTGAGCATTGAAGATTATTCCGTGTATAACAATTTCAATCTAAAAAGGGTTATAATTAAGGGAGATATTTCCTATATGCTTACCGACCGAACTTTTATCAGCGAGGACTACAATGGTAACGCAACTCGACCCACATTGTACGTGCAACCTCAACATTACGCTAAATATAAGGCGCTGAATCTTGCGTACGACATTCGCGTAATAGGGCAGGAGTATTTTGAAGAAAAATTTGCTCCGAAAGGAGAGTAGTATGCCTAGAGTAGCCAAGCCAAAAATAGATATCCCCAAGGACGTATTCTTCAGGTCAACTGTCAACGGCAGAGTGCTTGCCAAAGTCGTGGGCGGAAAGTTGCTTTGCGGACACAGAGTAATCACCAATACTTTAGAGGGTATGAACTCTTGGCAGGAGTTTGCCTCGATAGAGGAAGCGTCGAGAATTCTCGACGCGCCTGCGCCCGATAACTTCGGCTGTCCGATAATAAATAAGGACAATCCGCCGATAGATTGGAGGACGTATAGAGGAGGCTACTATATACCGAAGAGCATATGAAATGCTCTTCGGTATGAAGTTGCCCACTGCGCGGGCAGTGAAATTTCGTCGAAGACGGAATGAAGTTTTGCCAAAGGCAAAATGAAGTAATTTTGACAACTTATTATTTATAATGGATTAGATTAAGTATATATAAAAATGGAATTATAATAATTATCCGTAACAAAATCAAGAGCATTGAATTAATGCTCTTGATTTTATTTCATTTCGCTGAAAGCAGAATTTCATTATTAACGCAGTTAATAATTTCATTTTGCCTTAGGCAAAATTTCATTAATAATATAATGCGCCCATTATATTATTACAAAATTTCCCGGGGTAATAAATATAAAGCTAATGAGCGCAAGCAAGACGACTACGACGACTTGGTGAAATGCGTATACCCAAATTGCAATCTTGCCCCAAAAGGCAAAAGGCTTATGCCAATCGTATTTGCCTAGGTGCGGTAGGAGAGATTTTTTCTTGGGATATAAGAGTACGCCCAGCGTCGCGCCTATCAGCATATATCCAGTAGTAGGGAATATCGGATAGTAATCTCCCGAGAAGAAATTACTGCGATCGCCGAGCATGAATTTGCCGATAAAATACAGATGATTGTCTTGGCTAAAGGCGTGCATATCGTTTGCGTAAGTCGCCAAAAAGCCTTGGTTCATTGTTATGATCATTACGCCGACAAACAAGCATACGCCTGCGGTAATCATTTTTTTATGACAGCAAATTGTATCAATCAGCCACCAAAGCAATATTGAAAAGGCAAACATATGCAGTATTCCGAATTTAATAACCGTTTCCATATAATACGACACTATGGTAATAATACCCGCGATAATGCTCGCCTGTACGCCTCTTTTCAGATTGCTTCGGGAGAAAGAACAGGAGATACCGCACAGCAGAGCGAATATCCATACTACAATATGTTGAGTAGTTTCGCGCAATGCCGAACTATTTATGTATTCCTGCGCAAGACGTACGATGTGAATTACGTTTTCTTTGCCGGTGGCTATCCAAGCCGTACCGAACATGTCGGCAATATCGTACATAAAATGGTCAAAGACCATCAACAAAACGCAAACTCCCCGCAGAAAATCCAGCTCCCAAATTCTTTGGGACGACTTAGGCTCAAGCCTATTGGACTTTTTGCGGAGAGTTGCTATATTCATAGATTATTAAATTTTGTCTACGCCCATGTATTTTCTCAACACTTCGGGTATTACGATACTTCCGTCTGCTTGCTGGAAGTTCTCGAGAATTGTGGCGGTAGTTCTGCCTACTGCAAGACCGCTACCGTTGAGGGTATGCACAAGTTTAACTTTGCCGTCTTTATCTCTGTATCTAATGCTTGCGCGTCTTGCTTGGAAGTCCTCGTAGTCCGAGCAAGAAGAAATCTCTACGTATCTGTTATAAGACGGCATCCATACTTCGATGTCGTACGTCTTTGCCGAACCGAAGCCCAAGTCGCCCGTGCAAAGGCAAACTACTCTATAAGGTATGCCGAGAAGTTGCAATATCTTTTCGGCGGAATTCGTCAAATGCTCAAGCTCTTCGTAACTGGTTTCGGGCGTTGTGAACTTGACAAGTTCTACCTTGTTGAATTGGTGTTGACGGATAAGACCTCTGGTATCTCTGCCGGCGCTACCTGCTTCGCCTCTGAAACAAGCGGTATAAGCGCAATACTTGATTGGCAAAGCTTCATAGGGGAGTATCTCTTCTCTATGTAAGTTGGTGACGGGTACTTCCGCAGTAGGGACAAGGTAGAAGTCCTGTCCTTCGTTGTTGACGTAGTACATATCTTCAGCGAATTTGGGGAGTTGTCCCGTGCCGATCATAGCGTTCTTGTTTACCATATACGGCGGGAAAATCTCCGTATAGCCGTTGGCGGTATGAGTGTCTAGCATAAAGTTGTAGATAGCTCTCTCAAGTCTTGCGCCAAGACCTTTGTATACGGTAAACCTTGCGCCGGAAATCTTGCTTGCTCTGGGCCAGTCGCAAAGGTCCTTTTCTTCGGCAATATCCCAGTGCGCTTTCGGCTCGAAATCAAACTTGGTAGGCTCGCCCCATCTTCTTACTTCGACGTTGTCGTCGCTGTCACTACCGATAGGCACTTCCTTGTTTGGCAAGTTGGGGATAGTCAACATAATCTCGCTTATCTTGCTTTCCACTTCGTTTAGTCTTGCGTCGATTGCTTTTATCTGCTCGCCGAGTTCTTTCATCTCAGCGATTTTAGCCGTCTTTTCGTCGCCCTTGAGAGAGGGGATAAGTTTGGATACGGCGTTCTTGGTGGCTTTCTTTGTTTCGCCGTCTTGAATGAGCGTCTTTCTCTCGCTTGCGAGAGCGCTAAGTCCTGCTAGGTCAAACTTACCGCTTCTATGAGCTAATCTTTGCTTTACTTCTTCAATGTTTTCGCATACATATCTTAAGTCTAACATATTGTCTCCTTACGAGTCTTTCTTTAAGTTCGCGCGGTAATCTTGCTACTGATTTGCGCGCTTACTTAATTCAAGCCTCTGTTTTTGGGCATTTGTTAAGAGCCCTATAATTTTATTTCTTATTTCTTATCTTTATTTTTGCTTGCAAACTATATTTACAAGTCGTTTTGGTATGACGATTACTTTGACGACTTGCATATTGCCTATTGCCGTCTTTACCGCGTCGTTTTGCATTGCTATATTTTCGATAGCTTTGTTGTCGGCGTCGCTTGGTACGACTATCTTTGCTTTCATACGGCTGTTGATTTGCACTGCAAGTTCGTATTCGTCCTTGACAAGCGCTTTCTCGTCGCATACGGGATACGTCATATCGAATACAGAATACTTACCGCCCATTTTCTCATTGAGTTCTTCGGCAATGTGAGGAACAAGGGGAGCAAGCAACAAAATTAAGTCGCTTATACAAGCCTTGAAGAAACTTGCGTTCTTCTCTGACGGGATATTGTCGTACTTGTAGAGCTCGTTGACGTATTCCATTATTCTTGCAACTGCCGTGTTGAAAGAGAAGGCTTTCATATCTTCGCTAACTCGCTTGATGGTGTAGTTGCGGGTGTAATTGAGAGCTTTCTCGTTGGCGCCCATCTGTTCGTTGGAGTTGTGTAGGGAAATAGCTTTGTCTACGATTCTCTCGACTCTCTCCAAGAACTTGACGATTGATTCCATACCGTTGGCGCTCCACGGACCGCCCTCGACGTAGCTAAAGCCGAACATGAGGTAAAGTCTGAACGCGTCTGAGCCGAACTTGCTCACGTAATCGTCGGGGGATATGACGTTGCCTCTTGACTTGGACATCTTAAATCCGTCTGTACCCAGTATCGTGCCTTGGTGTATCAATGACTTAAAAGGTTCGTCGAATTTGAGATAGCCCATATCTCTCAGCGCTTTTGTGAAGAAACGCGCGTAGAGTAGGTGCATACAAGCGTGTTCCGCTCCGCCGATGTATTTATCAACAGGGAGCATTTTATTGATGATTTCAGGGTCGAACGCCATTTTGTCGTTATGCGCGTCGGGGTATCTCAAATAGTACCAACTCGAGCATACGAAAGTATCCATAGTGTCGGGATCTCTCGTCGCCTTGCCTCCGCACTTAGGACAGGTCGTATTCATGAACTCCTTGCAACTTGCTAGCGGAGATTTGCCGTTGGGCTTAAATTCCACGTTGTAGGGAAGAGATACGGGCAAGTCCTTTTCGGGTACTGCTACTTCACCGCACTTATCGCAATATACGATAGGTATCGGTGCGCCCCAGTATCTTTGACGGGAGATTAGCCAGTCGCGAAGTCTGTAGTTGGTCTTGAGCTGTCCTTGTTTTTTGCTCTCAAGCCACTTGACGATTGCCACCTTGCCTTCTTCCGACGTCATACCGTCGAACTGCGTGCCGGTATTGCAAATCACGCCGTATTCGCAGAATGGAAGTTCGTCATTCGAGCCGTCCTTTGACTTGATAACTCTGCGTATCTGCAGATTAAATTTCTTTGCGAAATCGTAGTCCCTTTCGTCGTGAGCGCCTACGCCCATGACCGCGCCCGTGCCGTAGGAGTAGAGTACGTAATCGCCTATCCAGATTGGCACTCTTTCGCCGTTTACGGGATTGATACAGTATGCGCCGGTGAATGCGCCCGTCTTTTCTCTTGTCGTAGACATTCTGTCGATTTCGGAAATCTTTGCGCAATTCTCTTTATACGCTTTTACTTCGGCAAGTTGCTCTTTTGTGGTAATCTTATCGACTAGCGGGTGTTCGGGGGCGAGTATGACGTAAGATACGCCGAATACCGTATCCGCTCTTGTGGTAAATACGCTGAAAGTATCTCCGCTCTCGCACTTAAAGTCTATCTCTCCGCCGGTGGATTTGCCTATCCAGTTGCGTTGCATAGCCTTGGTCTTTTCCGGCCAGTCAATCGTATCAAGACCTTGCAACAGTTCTTCTGCGTACTCGGTTATCTTGAAAAACCACTGGGTGAGATTCTTTCTTATTACAGTCGCTCCGCATCTCTCGCAAGCGCCGTCTACGACTTGCTCGTTGGCAAGCACGGTGTTGCAAGACGGACACCAATTTACGGGAGCTTCTTTGCGGTATGCAAGTTTGTTCTTGTAAAGTTGCAAGAATATCCACTGCGTCCACTTGTAGTAGTCGGGCATACACGTCTTAATCTCGTAGTCCCAATCAAATGACGCGCCCATAGCTTGGAGCTGTTTTTCCATGGTATCGATGTTTTTGAGCGTGGAATCTTGCGGATGAATACCCGACTTGATAGCGTAATTTTCCGCCGGCAAACCGAATGCGTCGAAGCCCATAGGTTGGAATACCTCTTTGCCGTTCATTCGCATAAAACGCGCGTAGCTGTCCGACGGTCCGTAGTTGTACCAGTGACCTGCGTGCAACTTAGCGCCCGAAGGGTAGGAGAACATCTCAAGCACGTAATACTTGTCTTTGATTTTTGACTTATCAAAGGAATAGAGCTTGGTGTCCGCCCATTTTTTTTGCCATTTTTTTTCAACGTCGATAAAATTCATAATCGCTCCAAACTTTATAAATAAATTTATTATATATATAATATAACTCTATATTTTTTTTGTCAACTTATTTGTTAATGTTCGGCTCGAAGGGAGGTGTCGTAATTTTGCACGGTGAAAATCTTACGCCACTCCCTTCTCACCGAACAGCGGACGCATATCTCGGACGTATTATATAGTACATTTGGCGACTTCATCTCGCCCCCACACGGACAGAAAATACAACTAATCTCTGCGGTCGTACCAGCGTGAATATTGTCATTTCGACTGAAGCGTAGCGTAATAGAGAAATCCCACCGCTTAAAGATTCTCTTTATTAAGGGAAGCTGTCACGAAGTATTGACACCGTCCCTGTTAATATACAAATTGACAATTTTTCCTGAATAATGTATAATAAAAATCGAGGGGAAATTATGCAAAGATTATTGAAAAGTAATTTGTGGTGGATAGTTCCCATTCTATGTTTGATTACGGCGATATCAGAAATACTTGTGGGCTATTTTACAATCGGACATAAATATATTACAGGTTACTTTGCGGTCATAGAAGTAATTCTGTTTCTAATTCTTATTGCGGTGATTTTGTACTGCCTAATAAAAAGAGATACCAAATTCCGTATCTTCACTATAATATCAAGTTTAATAATGATTGTGTCTTTGGTCGTCACTTTTATGTCGTTTTCTTTATCTAATGCGATTGCATGTCCGCCTCTTAATAGGTATTTGACTTTTGGTCAATCTGCAGGATTTTGGTACAGAATAGATATTATGGAAACCGACAGACCTCTACAGTCTGGGGTGTATTGGCTATATAAGAGTTCTATATTTGTCAATATAAATTTCATTGTGGCTTTAGTAATCGGTGTGGCAACGTTAATAATATTAATAAATCAGATTTCAAGGAGAAGAAATCATAAAAATTAAAACGAGCGTAAATTTTATATGTCCGCTTATGCTTTGCTTAGAGTAGGCGGACTTATTTTATTTATTTTTTAATAAAAATTTATTCAAAAAGTAGTGTATTTTTCTAATTTGTGCTAGAATTAAGTTCAAAAGAGATATTTGGAGATACAATATGAGAATCAGCGAGTTGTTCAAACAAAAAAAAGTCGTATATTCATTCGAGATTTTTCCGCCGAAAGTAAACGATGATATAAACAAGATATATAAGACATTAGCCGAACTTAAGAACGTAAGCCCCGACTATATTTCCATAACGTATAGCGCAGGCGGTAGCAAAAATTCCCGCACTAAGGAGATTGCGCAAATCGTCAAAGACGAGTACGGCATAGAGCCGTTGGCGCACCTTACTTGCATAAATTCCACCAAAGAGGAAGTGGGAAAGGCTTTGCAAGGACTTGTGGATATAGGAGTTGAGAACGTGCTTGCTTTGCGCGGTGACAGAATAGAAGGCGAAGTCAAGAGCGACTTCAAGTACGCCAGCCAGTTGACGGAGTTTATCAAGCAAAACAGCGATATGGACGTAGCGGGCGCATGCTATCCCGAGGGACACCCCGAGAGCGTAAATATAGTAGAGGATATTCGCCATATGAAAATCAAGGTCGATAAGGGCGTATCGCACCTCAATTCGCAACTCTTTTTCGACAACGACGACTATCTTAAATATCTAGATATGGTACGTCTTGCGGGCATTGATGTGCCGATACAAGCTGGTATTATGCCACTCGTTAAGGCTTCGCAATTCGGCGGTATCGTCAAGACAACGGGAGCAAAGTTGCCGTCCAAGATTGCCCGTATGTACAATAGATTCGGCGACGACCCCGAGGCGCTGATGGAAGCGGGGATAGCTTACGCTACCGACCAAATAGTCGATTTGCTCTCTAGCGGTGTGGACGGTATACATCTCTATATTATGAACAACGCTTACGTTGCAAGAAGAATTACGGAAAATATTTCTCCTATAATAGACAAACTCAACTGCGGAAAATAACCGTATTCAATAATTATGAAGATAGATAAGAGCGAACTTTTGAGATACCTTGGCTACAAGGGACAGGAATACGGCGAAAATATTGAGCAGAATATCGACGTCGCAATATCGCTTTGTCTTGAGAAAATAACGCCGAGAAGCGTAATCAAAAAGTATAGCCTTGTCAAAGAACCGCTTTCGCTTAAAGGTGCTAATATGATTTTGCAAGGAAAGGATATTGCAAAACACTTAGAGGACTGCAACGAGGCGTATATTCTCGGCGCGACTGTCGGCTTTGAGATAGAAAAAACGATCACCAAATTGATGAAAGAAAATCCTTTGCTGGGCGTAATGGTAGACAGCGCAAGTATCTGCGCAATAGAGAGTTATTGCGACGATTTATGCGAGGAACTGCAAAGCCAAAATACAAAGCAGTTGACTTGGAGATTTTCTTGCGGATACGGAGATTTTCCGCTATCTCAACAAAAGGACTTCGTCAGATTACTGGAAATGCAAAAACGCATAGGCGTATTTCTCAACGAAGAAAGTTTAATGATGTCACCCCAAAAGTCTGTGACTGCAATAGTGGGTATAAAGGAAACCGCAAAAGAAGAAACGCAATTAAGTAAGTGTATTGGGAAATGCGGTAATTGCGGAAATCAAAGTTGTCAATACCGAAAAGGATAGTATCGAAGAAAATGATATTTAACGATTTAATTAAAAACTCAATAGTATTGCTCGACGGAGCGCTGGGTACTCAACTACAAAAGAGAGGACTCGAAGGCGGAGCTATACCCGAAAGATTGAATGTTGAAAATCCCGAGTTGATATACAGCGTTTGCAAAGAGTACGTAGATAGCGGAAGCGATATAGTTTATACGAATACGTTCGGCGCAAACAGAAAGAAACTCAAAGATTCTGAAGAAGTAAAAACATTGATAAAAGCAGGCGTGAAGATAGCTCGGCAGGCGTCGGGAGATAAACTTGTGGCTTTGGACATAGGACCGTCGGGCGCGCTTATCGAACCGCTCGGAACTATGACTTTCGACGAGGCTTACGAACTTTTCAAAGAGCAGGTCATTGCAGGAAAAGACGGGGCTGACTTGGTCGTAATCGAAACTATGAGCGACCTTTACGAACTCAAGACGGCGCTTTTGGCAGTCAAGGAAAACTGCGATTTGCCGGTTATGGCAAGTATGACTTTCGATGAGAGCGGTAGGACTTTTACAGGCTGTAGCGTAGAAGCGTTTGCTATTACCGCAAGCGCGTGGGCTGACGCTATCGGTATTAACTGTTCTTTAGGACCTGACGCGCTTTATCCTATAATGCAAAGACTTGTGGAAAATACCGACTTGCCTGTATTCATTAAGGCGAATGCAGGGCTTCCCGATAGCGAAATGAATTATTCGGTTTCGGCTGAAGAGTTCGCAAAAATTTACGAAAAATATATTGACTTGGGAGTGGGGATACTTGGCGGTTGTTGCGGTACTACACCTGAGTATATAGCCAAACTTGACGAATTGCGTAAGCGCAAAAAACTTGGAAAGAGAAATAGAAAGTACAAGACGGCAGTTTGCAGTTCGACTAAGGTCGTGTATATTGACGGCGTAAAGGTAATAGGCGAAAGAATCAACCCTACCGGCAAAAAGGCTATGAAGCAAGCGCTTATGGACAAGGACTTCGACTATATAGCTACGCAGACGATAGAGCAAGTAGAAGCTGGAGCTGATATTCTGGACGTCAATGCGGGACTTCCGCAAATTGACGAAAAGCAAATGCTTACCGATATGGTCAAGTATATCCAAAGCATTACCGACGCGCCTCTTCAAATCGATTGCTCAAAACCCGAGGCAATCGAGAGCGCTTTGAGATATTACAACGGTAAAGCAATCGTTAATTCCGTCAATGCTGAAGAGAAGTCTTTGACGAGCATATTGCCTATAGTAGCCAAGTACGGCGCAAGCGTAGTTGGTCTGACTATCGACGAAAACGGCATCCCCAAGACGGTAGAAGAAAGAATTCGCCTTGCCGAGAAGATAATAGAAAGAGCAAAGAGCTACGGTATAAGAGAAGAAGACGTGTATATCGACTGCCTTACGCTTACCGTCAGCGCAGAACCCGACCAAGCATTGAATACTCTCAAGGCGATAGATATACTAAAGAACAAGTACAATATAAAGACAGTGTTAGGCGTGTCCAATATATCTTTCGGACTTCCTGCAAGGCAGATTGTCAATACCGCGTTCTTGACTATGGCTATGCAGTCGGGACTTGACTTGCCAATTCTCAACCCCAATATACCCGAGAATATGCAAGCCGTAGACGCTTTCAACGTGCTGACTTGCAAGGATAAGAATTGTATGGCGTATACTGCTAAGTATGCTGATTACGCAGGTACGCAGATAATTAAAAAAGATACGGCTAAGAGCGAAAGCGCAGGTTCGGAGAAAGATATATTTTACTGCATAGAAAAGGGGCTTGACAGAGCTAGCGTTTTGACGGCAGAACTTTTGAAATCACACGGCGCTTTGCAAGTAATCGACGACTACCTTATTCCTGCATTGAACAGAGTGGGCGATAATTACGAAAAGGGCAAGATATTCCTGCCTCAACTTATCGCTTCTGCCGATTGCGCCAAGGCATGCTTTGACGTAGTTAAGAAAAATCTCCCCGTCGGTACAGACACCGAAAAGGGCAGGATAGTACTTGCTACGGTCAAAGGCGACGTACACGATATAGGCAAAAATATTGTCAAGACGGTACTTGAAAACTACGGCTATAAGGTAATTGACCTTGGTAAAAACGTACAGCCAATGACGGTAGTCGAAGCCGTAAAGGAGAATAATATCAAACTCTGCGGACTGTCAGCACTTATGACGACGACCGTCGAGAATATGAAAGAAACCGTAAGGCTTCTAAAAGAGCATTGTCCGCAGTGTAAAGTTATGGTGGGCGGAGCAGTGCTTACCGAAGAATACGCAAAGCAAATAGGCGCGGACAAATATTGCAAGGACGCCAATCAAAGCGCGAGATATGCAAGTTGGGTTTTCAGTTAACATCGCAGTTAGGCTACCGACCACATATATCAGCCGTCTTTTTGCCCTAACGTCGGAACTCGAGAAGTCGACATGTACATACAGTACACTTGGCGACTTCGTCTCGCCCTAGCACGGACAAAAATACAACTAATCTCTGCGGTCGAGACAAGCGTTTTTATGTCATTACGATTGGAGCGAAGCGAATGGAGAAATCTCAACCGTATAAAAATAATAGGTTAATATTATGAAAAAAACTTTGCAAGTAGTGGGCGCAATAATAATCAACGACGGCAGAATCTTAGCCGTCAAGCGCGGTGAGAATAAGAATAAAGCCGTAGCGTATAAGTATGAGTTCCCCGGCGGTAAAATCGAGCAAGGCGAAACGCCACAGCAAGCCTTAAAAAGAGAACTTCTCGAAGAAATGAACTACGATATCGAAGTAGGCGAGAAGTTTATGTCCGTTTCTTACGAATACGACGACGTATTTGTCAATTTGCATACTTATCTTTGCAAACCTATTTCCGATACATATACTCTCATTGAGCATATCGACGAAAAGTGGCTTTTGCCCAACGAATTGTCTAGCGTAGAGTGGGCGCCTGCGGACCTTGATATTATTATGGCATTAAGCGATTTAGTAATTTAGGATTATTTTATTTACGTCTAAATCAAGTATCTTACATATATTTGCAAAAACTTCTATCGGCGGGAGAGTTTTCCCGCTTGCATAATTTTCAAGTCGTTTTTGAGATATCCCTAATTGTTTTGCCAGTTTTGGTATGTCGCAATTACAGTTTTGTATAGCTTCAGCTAATCTATTTATTTTTAATATTCTGTGTGTTCATATTGACCTCCGTAATTCAATTATAGAGTAAATACGCGTTTGCGTTCAGTTACGACACATTGTCGTAAAATATTTTATAATTTAAAAATACACATTTATTTTATAGCAACATGTAAGATGCTTAATTTTTTGGCGGGGCTTGTGGGAATGACTCAGCCCGACAAACCTACAAGCAAAAATCAAAGATATTACTAAATTTAGATTTTCAAGATAATCGTCAACATATCGTTTTGGTATTGAGCGGAGATTTCTCCGCCTAATTGTTTAGTAAGTTGTTTGGCAATAGATAAGCCAAGTCCCGTCGAATGTTTGCCGTTCTCCACAGTGAAAAATCTGTCGAAAAGTTTGCCTACGTCGACGTTGTTTAGATTGCGAGCGGTGTTGGAGAAGAGTATTGTTCCATCGTCTTTTACAGTCACTATGAAGTCGCCGTCGCTATACTTAATGGCGTTCTCGATTATATTTGAAAAAATTCTAGTCAAAGAATTTTTGTCCGTTATTCTCGGTATACTGCCCTCAACGGCATTGAGTTCAGGTATTATATCCCTTTCGCAGAATTTAGCGTAGAATGAAAAGAGTGTGTCTTGCAAAAGCGCGTTTACGTCAAGTTTTTCTACTTCTTGACTGTTCGCGCCTTTATTTGTTGCTACCGAGTATTTGAACAATTCTTCCGAAAGTATCTTTAGCGCGGTTGCTCTTTCGGATATAATTGACAGGTATTTGTCTAACTTGGCGGGATTGCTTTCCTCTTTCATCATATCGGCGTAACCGCATATTGCGGTAAGGGGAGTACGTATATCGTGAGCTACGTTAGTTATGGCGCCTTTGAGTTCTTTGTCGCCGTTGATATAAGTAAGTTCTTTTTCTCGCAAAGTCTTAAGACTGCCGTTGAGTGTGGTGGCAAGTCTTCTCACCTCGCGGTCATAGGAAGATATTTTTATTAAAGCGTTGGTGTCGCCATCAATTAAAACGGGAAGTTGAGTAGTGATTTCCTTGACGCCTTTTTTCATAATAATCAATTTGAATAAAAGCAAAAAAGTCGACAGCGCAAATATCACTGCCAATATAATCATAGCGTATAATTCTTTCATAAAATATCCTCGTAGTTGTTATATATTTTTACTCTTAGACGCGGTATGCGTTGCGCAAATCTCTCAAGATTTACGCAACGCGACCTGTGGAGGTTATTGTCATTTTAGATTGCTCTTTTTGAATATCAGTATCCCTGCGCCACTCGTCACAGATATGAAACCTAGCGAGTAGAGAGCCATTTGCCAGTAGTGTATTTTTCCGCGTATAAACATATCAAATATCCAACCTTGATTCCAATCGTAACCTGATATCTGCAAACTTTGTCCGCTAGGGAGTAAGTCGGTTATAAATCTGCAGAAAACCTTTACCGCCTTGCTTGGAGCGTATTCGTTGACCATTTCTGTAAAAAGGTCTTCGCCAAACTCATCCCGATAAACGACAGTTATTACTTCCGGTATAGATACAAGATAGTCCATATAGTAAGCTAACAACGCCCCCGCAGTCAATACCAATAAAGATACTATCAATGCGACGAAGGAATTCTTGCTGGTCATTGCTATCAAGGTCATTAAAGACGAGTACGCCATCAACATAAGCGAGCCGTCGACTATTGTCCAGATAATAAAACTTGCGGACTCCGTGAATTTTCCAAGTATCGGCATACCCAAAGCAAAAAGTATTATGATGTATATCACGCTCATCGCAAGAGATATTATCATCATTGTCAGAAGATTTGCAAGATATATGTTGGTTCTTGAGTGACCGACGACAATTTTATTTCTTAAAGTTCCGTTATGGAAATCTACACTAAAAAGAATAGAGCATAATAGTGCGATAATTAAGCCTTGCATCGGCACGACCTCTATGCCGTAGTTGAGCGAAAGCATCTTGTCGCTTGATATACGTATGCAGGAATCGATTTGTAGCAATGCGATGATAATGGGATATAGTGTATACAGAGCCAGTAAAATCCAGAAAGTAACGCTCTTGACAACTCTCAGCATATTGGCGCGTAGTAGTTTAATCATCTTTCTCACCCCCTAGAAGATTGATATAATAGGACTCCAAAGTTTCGTCGCTTTCGCTTACTTTGAGAAGTGTAATCCCGTGGCTTTTGAGAATATCGCTGAGCGCCGATATGCTTATCTCTCCGTAGAGTTCGCCTTCTAATTGGGAAGTGAGATTATATTCAAGACCCGTTTCGTCCAGCGCAGAGCAAAGATTTGCATCCGTATCAACTTTGAATAGGATACGTTTTTTGCAACTTGCGAAAAGTTCTTCCGACGTGATTTCTTTTAGTATCTTGCCTTTGTCTATAAAGCCGTAGTGTGTGGCAATCTTAGAAAGTTCGTCAAGAATATGACTTGAAATCAAAAAGGTAATGTTACGCTCTTTATTTAGTTTAAGTATTAGTTCTCTTATCTCGACGATACCTTGCGGGTCAAGTCCGTTGATAGGCTCGTCAAGTACGACAAAGTCGGGATCGGAAGCAAGCGCTATGGCGATACCAAGTCTTTGACGCATACCTAAAGAGAAATTTTTCACGAGTTTTTTGCCTGTATCTTTGAGGTCGACCATTTCAAGAAGCTCGTCGATACCGTCGAATGACGGTTTGCCTAGTAATAAATACTGCTGTTTGAGATTATCCTTTGCCGTCATTAGTCCGTATAGCGAGGGGGATTCGACGATTGCGCCCATTCTCTTGCGCGCCTCATATATCTGTTTGCTCGAATAGGTCGCGCCGTAGATCGAGTAAGTACCGCTCGTGGGGGATTGCAGACCGTTGATAACGCGTATCAGCGTAGTTTTACCTGCGCCGTTCTTGCCTATAAAGCCATAAATCGCGCCTATAGGCACACGCATGGTTGCGCCGTCTAGGGCGAGGTATTTACGGTAATTTTTAGATAAATTGTCTACAGTTAGACAGTATTCCATAAAAGTCTCCTTTGATTTTGTACTTTAATTACTACTCTTATATTATCGTATAGAAATCAAGGATTTTATAAATAATTGTCAAGAATTTGTTAAGATTTTAATTTATATCCGATACCCCATATCGCTTGAATATAATCTTTGCCTGTTACAGCTTTTAGTTTGGTACGCAAATTTGCGATATGAGTACGCAAAGAACTCTCTTCGCAGTCGGGTGTAAGGTCTTCGATTTGCATCATTATACTGTCTTTGGAAAAAACTTTGTCGGGATACTGCATAAGGGTATACAGTATCGCAAATTCTGTCTTAGTAAGTTTGATTGGAGTATCGTTTGCGCTTACGCCGTAAGTCGATAGGTCAACGGCTATGCCGTCGTATTCTAGCTTATCGCCTTGGCGTACGTTATCTCTAAGGTGAATTTTTATTCTGGCAAGCAATTCCTTTATATCAAAGGGTTTGGTCACGTAGTCTACCGCGCCCGAAAGCAAGAGATTGACTTTGTTGTCTATATCTACTTTGGCGCTGACAATGATTACAGGTATGTTTTGAATTTTTGGCAAAAGCTCCTCACCGCTAAGTCCCGGGAGCATAAGGTCAAGTAATATCAAATCGGGGCGAAGGTTTTGCAGAACGTACAAGGCTTCCGTACCGGAATAGGCTCTTGCCGTAGCGTAACCGTTCTTTTCAAGCAATTCTTGTAGCATATCGCCGATATATACGTCGTCGTCAATTATCAGTATCGTCTTTTTTTGCATACAAGCCTCGCTATAATATATCGTTTGTTTTAGTATATTTTAGTTTTGTTTATTTGTCAATATAGTTAAGCTAATCGTCGGTAAGTCCCAAAAGGTAATCGGCGGATACGTCAAAATATTGCGCAAGTTTGAAGATAGCCTCTGCGCAAGGTTCTTGTTTTCCCGTTTCCCAATAGCTGATAGAAGCGTTGCTTAAGTTCAGGTCTTTTGCGAGCAAATTTTGACCGACGTTTTTTTCGGTTCGCAAAGATTTAAGCCTTTCTCCAAATACCTTTCTATCAAATTCCTTCATATTAAAATAATTTTAACAATAATTAGAGAAAAATACTTGACTTCTAATTATAATTAGAATAC
>JAIDUT010000031.1 GCA_029060065.1 Clostridia bacterium | reverse complement strand
TGGACTTTGCCTGACGATTACGTTTCTTCTCGAATAAGTACCAGTTTAACTCTAAAGGACGGTGTCGGAGAGATTACCTATGACAGTGTGAAGAGCATAACTCTGACGGCAAAAGCTACGCACTCATTCGACGTAATGCCGTCACCTACTACGACCTATTATTTCTTGCAAAACGGCGAGGATAAAGAAACTACAGAAAGCGTTAAGTCAAGCGGAGTATTGTCAGTTAAGACGGTAAAAGACAGCGGAGATTATTCTTTTAAGTATAGAGTAAAAGACGGACAAGAGCCGTTATGGATTTACGACGGTGAAAGTGATAATGACGAAACTAAGACTGTCACTATAAACAAAGGCGTTATTTCAATAAATAGCTTTGAAGTCACTAATGACGCATATTACGGCATGCAGGTGAAAGACGTCACATATACAGTTACGGCTAAGAACAGCGCGGAAGTAAGCGTTGCGCTCAGCAGTACTTCCTGGAAGAACGCTCTTGCGTCGAATACTGTTGTCAAAGGCGAGAATACACAAATTCTAAAATTAGTACCTACGGATACAGACAACTACGACGAGGCCGTAGAGTTGACGGTTACCTTTGACTCCGAAACGTTGTACGTTACGTTTATCTTTCCTGAGATTACTGAACTACTAAAAGCGGAACTGGAGTACAGTCAGAATTACGGAGCGCAACAGATAATTTATGAGTTTAACCAAGTATATTTGGATGCGCTTGCAAATAACGCTTCATTTGCAGGTATATCGGACAGCGGACTTGCGCCGTACCTTGCCGACGAGGACGAAGTGCAAGCAGACCCTGATTATCGCGGAGCTCCAATAGTAACCGATTCGTCAGGCAAAGCTCTATACAGCGGAACGTATAACAATGTGACGGAAGAATTCAATATATACGTATACTTTGTACCTGTAAAATATACGGTTACTTTTGACGCTAACAGCAACAGCAATACTGCGCCTATGCCCGATCCTGAGGAGTACGGTTACGGCAAGTTCGTCAAGCAACCCAACGATCCTACCAACGGCGAATTGCTCTTTGTAGGTTGGTACTTCACTGACCGCGACGGAGTAGAGCGTGCATGGAGATTTTTCAGCGAGACTTTAGACGACGGCACAGTGATACCGCAAGACAGAGTAACGGGCAACTTAACTCTCACGGCAGAGTGGTTGAGCGCAACCGAACTTTCCGAAGTTACGCTTGTCGTAAGTTCTACGGCAAAGTTTACGGCATTGGATATGATAACAAGCGGAGATAGTCTTACCGTTACGGGTAAGTATACGGGCGAGAGGGACGGCATTACTGCCAGCAGTAATAAGGTAATACCGTATGGAGATTACGTAATACAGTACGGAGAATTAGACGGAGAAGGAAATTTCGTCAATAGTTATACCACGCTCAAAGTAGTAGAGGGTGGAATGTATATAAGGGTAGGAGTGCAGTTTGGCGCAACCACGGTTTATTCCCAACCGCAACTGATAGCCGTAGACCCTATAGATATATCTTACTTGACAGACCCGTTCAACTTTGACGACAACGACGGCGACGGCACGGTAGTATATGAGTATGACGGCGCTGTAAAGAAATTGCCGACAATGAGCAATAATGACGTTATTACCATGACGGGCGGACAGATTACGGGAATAGAATACGAGTATAGGAATGCATTCACCAATCAGGTGGTAGAGAATCCTACGGATATAGGTACGTATACGGTAACGATAACCTATATGACAGCATCTGCAGATTTCTACGCTAAGCCTACTGTATTGACTATGAAGATAGCATCGACGATAAAAGTAAAAGTGGAGTGGAATACGACTACGCTAATGTATTCCGGCACAGGACAGCATCCTGTAGTAGCTAAAGTATACAATGCGGAGACAGGAGCAGAAATAGCTGTCAACAGTAATTTAATAACATATTTTGGCGATACGGAAGCAACAACAATAAATATAGGTACGCACTATAAAGTCAGCGTATCTTTGGGAGATGCGTACACGGTAGTAGAGGGCGAGGAATGTAGCTTTGATATTACCAAAGCATTGCTAGAAATACCGACTTATACTTCGGGAACAATACTATATGACGGAACTACAAAGGTATTGGAAGAGTTCTTAGGCGAAGCGTTCAATCCGCTTTTAATGAAGATAGTAGACGGCGGAACGGGCAAAGACGTAAATACTTACAGAGCGACAGTTACGCTAATCGATACTATAAACTGCTCATGGGCGGATAATACGATAACAGGTAAGCAAATAGAGTGGAAGATAGAGCCGGCGCTTTTATACGTAAGTTGGGACGAATGGGAATTCGTAGCCGACGGTGAGAGCGCGTATGCGCCGAAGATAAGTTCATTGATAGGACTAGCGGGGACGGATAGCTTTGACTACAACACCGACTTTATATACAAGATATACGACGAGAACGACAATCTACTCGACGTAACGGAAGTAGACGAGATAGGGTCGTATAAAATAGTAGTAAGCTTCAACGGAGCGGTCAAGAACTACACGCTCGACAGTACGACAAAGGAGTGGTACTTTGTAGTCGTACCAAGGTCGGGAATGACGATAATTACCATAGAGTGGAGCGATACAACGTCGGTATACGATGGAAATATACATTATCCAAAGCCGACGATAAAGGATATGAACGGTAATGACATAACGCAAGAGATGCTATCCAATATTAAGTTCAGCGAGGGATACAACACCCATAGAGATATAGGAACGTATTCTGTAAAAGTGACGTTGAAGGACAGCGTAGCGGACGAGTATTTCATACGCTCGGGTGGTACGTGTAAGTTCAAGATAACGGACGAGAACGGCTA
>JAIDUT010000030.1 GCA_029060065.1 Clostridia bacterium | reverse complement strand
CCGGGCGGAAGCGGAACGCTAGACGAGTTGCTAAAACAGTTCAAAGAGTTCTTGCACTGGCAGTTGATAGTAAGTCCTATATGTATCTTATTGATAGTAGTATTTGCAGGCAAAGGCGCAAGTTATCTATCTAAGAGCAAGCAAAATAGGAAAATGGCGGAGAGCAGGTACAAGACGTACTACGCTTGGACGGCTTTAGGACTTGCGTCAGCAAGCTGGACAGTAATAGCATGCGTATTGATAGGACTAGCGGTATTGAGCTTCGTATTTATGCTGATAGCAAAGAGCAAGTTCAACAAGTCATTAATATATGCCGAGGGTTTGAGAGAAGAATACGAGCGCAACAAAGAGGAGATAGCAGAGAGAAAACGCGAAGAGGAAGCAAGAAAACGCGACGAAAGCATGCAAATGATGCTTATGAGCATGATGGGCGGAAACGCAGGCGGTGGCAATGGCGGACCTCAAGGCGGATATATGGGCGGTTACGGACTTGGCGCAGAAGAGATACGAGGAATAGTGTCAGAAACCATGACGGCAATGCTACCGGGCGTACAGCAAATGCTACCGCAACAGGCTTCGACTAATGACGAACTTGTACAGAAACTCTTAGACCAAAATGAAAAGATGATGGAGAAGTCGCAAAAGAACGAAGAAGAGATGCGTGACTTGCTAAAGAAACTCACCGAGCAACCTGCAGAAAGAGTTATCGAGAGAGAAGTCGCATCTACATCGGTCAACGACGAAACTCTTAAACAAATGATGCGCAACCAAGAAAAGCTCATGGAGAAAATCTTGGAAATGTCGGCTAATCAAGCTCAACCGCAAACCGTAGAAAAGGAAGTGGTGAAAGAAGTCCCTGTCGAGAAGATAGTGGAGAAAGTAGTCGAAGTACCGGTCGAAGTAGAGAAAGTAGTTGAGAAAGAAGTAGTCAAGGAAGTGCCCGTTGAGAAAATCGTCGAGGTGCCTGTAGAGGTCGAGAAGATAGTCGAAAAAGAGGTAGTAAAAGAAGTCAAGGTAGAAGTGCCTGCCAAAGCAGTAGCAAAGCCTAAGAAGGAAGTAGCTCCAAGACTTACTCTTGACGAAGCGTACGCTTTGCTTACCAAAGAGCAGAAGAAGTACTTTGACGGACTTAGAGAATATGTATTGACGAAGTATAAGTGTAAGGAAAGGAAATCTACGTACTTTGTAGTCTACGGACAGACGACGACCAATCCGCTTTTGAAGTTGACGATAAAGAAAGACACTACTGTAGCATTACTCAAAATGGAAGACGAGTATATGAAAGACTTGCGCCGTGACGCGACAGGCGACGGAACAAAGGTCAAAGTCAAAGAAACGGAAGTTTTGGTAAGCGACGCTCAAGCCTTTGAAACTGCAAAGAAGATGGTGGACTTAAGATACGACCAAATCGAGAGATATCAAGATTTGTTGAGAGAGCAAAGAGCAATGAAAAAATAAGCGAGTGAGATTTCTCGACTACGCTTGAAATGACAATACACTAAGTTATCACAATACCACTAAGAGCGAGGAAGACCTCGCTCTTGCTAATCTAAATATAAAAAACAATAAATACTATAAATGCATAGAAAAACTTGACATTTTTTTATAGACATATTAAAATAATATCGTTAAAAATTACGCAATGTATTAACAAATATGAATTTAAGGTGGTTGATATGACAAAGAAATGGCTTTATGGCAGGAACGTAGTCCTCACCGGTTGTTCTACCGGTATGGGTAAAGAAGTGCTTATGATTTTGGTCAAGAAGTACGGTTGCAACGTAATGGGCGTTGCTAGAAACAAGGCAAAGTTGGACGAATTGAAAGCGGAACTTGGAGATAAGTTCTCTTATCGCAGATTTAACATATCGGATTTGCAGGCATGGAAAGATTTTGCAGTAGAACTTGAGAATATTGGCTTTATGACGGATATTCTTATCAACAATGCGGGTATGATACAGCCTTTCGGTCAATACAACGATTTGACGGACGAGCAGATCAAAAAAGTAGTGGACACCAATCTTATGAGTGTTGTTTACGGCTGTAAGGCTATGCTTCCTACGATAAAGAAGTCTAAGTACGGATATATTTGCAATGTTGCCAGCGCTTCGGCAATCTTGCCTGTGGGCGGAGAGAGTATCTATTCGGCGACGAAAGGCGGAGTTTGGGCATTGACAGAGTGCTTGGCTCAAGAGTTGAGAGGATATGGCATAGGCGTATCTTGCGTAATGCCGGGACCTGTTAAGACTGATATTTACAAGGCAAGAGATGGCGAGAGCGGACCAAAGGCAGATTCAATGGTCGAGAATATCGGTATCAAGGCTAGCACGGCAGGTAAGAAGATAGTCAAAGCTATTCGCAAAGGCAAAGTCAGAGTTGTTACCGATGCAGTCGCAGGACTTATGGACTTTGGTATGAGAGTTTGTCCGTCCTTTACATGCAAGGCTACGGGCAGTTTAATCAAGAAGTTTTCTCCGAAGATTGCTTCCTTTAAGCCTATCTACGCAGAGCAGTTTGAGAACAAGGATGCTATCAAAGCAATGAAGAAAGAGCGTAAAAAGAGCGTATACAAGAAGGTCGATCAAGTTCCTCAAGGCGCTTTTAAGAACGATGACTTGACTAATATATAAATATCTCGATAAATTAGTAAAAAGTATTTGACACGCCCCAAGTTGTGTGCTAGAATGTAAAAGCACCTACTATGGGGTGTAATTTTTTTGGAGGTGTTGTTCATGACAACAAGAATTACCTTGGCTTGTACAGAATGTAAGCAACGCAATTACGACACGTTTAAGAATAAAAAGAATACTCCTGATAGATTGGAGATAAAGAAGTATTGCAAGTTCTGTAAGAAGACAACTCTACATAAAGAAACCAAGTAATAAGGGGAAATTTTATGGCAAAGAAAAATAAAAATCAAAGGGTTGCCTCCGAAGAGTTGGTATCCAATGCTCCGCTCAAAAACGCTGATTTAAGTTCGTCTAACGCAGTGGCTAAAGACGTTAAGGGTGGCAAAGGACAAAAGAATAAAAAGGATAAGAAGCCTAGCTTAGCTTTTAGAATCAGAAAGGCGTTCAAGGAGATGTTCTCCGAGCTGAAGAAAGTTAATTGGCCTACGGCTAAGAAGACTGCATCGGCTTTCGGTATCGTAATAGTAGTAGTGCTTTTCTTCCTTGTTGTTATTTCCGCGTTCGATTACGGAATTATGCAACTTGTCAAACTTTTGATGGACGCTTCGGTGGGTAGCTGATAGGAGGACGTTATGGAAGATATGGAAAACATAAGCGGTGTTGAGCCAAAGTGGTATATACTTCAAACGCAATTTGGATATGAATCGATTGCAGAGACGTCACTCAGACAGCTTGTAGAACTCAACAATTTGCAAGAATATATACTTGATATAGTCGTACCCGAAGAGGAAGAAACCGTTGAGCGCAACGGAAAACTCAAACTCGTTAAGCATAAGAAATATCCAAACTATTTGTTTATCAAAATGGTATATACAAAGCAGATTTGGTATATGGTACGCAACACTAGGGGTATCAAAGATTTCTGTAGCGGGTATGACGGCAAGCCGTTGCCAATGAGCGAAGAAGAAGTCAAGAGAGCTCAACTCGAAAAAGTTACGATTGAGGACCTCGATATACACGTTGGCGACACTATCAAGATTATGAGCGGTCCGCTCAAAGACTTTATCGGCGAAATCAAAGATATCAAGGCTGATATCGAAAAGGTCAAAGTATCCGTAATGATGTTTGGCAGAGAGACTACGGTCGAACTTGATTTTGCTCAAGTAGAAAAACTTTAATGTATCAACAACAGTCACTTCGTGACTTGGGAGAGGCGTAAAATCTTTAATGCGTCCTCGTTAATACCACGATTGCTAGGAGGTAATACACTATGGCAAAGAAAGTAAAGGCAGTTGTAAAACTTCAACTTCCTGCCGGCAAGGCAACTCCGGGACCACCTGTAGGTTCCACGCTCGGTCCTCACGGAATCAATATTCCGGGATTCACCAAAGAGTTCAATGAAAAGACGAGAGGTCAAGAAGGTCTTATCCTTCCTGTAGTAATGACGATTTACGAAGACCGTTCGTTTACGTTTATTCTCAAGACTCCACCAGCTGCGGTACTAATCAAGAAAGCATGCGGTTTGCAAAGCGGTAGCGCTAAGCCTAACAAAGACAAGGTAGCTAAGCTCACGCAGGCTCAACTTGAAGAAATCGCAAAGACCAAGATGCCCGACATCACAGCAGGTAGCTTGGAAGCAGCAAAAAAGACTATCGCAGGTACCGCTCGTTCTATGGGCGTTCTTGTAGAGGAATAATCGGAGGCTTGATATGAAACAAAGTAAGAGATTTATTGAAGCGCAAAAGCTTGTAGATTCAAGCAAGGCGTACGAGCCTCAAGAGGCTATGCAGTTGGTAGTAAATACCGCAACGGCTAAGTTTGACGAATCAATCGAACTTCACGTAAGATTGGGCGTTGACTCAAGACACGCTGACCAACAAGTTAGAGGCGTTGTAGTTCTTCCTCACGGTACAGGTAAAACTCAAAGAGTTTTGGTTATCGCTAAGGGAGCTAAGGCAGACGAGGCTTTGGCTGCAGGCGCAGACTACGTAGGCGGTGAAGACTATATCAACAAAATCAAGAATGAAAACTGGTTCGACTTCGACGTGTGCGTAACCACTCCTGAAATGATGGGTCTTGTAGGTAGAATAGGTAAAATCTTGGGACCTAAGGGCTTGATGCCTAACCCTAAGTCGGGTACCGTTACAATGGACGTAACCAAGGCTGTTAAGGAAATCAAAGCAGGTAAAGTTGAGTACAGACTTGACAAAACCAATATCATTCACGTTGCTATCGGTAAGAAGTCTTTCGGCGCAGAAAAACTTGTTGACAATTACAACACGATTTTCGACGCTATCGTTAAGGCTAAGCCGGCAGCCGCTAAGGGACAATACATCAAGAGCGCAACCGTATCCAGCACAATGGGACCCGGACTTAAGATTGCTGTAAAGATGTAATTTAGCCTGGAAGGCGAAAATATTGCAAATATGTTAAAAAACGTTTGACAAAAATTTGCAAACAATTTATTATATAAAAGCAAAATATCTTGCCAAAGACAGCAAGCGCGAGTTAATCGCTTAATTTCTTGCCGAGGTAGGTGTAACTTTTAAGAGTTTTTCACCCTCTGTGTCTTTGGCATAGAGGGTAATTTTATAGGAGGTTAAAAATGTCAGAACATAAATCAGTCGCAAGAATTGAGAAAGAACAACATGTTGAAGAAATCAAGACTTTGATCAAGAATTGCCACGGTATGGTAGTAGTTGAATATCAAGGTATCACGGTTGCGGACGATACGGCTCTCAGAGCAAAGTTCAGAGCTGAAAACGTGCAATATAAAGTTCTCAAGAACAGACTTGTTCTTCGCGCTATGCAAGAGCTTGGTATCGAAGGCTTCGACCATCATCTCGAAGGCGCTTCGGCTTTTGCTTTCGCAAATGGCGACGCTCTCGCTGCGGCAAAGATTGTAGTAGAACAAGGCAAGAACATCAAGGTTTTGAAAGCTAAGTGCGGTCTTATGGACGGCGCTTACATCGACAATACCGTCGTAACAAAACTTGCATCTATTCCGTCAAAGGAAGTCCTTCTCGCTCAACTCCTCGGTATGCTCCAAAGTCCTATCAGTGGATTGGCAAGAGCTATCGGACAAATTGCAGAGAAGCAAGAGGCTCAAGCGTAATTGGAGCAAACAAATCAACAAATTTGCCGTATAACGGCTTAAAATTAAAATTAATTGGAGGAATATAACAATGGCAGATATTGCTAAAATGATTGAAGAAATTAAAGGTATGACAGTTCTTGAACTTAACGATTTGGTTAAGGCAATCGAGACTGAATTTGGCGTAAGCGCAGCAGCTATGGCAGTTGCAGCTCCTGTAGCAGGTGGCGCAGCAGCTCCTGCAGCAGAAGAAAAGACTGAGTTCGACGTAATCTTGAAGTCCGCAGGTCCTAACAAGATGGCTGTTATCAAGCTCGTTAAGGACTTGACAGGCGCTGGTCTTAAGGACGCTAAAGATATGGTTGACAATGCTCCTAAGGCTCT
>JAIDUT010000003.1 GCA_029060065.1 Clostridia bacterium | reverse complement strand
CATTTTAACAAGTTTTTTAACAAATAACTCTTCATCAGTATCTGCAAGTTTATAAATTTTTGTCTTGATTAAAAATTGTGGCAAAACGTAAGCAGAGTTTGACGCTATATCGCAAATAACACTGCCTTTGTTCATAAGTTTTGAAAACTCTTCATTTACATAAACTGTTCCTAGAGAGTTTACGCGAATAATAGTTTCCGGTTTTGCCATTGCAGGGGAAAGACCTGCCGAGTTGATAACGTTTTTGATTTCACCAAGAGTTGTGGCGTACTCCGCAAGTTCTTTTACGCTTTCACGTTTAGAAGTGTCGCAAGTTTTTGCATAAGCAATGTAGCCAAGAGATTTAAGTTCTTCAATTGCTCCGTCAAGTTTGTTTTGAGTTCTTCCAGAAATAACGATGATTTTTTCTTTTGGCATGCACTTTGCAGCAGCAAGTCCCATACCGCTTCCGCCACCGGTGATTACGCAAACACTAGCCATAAAAAATTTCCCTCCAAAATTATGAAATATATCTATTAAAAGTATAGCATCTTCCCAAATTTCAGTCAATGAAAAAATAATTTAGCTATGCAAAATCATAATCAAATAAAATTTTGCTATTTTAGGCCAAAAGAAACTCTTAATTACATTCATATAAAAAATTTCAAAACTTTGTTTTTCTTTATGGTAATATCTTTAGTATTCATATGTTGTAACTAAACGGGTCTAGCGCTCAGTGAAATAAAAACAGTAAAGATTAAGTATATAACAATAAATAACTTGTCATAGAATATTACCAATTTATTTTTCTATATTATATAGTTGAAATAATTATATTGAGTTGTATAATGTTAGTAAGTTGGTCTTATGATTGGATAAAAGTAGTTGACGAATTTTATGAAAACGGAATATACGGTCCGTTAACTCAAAAACGTTGGGTAAAGTGTATAGCGGTAAATCAATGTTGGCTTGCAAATAAAAAACCTAATGCTATTTCATATTCTATTGAGCAAGTATGATAGTCAGACGACAAGATTAGTTATATAAAATTTACGATATTTTGCATAATAAAAAGCCTTAAACAAATTCGTTTAAGACTTTTTATGGTGGGCAATATAGGATTCGAACCTATGACTTTCTCCACGTCAAGAAGACACTCTCCCTCTGAGTTAATTGCCCGTATATTTATCTTAGCTTGATTATTATACACATATGGGAAAGGGATTGTCAAGTATTTAGAAGTAGGGGATAACTTATTATAATCTTGGAAATGTTTTATATAACAAATGTCTTTGACCTCTTTGCAAGCGAAGTTAGTAAGAGTGTTGTAGTATAAAAAGATTGATAAAAAATTCACAATTTATTATAAGATAAAATTCTATAATCATGTGGTTATAAATTTTAATAATAAAAATCGAAAAAAAATTTTTTTAATTATTCCAAAATGCTTATTTAGGGTGTAAAATATATTAGCAAGATAGTCTGGCATTAGTTGGGAAGTAATAAAGTCATGCGAATAAGGGCGCGCGACTTTATTGGGCAGACTTGAGTATTTAAGATGGGTGATAAAGTTATGAGGAAATCTAATAAATTTATTTTAACAATTTTAATAATTTTAACGATTGTCATAGCGATGAGCGTTTTTGTCGCGTGCAAAAAGGAAAATGCGCCCAATCCGTCCAATACGCCAAGTATGCCATCAGGCGAACCAAATACGCCAAGCATACCTGATTCTGCTGTATCGTTTACGTTTTTTAGTAACAATGAGGAAATAGCTACAAAGATTGATATTAACAAGGCAAAAGAGATTTTGGCAAGTCAACCTGCGCGCGAGGGATATGAGTTTAAGGGCTGGTATCTAGACAAGGATACTTGGCAAAAGGAAGTTACAAGCGCTAACGTCGAGGAAACTGTAAAGGACGACGTCAACGTATACGCTTATTGGATAGAGGTAGTAGACCAAATTACGGTACGTTTTCTCGATTATACGGGAGCGGAGTTGCTTGAAAAGATTTACGAGCGTAGCGATGACCAGCTTCAAAAAGATTTGGCAAGGTTGCGCCCGTCAAATTATGAAGACGAACAATATGAATATATTTTTGACAAATGGGATTGCGACGTGTCGGATAAGTCGAAAGATTCTTACATTGCTACGCCGATATATATAAGCGAATTGAGAATTTTTGAGGTTAATTTCTACGTTGAAGGCAAGTTGTATTATACTGACTTCGTCAGATATGGCGATGATGCTGATTTGAGCAAGGTCAATAATCCTACAAAGCCTATGGACGACGTATTCAAATATGAGTTTATAGGGTGGGTCGGTAATCTTGAGAACATTACTCAAAATACCAACGTTACAGCAAAATTCGATGAGATTTATGTAATTGTTTATACAGTAGTATTTACCAACTGGGAGGGTTCTGTGCTTGAAACCGTCAAGGTAGAGAGCGGAGAGCCGGCAGTTTACAGCAAAGAAATACCTACGCGCGAGCAAAACGAGATGTATACATATGAGTTTGCAGGTTGGACAACAAGCAATGACGACGCTGATTTGGAAAACGTTACGTGTAACTTTGTTGCGACTGCGAACTTTGAAGAAAATATAAGAACTTATACCATTACTTTTGTTGACGATAATGAGGATATAATAAAAGTGCTTTCGGAAGTTCCGTATGGCACCGACTTGAGAAGCACGACGGCGTTTAGTCTACCGACGGACGAGGAAACTTATATGGAGTCCACGGCTAAATATGAATATAAGTTTATCGATTGGGATCAGTATTTAAGTCGAGTATACTCCGATATGACGGTCAAGGCAATGTACGCCAAGACGATAAGAAGATATATCGTCAAGTATATAAGCAACGGCGTTGCTATTCTTACGCAAGAAGTAGAGTACGGTCAGTATCCTACTTTGCCGACGGTTGCAACCGTAATGAACGATACCGCTAAGTGGGCGTTTGGCTTCCTTGGATGGCAAGTGCTTGAAGCAGATACCACCTTGCCGGGTAGCGGAAGCGATATAGACCCCGACGACGGCACTGATTTAAGAACAACTTTGCTTAGTTCAGACGGCTTTGAGGCGGTAGACCCTGCAAACAGCGAAGTGCAGGGCGAGATTACCTATACTGCAATCTTTACAAGAACTATTCAACAATATACCATTAGATTTTTTAACGATAAAGACTACTTAGAATTCTTGACGGAAATTACCGTACCTTGGGGTACCAACGTAATCGAGCAGGCTTTGGTTTCTGATCCGACCAAAGAATCGGTACCTAAGTGGGATTATAAATTTGAAACCTGGAATAGATACGACGATTTGACTAAGATAGTATCGAGTTTCGACGTATATGCTGATTACTTAGCAATACTTAGATATTATTGGGTAACGTATATGGACGGTGAAAACGAATATAAGAAATATCACGTTGCGTTCGACGACTGCGCTCCGATACCCGATAGCCCTACTAAAGTATCTACGCTTGAATTTGACTTCGAGTTCAAAGAGTGGGATAGATTGCCTAACCGCGTCATAGAAGGTGATACGGTAATCAACGCCATTTATAATAATAATACAAGGTCCTACGTCGTTACTTTGTTTAACTTGGCTACCCGTGAGCTTATCTCTACGGGAGAGTTTAATTACGGTACGAAGATTACATCCAAGATAAACTTCAACGGCTATGACTTCGACTCTTGGTATAGAGATCCTGATTGCAATACCGTATTCAACCAAGAGGAAGAATTTGTCGACGGACCTATGATGCTCTTTGGTAATATCGTAATGAAGGGATTGTTGTTCAATGACAACAATGAGATTGTCGGATACGACGGAGTAGAGGACTCTTATACCAATCTAATTATTCCTATGGCGGCAAACGGTAGGAAAGTTAGCACAATCAAGTCAAAGGCTTTAGCAAAGTCCAATATAAAGCCTAATTCAATAGGAAGTATATTTATTCCGATTACTATTACTAAGGTAGAGAATTTTGCTTTCTCGGGACTTGTCATTACGGAAACTGGTGGTTTGTATCTTCAAGCTAAAAAGGCATCGGGGTCGTTAACCAGACCGAGTGGCTGGGATGAGTATTGGAACAGAGATTCGATGATAGCTTTTAATGAGGGCAATAGACCGGTAACTTACGGCGTAGACGGCGTTTACACTGTCGATAACTTCCAATATATGATGTTCCCGAGTGGCGTAGCTTACGTGGATAAGTTTATCAATAATTCTGTCGCAACAGCTTATATTCCAAGTAATGCAGTCGTAGAAAAAGCGTCCTTTAGTACGACTACTTGGGTAGACGAAGGTAAGACTGAAGAAACAAGACTGATTTATACAACCGAGTATACAGAGTCGACTTACAACGTTACGCAAATTGCCGTATCGGCGTTTGAAGGCTGTGTAAATCTTACTACGATATTCGTGCCTAGTACGATTGAGAAGATAAATAATTACGCTTTTAGCGGATTGACTGCTAGTATCTATATAGCAAAATCAAAGCCGGCATCTGAAGAGTTTGCTTGGAGTTTAACCGGAACGACAAAGTGGAACAATCACCGTAAGGGACAGGAAGGCTCTCTAAATATCGTCTGGGATGTAATCGGTATGGATATTGTAGGTGATTACAGTTATATCTTTAAGACGGGTAACGCTGCGATTGCGGCTCAGTACCTTGGAGGTAGCGCTAAGACCAAAGTAGAAGTGCCGGGTAGCGTAACATATAAGGATGAAGTCTACACGGTAGAAGAGATTGCAGACGAAATTTTTGCTAATATGGCGGCGCTCAACACCGTTACTGTTGGCGAAGGCGTCAAGAAGATTGGCAGCAAAGCTTTCTATATGGATATGATGCTCAAGACTGTCAACTTGCCGTCGACACTTGAAGAAATCGGTAGCCAGGCGTTTGTGGCATGTATGCCTCTAAACCAGATTTATATCCCCGCTAAAGTGTCCAAGATTGGCTCGCTTGCCTTTATCGGTATCGATAATTTGACGATATACCTCGGAAATAAAAAGACGCTTGGTCTCGCTCCTACAGGATACGCTTTAGGTTGGAATACCAAGATTGGATTTAGTGATCTAGGCGATCTTGATATGTCTAGTATTCTGAAGAGTATTACTACAATATTAGGCAAGTTTACGCAGACGCACGAAACAATTTGGGAGGTAGCCGGCTTGCCACAAGTCGATAAGTCAGGCACTGCATTGCCGGGCGAGTACACCTACTTGCTCTACAACGACGGACACGCGGAGTTGATAGCTTCCAACGTTCCTGTCGGTTCGTTGAACACAAGTTACACGATACCCGAGGCTATCTCTTACAACGGCGTAGATTACGCAGTGACGACTATTAGGGCTACGGCATTTGCAGGCAATACGAGAATTAAAGAGTTGATTATCCCGACTTCCGTGACGAGTATTCCTGCCGGAGCATTCGAGGGCTGTAGCAGTCTGATAATTAAGACAGCACATACAAGTAAGCCGAGCGGTTGGGACAACAACTTCAACGTAAACGGCGACGGAGTGGTGCAAGTACAATGGAGCTACGGAGTATCTGCTTCAACTGAAGAAGTAGAATAAAACTCAGAATCAAAAGAGCAAGTTGATAACTTGCTCTTTTTTATAGTATTTTAAGCGGTAGAGATTTCTCCACTGCGGTCGAATTGACCAATAAAAGCGTCAATGATGCGAACATTATTGTCGTTTTGTTTAATAATCTGAAAACACTTAATTATCAGCAATAATAAAGTTATTTAATGCTAACTTTTTCTTGACAAATCATTTTTTGTATATTAAAATATATTCGATTAAGTTAGACGTGGCTAACACAAGGCTCTTTTATTTTTGTGCTAAAAGTTAGCCGAAGCTAATATATTTAATATGTGGGCAACACGGAGAACGTATGCAAGAAGAAAAGGATATCGAAATTGTCAATATTATGATAGGCATATATTGCAAGCGTAAGCATAAGAGCAGGAAATGGCTTTGTCAGGAGTGTAAAGAACTTGCCGATTACGCCAAGGCGCGTAGAGAAAAATGTCCTTTTGGAGATAATAAGACTTTTTGTTCTAACTGCAAGATACATTGTTATAAGCCGTCCATGAGAGAGAAGATATCGGCGGTAATGAGATTTTCAGGACCGAGAATAATGTTTTCTCACCCGATAATAACATTTAGACACGTATCGGAAACTATAAAATTTAGACGAAAAGAAAAGAAAGAAAAGAATAAGGCGCTAAATGCGCAAATACAAGGAGAAGAAAATGAAAAATAAAATAATTATCTGCGCAGTAATTTTTTGCATATTGGCAACGGCTTCGGCAGTATTTATTGCTTGTGACAATTCCGGCGGGTTGGATAGTCAAAGCGGAACTGATAAATACGGAAGAAAATTCGGCAGTTACTACGATATAGACGAATACGAAAGCGGTATCTATTCCATCGAATACGAAATCGGCGATGCCGGCGCTATGGGAAAAACCATGATTGGTAATTACTGCTATCAAGACGTAAAAATTGCCGTAAGCGAGGACTCAATTACATTGACTTTTTATTGCAAGGACAAAACCTTTTCCGACGTAAAACTTGACGGCAATGCAGGCGTAAGCGTCGAAGAGAGCGATATGTACGGATATAAGTTCGATATAGATAGAGAGGATTTGAATGAAAAATTCTCCATGACCGGTTATGTGTCCATGATGAAGAAAGACGTTGCCTTCTCGATTAAAGTAGATTTATCTAAAGCTAGGTTGATAGGATAATAATAAAATATGCTTGATAAAGATTTATTCAGATTATTAGACGATAAAAAAGATATTGTCAAAGTCATAATAGTGTCTGTGCTGGGTCTTCTGACTAATATAGGAATTACCGCGTGTATATGTTGGGTAATAGGTTTAGCGTACGCCGGCAAAGAACTAAACGGATATATCATTCCGGTGGTCTTGCTTGCTGTGGGCATAATGCTGAGAATGTGTTTCAGCGTATTGAGCGGTAGAATTAAAGCGTCGCTGGGGTCTAAAGTAAAAAAACAGCTTAGGCAAAAAGTATATGACAAGACGCTTAAAATGGGTCTTAAGAGCGTAGAGGGAATGAATATTGCGGGGCTCACTCAAGTAAGCATAGAGGGTGTAGAACAGCTTGACTTGTACTATACGTCATATCTTCCGCAATTTTTCTATTCGCTTATTGCGCCTATTATTCTATTTGCGATTTGCGTAGCTATAGATTGGCAAACGGCGCTTGTGCTATTGATATGCGTTCCGCTCATTCCTATGTCTATAGTGGCGGTATCCAAATACGCCAAGAAGATATTTGCAAAGTATTGGGGTAAATATATCTCAATGGGCGACGGCTTCTTGGACTGCGTTCAAGGACTGAAAGAGCTCAAGACTTTCTCTGCGGACGGCAGATACAACGAGAAGATGAACGATAAGTCCGAGGACTTCAGAAAAATCACAATGAAAGTACTTGTAATGCAACTTGCAAGCACTACTATTATGGACCTCGTGGCTTACGGTGGCGCAGGCGCAGGTATAGCGGTTGCGATATGGGGCGTCGCCGAAAGAGGACTTAATCCTATTATGGCGCTCTTTTTGATATTGGTGGCAGTGGAATTCTTCCTACCTCTTCGCGCGCTGGGTAGCGCTTTCCACGTGGCTATGAACGGCGCAAGCGCAGGTAAGAAGATATGCGGATTACTCGACGCTCAGTTGCCTGAGTGGGGAGAAGAAAAGGTTGAGGACAGCGTTTTGAAGTTGAACGGCGTTGACTTCTCGTACGACGGCAAACGTAACGTTTTGCAAAACGTAGATATGACTTTCGATAAGGGGATGACGGCAATCGTAGGCGAGAGCGGAAGCGGTAAGTCTACAATCGTCAATCTTCTAGCTGGCGCGTTAAGACCTTGCGAGGGCAGTATTACCGTGGGCGGTAAAGACCTGTCGCTCCTATCTCGCGACGATTACTATTCTCATCTCGGAGTAGTCAGCTACAATACCTATATTTTCAACGAGAGTATATTAGACAACTTCCGTTTAGCTAATAAAGACGTGACCCAAGAAGAAATTTTCGACGCGCTAAAAAAAGTAAATTTATACGATTTCGTAAACGAAAACGGCGGACTTGAAAAGGTCATAAGCGAGGATAGCGAGAATATATCCGGCGGACAAAGACAGCGCCTTGCTTTGGCGGTCAATTTGGTGGCAAATAAGGATATATACGTCTTTGACGAAGCTACATCAAATATCGATATAGAAAGCGAAGCTATCATAATGAAAGAGGTGCAAAACCTTGCCAAGCAAGCGTGCGTAATAGTAATATCGCACAGACTTGCCAACGTGACGAACGCCGACAATATTTATATGCTTGCAGACGGAAAAGTCGTCGAAAGCGGTTCTCATAAAGAACTCTGCGAAAAGGATGGCGAGTATAGCAAACTCTTTATTACGCAGAAGTCGCTCGAAGAGGGATACAAGCAATTCAAATCGGAGGTGAGAGTATGAAAAACGACAAGCCTTTGAGAAGAAGCGGTATCAAGGTTATGGCAGGACTTATCGCCTTGTTGGGATCGCTTGCATATATAATGATTTTGGCGGTTATCAACGGCTCGTTGGGATTTATCAGCGCAATGGGCGTAACTGTTTTCGGCGCAATAGGCGTGGCGAAGGCGCTTGGCGAAAGTATTGCGATGTCTTACGGTTTGATAATCGGCTTGGCGGTAGGTTGCGGAGTGTTGAGAGGTATTTTGAGATACTTTGAGCAATATTCCAATCACTTTATCGCTTTCAAACTTCTCGCAACTTTGAGAGATAAGATATTCAAGGCGTTAAGAAGACTTTGTCCAGCTAAACTAGAGAGCAAAAAAAAGGGAAGTATCATAGCGATGATTACTTCGGATATAGAGACGCTTGAAGTATTTTACGCGCATACTGTTTCGCCAATCTGCATAGCGATATTGGTGTCGCTTGCGGTTGTGATTTTCGTAGGAGTGATTGGCAGTCCGTATCTATCTTTGGTGGCTATTGCAGGATACCTGACTATAGGTATCTTATTACCTTTGATATCGTCTAGGTTGCTGAAGAAAAGCGGAGTAGAGTACAGAAAGGCTTTCTCGCTCTTCAATGCGTATTTTATGGACAGTATAAAAGGTATCAGGGATATCATTTACCACAACGCGGGCGAGGAAAGAAAAAAGCAAGTAGACAAGAAGTCCGACGAATTGTTATCGCTTACTTACGATATAAAGAAGAATATCGTCAATGCAGGCGCGCTGACGGAACTTGCGGTGTCTTTGTTTATCTTTATTTCGCTTATTGTGGGTATAGTTCTTTATACGAATAATCTAATCACGATTGGAGCAATGATAATTGCAATAGTCGCGATATTCGGAAGTTTCGGACCTGTGATAGCGATATCGGCGCTCCCGGGAAATTTGACGCAAACATTCGCTTCTGGCGATAGAGTGCTTAATCTCATAGAAGAAGAGCCTGCAGTATTGCCTATAGAGAATGCAAAAGATATGGACTTCAAAAGACTTGACGTCAAGAATCTTAACTTTGCTTACGACAAGAATATACAGGTCCTCAAGGATATAAGCATGCAGGCGCAAAACGGCGAGATTGTGGGAATCGTGGGAGAAAGCGGTTGCGGTAAATCAACGCTACTTAAGTTACTTTTGAGATTTTGGAAAAAAGACTGCGGAAGTATAGCGTACGACGGCGAAGATATTGATGATATAAATACCGAAAGTTTGCTATATAACGTAACTATGGTAAGCCAAAGTACTTATCTCTTTGACGATACGGTGGAAGAAAACCTTAGGCTGGCAAAAGAGGAAGCTACGATTGAGGAAATGCATGACGCGTGTAAAAAGGCTTCGGTTCACGACCTGATAATGAGTTTGTCAGATGGCTATTCGTCAAGAGTAGGCTTGTCGGGCGATAATCTCAGCGCAGGCGAAAAGCAGAGAATAGGACTGGCAAGAGCGTTTCTGAGCGGAAGTAAATTGATACTTCTTGACGAGCCGACGAGCAACGTCGACAGTATCAACGAGGGCATAATTTTGCGATCTCTCGCAGAGCATAGGAAAGACAAGTGTATTATTCTTGTTTCGCACCGACTTTCTACTATGGCGATTGCGGATAGAGTGTATACGATAAAAGACGGCAGAATAATATCTAATAATGAAGGAGAATAAAATGGAAGAGGAAAAGAAAGACGTCAAGCAAAACGATATTGCAGAGTTGCTAATCGACAATATTAAAAGTATTGAAGAAGAGCAGGAAGCTGTGGCGGAACTAGCGTATATAGCGAGTGTGAGCGAAAACTATAACTCCGCTAACGTAAAAGACGCGACAAGCGGCAAAGTTCAAGGCGTACATAAAAATAACAGGTTATTTCAAAAGTATAAGATAAAGGATATGGTCTTTTTGGCTATCATAACCGCATGTACTCTCGTCACGGGCGCAGTAATGCCATTCGTAAGCGGAATACAGGTATTCGGTATAATACAGATATGCCTTGGACTGCAGTTCTCTATACTTCCTGTCATAGGTATGATGAAGGTAAGGAAACCCGGAGCTTTATTATTGCAATCGATATTTATTTCCATATTCCTTTCATTCATGTTCCCTCCGATGGTGTCCATAATCTTGTGCGCGCTAATCGCTGAGGTTGTCGCTCTATTGATTTTCCGAAGTTACAAGAACGATTGGGCATGCGTAGTTGCAGGAACGCTGTATATGCCTTTGACGCTTCCGATGTTGATTTTGCTCTACAACGTGTTCCCGTCGATAAGTAAGGGTAAAGACGCGGAGCAAATGTTTATGGTCGGAAGTACCAATTTCGGCGTAGCGATAGGAATAAGCGTGGCGGTAGTTGCGATATGTTTTGTCGGTTCGGTTATAGGAATGGTGATTATGCGCGAACTTAAAAAAGCAGGTAAACTAAAAGAATGAGTTTTTTTAAGTACAAAAACTACATATATCCGCTGTTTGTTGCAGTCACTTCTGCAATAATAATAGTATTTGGGTTGATTGAAGCTACGTATATTCGGGGTTTGTATTTTCTTGCCGGCGTATATGTATGGTTGTTGATTTTCGGATGTTGGAAAACTTGCCTTAAGACGTTGCCCGTGCTGATTATAGCGGGCGGTATTTTCTACGGAATAGGCTATCTAGCATCTAAGAATCACGATTTTGCCTTAGCAATGGTTACCAGATTCTATGCTGTCATCATTGCCGTCATTCCCGGAATGAGTATTGAGCCTACGGCAATTACCAGAAATCTATCGCAATTAAAAGTTCCGCGTTTCGTTACGTTGGGCGTTTTAATTATGTATAGTTTCGTTCCTGTTTTGAGAGCGGAAATAAAGCGCGTGCGCGAAGCTATGAAAACGCGAGGAACAGGTAGTATTCTTAATCCTAAAATCTTTTATCGCGCTTTTTTGATTCCGCTTGTAACTAGAATCGTAGATATATCAGATATCTTAGCACTGTCTATCGAAACGCGAGGTTTTACGCTTGGCAAAACTAAGTATACTGTCTACAAGAAAGAATATATCAATATATTTGACGTGTTGTTCGTGTTGGGTATAATTACAGGCGTTGTTTTAACGGTGGTATTATGAAAGCAGTTTTGTTAAAAGATATAACGTTTTCCTATGACGGAAAGACCAAGGTACTCGACGGAGTGGACTTTGAAGCAAATTACGGCGAAATATCTCTTATAGCAGGACATTCGGGAGAGGGGAAAAGCACTCTCGCTTCGATTATATGCGGTATAATTCCCAATGTCACTAGCGGAACGCTCGAAGGGCAAGTAAGTATTGACGAAGAGAATATTGCCGACAAAAAAATGGGAGAGATATGCCGAAAAGTAGGCATTGTTTTGCAGAATGCAGACGAGCAAATCGTGCATAAAATCGTCGAGGACGAAATTGCTTTCGGCTGTGAAAATTTGGCCTTTCCTCAAGAGAAAATTTCAAAGCAAATAGAAATCGTATGCAAACTTATGAGCATTTCGCCCCAGTGGAAGACGCGTAGTCTTTCGGGAGGACAAAAACAAAGACTAATCACGGCGTCTACGCTTGCTATGGGACAAAAAATCATAATATTGGACGAACCGCTTGCCAATCTTGACAGACAGGGCGGAGAATTGCTTATGAATACGCTCAAGTCTTTGGCGAAAGTAGGATATGCGATACTGGTAGTAGAACATAGATTAGATATGGTAATGCCGTACGTCGACAGAGTTTGGCATATAACGAAAGGCAAAGCAGTCGAAGTGAATAACAGAGAAGAATTCTTGAGGGAGCAGACCAAACTTATAGGGGATATTTGTCCGACATTTGAAATCAAAGACAGTATTTTTGATATACAACACGTCAAGTTTGTCATAAAAAAGAGAGAGATTTTGCAAGACGTAAGCTGTCAAATTCCAAGGGGCGCAAGAGTCTTATTGCTGGGAGAAAACGGCTCTGGTAAGACAACTTTGCTTAGACTTATAGCAAGATTAAATAAGCCCACGGACGGTAATATTTATCAATTTATCGATAGCAAACTCGGACAGAAAAAACGTGGAAGCAAGAAGTTTTATAAAAAAGTGGGAGTGGTGTATCAGAATCCCGATTATCAGTTGTTTATGCCTACCGTAAGGGAGGAAATAGAGCTGTGCGCGGATAGTAAGGAATACGCCGAGCGAATAGAAAAGATTTTGGGCGTAGCGCATTTGTTGGATAGACACCCTCAATCGCTCTCACAAGGTCAAAAGAGATTGGTGACAATAGCTTCCGTAGTCGCAAGTAAGCCCGACGTACTTATTCTTGACGAACCTACCGTAGGTCAGGACTATGACGGACTCAGACGACTTGCGATAGCGCTTAACGAAATTCATATGCAAAGCGGAAATACTATGATTACCGTCACTCACGACGTAAGATGTGCCGACGCTCTTTGCGACGTGGCAATTCATATCAAAGACGGCAAAGTTTACCGTTTTGGCGGGAAAGGAATAGTCAAGGACTTCTTCTCTTAAAAATTATTAAAGATCATCGATTAAAATTAGTTGCGCCCATAGACATCCTTAACGTTAGTTCAGCCAAATCGCGACTTGAAATTGGGAAATTGTCTTCTATCCATTCTTTTAGCAGTCCGATAACCCCGTTTATACAGTAGAGGTAACCGTACTTTGAAAGAATGGAGTCGGTGTTTACGGGTAGATTTTTGTATTTTTCCAGAATTGAGGAAATAAGTCTTTTTTTGAATTTGTTGCTGTCAAGTCTTGCCAAAAGCGTTATAAAGACGTTATTGTTATCCTTGACGTAGTCAAAGGTCTTTTCCAGTATATTGACAAATTCTTTGTCGTTGGATATCGGTTCTAAACCGGTAACGTTGGGTATTTGAGAAATTACATCGTCTTCTATATCTTTGATAAGACAGTTTACATCCTCATAGTGCATATAAAAGGTAGATCTATTGATATCGGCGCATTTGCATATGTCGGTAATTGACAGCCTCTTGTCGGGATTGACTGCCAACAACTCGATGAAGGCGTCTTTAATACATTTTTTGGTCATTCTCACACGTCTTGTTTCTTGCATAGCGCACCCCTTATTATATAATTTTACACGACATAATTTATAATTTTGTCGGTTTTAGAGCAAAATAAATAATATATACCTGTAAATATACAATTATATAAATACTGTTTGTTGATTTTCCAACAGATTGTTGATATAATATTACCAGACTTTAATAGAAAAGTCAAGATTAATGTATTTTATTGCATCTAGGTGAATATAATGAAACAAATGTATAACGTAGAACGACTCGGCAGTTTTAGAGAACTTGTCAATTTGTCGGCAAGAAAGTATGCCTCTAGAACTGCTTTTTTGCTTAGGGAAAAAGACGGCAAGTATAGACGTATTAAATATAAAGAACTAAGACAAAGATATTACAACCTTTGTTCATATTTTATTTCTCAAGGACTAAAAGATAAATGTATCGCCGTTATCGGCAATAACAGTTACGAGTGGGTATTGTCGTATTTGGCCGCGTCTAGCGTAGGCGTAGTCGTACCTATTGACAAAGAGTTGAGCGTAGAGGATATAGAGAATTTTCTTCAACACGCCGACGTCAGCGCCGTATGCGCCGACGGAAAGATGCTTTCGAAAATGGCATTTGAAAGTATTGCGCCCCGTACGTTGTTCTCATTCGACGCAATTGATAAAGAGTATTCTCTTATTCCGTGTAAGGACGAAAAAGAAATCGACGGCATAGAGATAACGAAAGACGATATGCGAGTGCTTATATTTACTTCGGGTACTACGGGTAGCGCCAAGGGCGTATGTCTGTCGCAAAATAATTTACTTGCAGACATTCAGTCTACGCTTAAAGTAGTAAACATTAAATCAAGCGACGTTACGCTGTCGATTTTGCCTCTGCATCATACGTATGAATGCACTCTCAACTGCATTTTAATGCTGTCGCGAGGATCTTGCATTTCTTATTGTGATTCGCTACTCAAAGTGACAAAGAATATCGTGGAATATTCTCCGTCGATTTTGGTAGTAGTTCCGGCTTTGCTCAAGATGGTTGACAAAAAGATTTGTCAATCGGTTAAGGAAAAATGTCCTTCAAAATATAAAGAACTCTTTGAGAAGTATTCTTTTGCCGAGGCAGTGGGCAAATTGCCGTTTATAATTCGCAAGGTAATATCTTCAAAGGTTAAAGCCTCGCTAGGCGGAAACTTGCGACTTTTCATAGTCGGAGCGGCAGACCTAGACAGCGCCATAGTAGAGGATTTCGAAGCGCTCGGCATTAGGGTTTTGCAGGGCTACGGTTTGACGGAATGTTCACCACTTTTGGCAGGTAATAGCGATTTCTATTTCAATCCTAAGTCTACGGGCATAGCAATTCCCGATGTTCAGCTAAAGATAGACGAGCCCAACGAAGAGGGAATAGGCGAGATACTTGCAAAAGGCGACAACGTAATGCTTGGGTATTTCCAAGACGAAGAAGCTACTCAAAAAGCCTTTAAGGACGGTTGGTTCCGCACCGGCGATTTGGGACGTATGGACGTTGACGGAGCATTGTATATTACGGGAAGAAGTAAAAACGTCATTGTCACCGAAAACGGCAAGAATATTTATCCCGAAGAACTCGAAGCAAGACTATCCAATTTCCCGGAAATAGAGGACGTACTGGTAGTGGCTTCCCAAGAGCGCGGTAAGACGGAAGTCAAGGCTAGAATATTCCCAAATATTGACGTTATAAAAAAGAAATTGGGACATATACCGAGTTTGAGCGATATTAAAAGCGCGCTTGGAAAGATTATAAGCGACATAAACGAGAAGATGCCAAGATATAAGCATATCAATAATTACGAAGTATTGGATTGCGCGTTGGAAAAGACTACTACGCGTAAGATAAAGCGTTTTGGCAACAACGTAAAATAATCAAAGTTTTACGGCTACAGGTTTGTGAGAAATATATTTGAAAAGATTTTTGAAACCGTTTGATTTTAGCCATTCTGCGACGAGGGAGTATTTTTCTCCAAGACGGTCGCAAGTATGAGTATCAGAGCCAAACGTCAAGAGTTCTCCGCCAAGTTCTTTATATCTGAGTAATATTTCTTTAGAAGGCAGGAAGTCAAGCCCCGTGCCTTTGCTTTGCGAATTTATTTCCAAGGCTTTGCCTTTTGCGATAATTGTCTTTAATATATCGTCTATAATGTCGGAAAAGTCTTTATAATCAAGCGATTTGTCTTCATAAATACTTTTGCGTACGACATAGCCTATATGACCTACGCTATCATAATGGTAGGGGCAGTCTAAACTTTCTCTCACCGCTTTGAGGTACGCGCCGTAGGCTTGCTCTTTAGTGCGCTTTTCGAAGTATGACGGCAGATAGCAATCTTCATATTCAATAGTGTGAATAGAGTTGATAATTATATCCGTATTATAAGGCGCAAGTTTTGCCAAATACAATTCGTTTGCTTCTTTCATATATCCGCATTCAACGCCCACGCCTACGTAAATTTTATCTCTGTATTCTTCCTGAAGATTTTCTATTTCGTCAAAGTGTCGTTTTAACTGGATTTGCGGAATATAGTCAAACTCGGGAAGTAAAGTCAACTCTCCGTCAAAGTGGTCTGTAAAAGCAATATAATCCATACCCATAGATATGGCTTTATCAATCATATCTCTTGGGTCTACTTTGCTATCGTGCGAGTGTCTGCAGTGCGTATGCGTATCGAACATTTGGTCCTCACCCATTGCTGTGTTAATTAAATACTTTATTATATTCTATACTTTTTTATTGCGCAGTGTCAATTAGGATAGATTGACAAATTTCGACAAATAATGTTAAAATTATAAAAACATGTTTATGGGGGCAATTATGTCGTCGCATTTGGGCAATAGTTGGGATGAAAAACTCGAGGGAGAGTTTTCTCAAGATTATTTCAAAGAGATACGCAAATTCTTGGTGGAGGAGTACAGTAACTTCAGAGTTTATCCGCCTATGAAAGAGATACTGTCGGCATTCGAGCATACGCCGTATGAGAACGTTAAAGCCGTTATCTTGGGGCAAGACCCTTATCACGGCTACGGACAGGCTCACGGTATGAGTTTTTCAGTACGAAAGGGAGTAAAGTGTCCGCCTTCGCTCGTCAATATCTATAAGGCGCTTGAATATGACCTCGGCATACCGCAGAGTGATTGCGGTGATTTGACAGGTTGGGCTGACGAGGGAGTTTTGCTTCTTAACACAGTTCTTACCGTAAGAGAAGGCAGACCTCAAAGCCACGCCAATATAGGCTGGGAGAGATTTACAGACAGCGTAATCAAAATGATAAACGATTCGCCTTATCCCACCGTATTTATGCTGTGGGGCAATCCCGCCAAAGCCAAAGCAAAACTCATTGACGAGTCAAAGCACCTTGTGCTAAAATGCGTTCACCCAAGTCCTTTGTCTTTCTACAACGGTTTTTTGGAGTGTAAGCATTTCTCCAAAGCAAATGACTTTCTAGTGAAAAACGGCAGAACGCCTATCGATTGGAGCAGAAGAGGAGAATAGAGTTTGTTTACTTACGTCTTTTGCCGTCGATATCTTCGATAGTTACTTTCCAAATCGCGGTAATTTTAAGGCTTCTTGCTATAGCTTCGTCAAAATTGGGCATATTCGTAGGGGTATGCCTTTGACATATAGCTCTGAGAGCTTCTATTTTTTCCTTATCGTCCAATACTTGTGAAACTTTTCCGCGTATTATTGCGCTTTCGTATTTTGTAGTAAATTCGTCGCTTGGTCTAAGAGTGTCGCCTACGCAAGATATACATACTTGATTGTTTTTCTTAAAACAATCGATTTTCTTGCCCTCTTTTGCGCAGTGGAAGTAAATGCCGTCGTCAATTCTTGCAATACTCAACGGAATACAGTAGGGCATACCGTCGGCATCTATTGTCGAAAGCGTAGCCCATTCGCACTTATCTACAATATTTATTGCCCACTCTTTAGGCATTTGTCTGTCTTTTCTTCTCATCAGAGCCTCCGGTTTAGTCAAGTACATTATCTACAGTTTTTTAAGCGAGGTTTTTTGCCATCTCTTTGACAAATAGAATATTACGGATACAGCTGTGCCGAGAACCCAGCCTATAGGCCAGCTCCACCAAATGGAAACGTAAGATAAATGGCATGCCTTGACGAAAATGTAACTCAATCCCACTCTTATAACTAGGTCTGTCATTGTACTTGACGTAAAGCCCGCCATATCTCCCGCGCCTCTGATAAAGCCGTCGAATATTATCTTTATACATACTACTATATAGAATGGCGCAAGTATATATAAAAATTGCGAGCCTATAGAAATAATCTCGTCGTTTTGTTGACTGATAAAAGCGCCGACAAGCTGTTTGGCAAGAGCCATGTATAGCGTTGTTGACACCAAGGCTATGACAATCATACTGATAAGACCGCCTTTAAGACCTTCTTTGGCTCTATCCAAATGATTTGCGCCGATATTTTGCGAAGTGAACGTAGCCATTGCATTGGATATAGTCAGGAATATTGAAATAATTATATAATTTATTTTGAACGCCGAGCCGTACGCCGATACAAGATTGGGGTTGCTGAAAGAGTTGACAAGACTTTGTACGAAGAGCTGACCTATAGACACAGTAGAGTTTTGCAAAATACTAGGCAATGACATGAGCATTATGCTCGACCATATCGACAGCGAAAAAATGGGATTTTCTTTCCATGATTTTTTCATCGAAGTTTTTAGAGCGTCGCTGTCTTTAGCATGAGTACTTGCCTTGTCTTGCTCTTTAGGTATTTCGGTTATAGCTACTTGTTTTTCTTGCGAATCTTTTGGCAACTTTGATATATTGACGAGCAACAGTATCAATGAAATAACGCTCGCAACGCCTTGCGCAAGGAAAGTGCCCCAAGCAAGTCCTTTTATTCCCATATTAAAATATTTGACGAATATGATATCTACGATTACGTTTAGTAAAGTAGAAAAAATTAGCAGAAACAACGGCGTTTTGGAATTGCCCAGCGCTTGGAAAATAGAGCTCACTACGTTGTAGACGAATAGGAACGTCAGTCCGTAGATATATACGTTGAGATAGTCTACGCTTTGCGCAAAGACGGCATCTCCTAAATCTTGAGAGTTCATTGCCGATAAAAGAGGCTTGCAGGTAAATACCCCTATCAAAGTGAATAGTAGAGCAAATACGAAGATATTTATAAGAGCTGTGAGTATCGACGTCTTAGTACGGGAATATTGCTTAGCTCCGAATATTCTCGATATTACCACGCCACCGCCCACGCCGAAGCCATTGCCTATAGCGATAAATACTACCGTTACGGGGTAAGCTGAGTTGACAGACGCTAAAGCTATGCCGTCGTCAAAGATGAAATTGCCGGCAATCAGCGAATCTGCTATGTTGTAAAACTGTTGAAAAAGTACGGATATAATCATCGGTACGGCAAATGCGTACAACACTTTTATCGGCTTGCCTACCGACATATCTTTAGTAGCCATGACGACCTCCGTAAATCTCTTAAAAAATTACCATATATGTTATACGCTCAATTAGCTCAAAATGCAAGTAAAAAAAATTAAAAAAAATTTACATTTTCACAAATTCGCTATTGAATATTGATTTTCAATATGGTATAATTTGGATAAGTATGAAAAAGGAGAAAGAATAATTGGACAAGAAAATACCGGTCTATCTCTTTCATGAGGGTACAAATTATGAGGCATACAAGTTTATGTCGCCTCAACAAAGTCAAAAGGACGGAAAAGACGGTTGGATATTCAGAGTGTGGGCGCCACACGCTAAGTCCGTCAGCGTAGTGGGAGATTTTAATAACTGGGATAGAGAAATACACCCAATGAGCAAAATCAGCGACGGTATATGGGAGGGCTTTGTAGAAGGCCTTAAAATATACGATATATATAAATTCAGCGTGGAAACGCAAGAGGGCAAGTTGAGGCTAAAAGCCGATCCGTATGCAAGACACAGCGAAACTTCGCCCGCCAACGCTTCAAAACTGTACGTATCGAGTTTTAAGTGGACGGATAAGAGTTGGCTTGCCGAAAGAGAGAATTTCGACGCTTTCCATAGTCCGATGAATATCTACGAGTTGCATTTGGGTAGTTGGAGAAGATATGCCGACGGCAATATTCTCAATTATCGCGACTTGGCAGACGAACTTGTGCCTTACATCAAAAAAATGGGGTATACTCACGTTGAGATACTTCCAATATCCGAATATCCTTACGAGGGCAGTTGGGGATACCAAGTGAGCGGTATGTTTGCTCCGACTTCGAGATACGGTTCGCCCGACGATTTCAAATATTTTGTCAACAAATTGCATAAAAATAAAATCGGAATAATCCTTGATTGGGTATGCGCGCATTTCCCAAAGGATGCATTCGGACTTTACGAGTTTGACGGCCAGCCGTGTTACGAGTATTCCGACCCGCTCAAGCAAGAACATAAAGAGTGGGGGACAAGAGTGTTCGATTACGGCAGAAGAGAAGTACATTCTTTCCTTATATCCTCGGCAGATTTTTGGGTAAACGAATATCACGTCGACGGCATTAGGGTGGATGCAGTCGCATCTATGCTGTATCTTGATTACGGCAGACAAAACGGCGAGTGGCGTCCCAACGTAAGCGGAGGTAATTACAACTTAGAGGCAATCGACTTTTTGCAAAAGCTCAATTCTCATATGCTATCAAGATACAAGGGATTGCTTATGATTGCCGAAGAATCTACGGCGTTCCCTAACGTGACCAAGCCCCCGCACGACAAAGGACTTGGGTTTAACTTCAAGTGGAATATGGGTTGGATGAACGATATGCTTTCATACGTATCGTTAGACCCGTTCTTCAGAAAAGACAATCACAACAAAGTTACGTTCTCCATAACTTACGCCTACAGCGAGAATTATATCTTACCGCTATCTCACGACGAGGTGGTTCACGGTAAGTGTTCGCTTCTCAACAGAATGCCCGGATCGTATATGGATAAGTTCAACTCACTAAAAGCATTCTTTGGATACACGATGGCTCACCCCGGAAAGAAGTTGCTGTTTATGGGCGGAGAGTTCGGACAGTTTATCGAATGGGATTACAAGAAACAGCTGGATTGGTTCTTGCTCGATTACGATTCCCACTCCAATTTGCACGAGTTTGTAAAAGACCTCAATGCGTATTATCTTGCTAATAAGGAGATGTATTATCTTGATACGACGTACGACGGCTTTAAGTGGATATGCGTAGACGATAACACTCAGAATATCGTGTCGTTCGTAAGAAGCGACGGCGAGGGCAATTACACTATCGCGGTAGTTAATTTCTCGCCTGTCAAGAGAGAAAAATACCGTATGGGCGTACCAGAAAAGAGAGCGTATAAAGTCGTTCTCAACAGTGACGATAAGAAATACGGCGGTGAGAGCGATAAGATGAGTTTTACCGCGCAAAAGGGCGAGATGCACGGCTATCCGTATCATATAGAGATGACTATACCGGGTAATAGCGTAATGTATATCGCGCCGTCGAGGAAAGTCAAAAAGCAAAACAAAGAAAATTCGAAATAATTATAAACAATACAGTGGTATATAGATTATAGGAGGGAAAATGCACAGTAATAAAAAAGAATGCGTCGCCATGCTATTGGCGGGCGGACAGGGTACCAGACTCTATTCTTTGACGAGAGATTTGGCAAAGCCTGCAGTATCATTTGGGGGAAAGTATAGAATTATCGACTTTCCGCTTTCCAACTGTATCAATTCAAACATAGACACAATAGGCGTCTTGACGCAATACAAACCTTTTGATCTCAATCAGTATATCGGCAACGGTCAGCCTTGGGATCTTGATAGACTTAACGGCGGAGTATTCGTTCTGCCACCGTATATGAAAGGCGAAACGTCTGATTGGTATAAGGGAACTGCCAACGCCATATATCAAAATATAGAATTCGTCGATAAGTTCTCTCCCGAGTACGTTTTAGTACTTTCCGGCGACCATATCTATAAAATGGACTATGCGCAAATGCTTGCATATCATAAAGAAAAGGGCGCGGACTGTACGATTGCCGTAATCAACGTATCATTGGAAGAAGCGTCGAGATTCGGTATAATGAATACCAACGAGGACAATTCGGTATACGAGTTTGCAGAAAAACCTCAACATCCAAAGTCCACCAACGCGTCTATGGGTATTTACATATTTAATTGGGCAAAACTTCGCAAGTATCTCATAGAAGACGAAGAAGATAAGATGTCGCAAAACGACTTTGGAAAGAATATAATTCCTAAGATGCTTGCCGACGGACAAAAGCTCTTTGCTTACAACTTCTCCGGATATTGGAAAGACGTAGGTACAATATCCTCTCTTTGGGAGGCTAATATGGACGTGCTGAATCCCGCAAGCGGAATAAATCTTGACGACAGCGCATGGAAGATATATGCAAGAAATACCGCCGAACCTCCGCACTTTGTAGGCAAAAACGCCGTGATACGCAATTCTCTCGTTACTGAAGGATGTGAAATCAACGGCAAGGTCGAAAGGAGCGTCATTTCCACCGGCGTCGAAATATGCGAGGGCGCAACGGTGCAGGATTCTACAATTATGCCGGGAGCAAAGATTTGCAAAGGCGCGGTAGTAAAATATGCGATTGTCGGCAATAACGCCGTTGTTGGGGAAAACGCAGTCGTAGGCGATACCCAAGAGGGTATGGTAGACGGACAGTGGCAAATCACTGTCGTAGGACCTAACGCAGTGGTGGAAGCAAATCAAATAGTGCCTGTTAAGGCAATGGTAGACTAGGAGGATAGGCAAATGAATAACGCTATGAGTATAATTTTTGCAAGTGACAACGAATCAAAACTCAATGAATTGACGTTGCACCGCACAACGGCGTCTTTGCCGTTTGGAGGTAGATACAGGTGTATTGACTTTGCTCTTTCCAATCTTGTCAACAGTTCTATTACCACGATAGGTATAATTACTCGCAACAATTATTCCTCGCTTATGGACCATATTCGTATGGGGCGTGACTGGGACCTTAATAGAAAAAACAGCGGTATTGCGGTATTTCCGCCGTACGCTTCCAATACCTCTACTAACGTATTTAAGGGCAAGATAGAAGCTCTATACGGTATACTCGATTATTTAGAAAGTTCCGATGACGAGTACGTAGTAGTTACCAACAGCAATATTATCGCAAATATCGATTTTGACGACGTTTACGAAGCGCACGTTGCAAGCGGAGCGGACATAACAATGTTGACGTATAACGCTTGTCCAACGACTTCTAGAAGAACCGTTATAGAGAGCGACCCAAGCGGTAGAGTTAGAGGTATGAAGATAACTCGCGACGCAGACGAGGATGAATACGAACTTGGACTTTTCTGCTATTTATTCAACAAAAAACAGCTCATTCAACTTGTTACCGACAGTTACGAAAGGGGCAAGATAGACTTTGAAAGAGATATATTGCAGGCCAATATAGACGTGCTCAATATTCACGCATACAAAGTTAAAGGTCACGCGGCGCTTATAGACGACGTAAAGTCGTATTACAGAGAGAGCATGGCAATCTTGGACTCTGATATAATGAACAGCCTTTTTGACAGCGCGGGCAAAGTGTTTACTAAAGTTAAGGACAGTGTGCCTACAAGATACTACAGCGGAGCGAAAGTAGTCAACAGCTTGATTGCAGATGGTTGTAAAATCAACGGTAAGGTTGAGAACTCTATTCTTTTCCGTGGCGTAGTAGTCGAGGAAGGCGCAGAGGTTATCAACAGTATAGTAATGGAAGGCGGAAAGATTATGAAAGGATCTACGCTCAACTTTGCAATTACAGATAAAAACGTGACCGTTACGGAGGATAAGTCGCTTAGCGGTAGTGAGTCATATCCCGTAGTAGTAGTAAAGAATAAGACGGTATAACTCATTCTTTAATAAAAGAAAGTAGCAAGTTATCTAGAAGGAGGATAGTACTATGCCAGCCAAAACTAAGAAGTCTTTGACTAATAGCGCAAAAGAAAACGTTGCCAAGTTTAACTTGGATAAGAGGATACTGTTTGCTTCGTCGGAAGCCGTTCCGTTCATTAAGACGGGCGGTCTGGCAGACGTTGCGGGGGCGCTACCTAAAGCGTTGGTAGACGGCGGAGTGGATTGCAGAGTAATTTTGCCGTTATATGCCGATATAAAGCAAGAATTAAAAGACAAGATGACTTATATCGGCAACGTGTACGTCAATTTGGCGTGGCGCTATCAATATTGCGGTCTTTTCAAAGCCGAGATTGACGGCGTAACTTATTACCTTATAGACAATGAGTATTACTTCAAGAGAAGCGGACTTTACGGTTATTATGACGACGGAGAGAGGTTTGCTTTCTTTGCAAAAGCCGTTATTGCAAGCGTAAAACTTATGGAAGACTTTAAGCCGGATATTATTCATTGCAACGATTGGCAAACGGCGCTTATACCCGTATTCCTCGACGTATTCAACAGAGGAGACGATTTATATAAAGAAATCAAGACGGTATTCACCATTCACAATATAGAATTCCAAGGAAGATACAGCGGATTTATGTCGGGCGACGTATTGGGACTTCCAGATTGGGCAAGAGAGTATGTAGACTTCGACGGCGATGTCAACTATATGAAGGGAGGTATCGAGAGAGCCAACAAAGTTACGACCGTATCGCAGACCTACGCTCAAGAGATACTTAATTCCTATTTCGGATTTGGAATGAATAAAATACTAGTCAATAGACAGTTCAAACTTTCGGGAATTATCAACGGCATTGACGTTGACGCTAACAATCCAAAGACGGACAAATACGCATATAAGAACTACGACCTCAAGACCTTTGAGTTAAAGGCGGAAAACAAACTCGCGCTTCAAAAGGACTTGTCGCTTCCTATCGACAAAAATATACCTATGATAGGCATGGTCGGCAGATTGACGCACCAAAAAGGCCTAGACTTGATTTCGCCGATTATTACGAAAATTCTTGATATGGGCGTTCAGCTCGTTATACTCGGTACCGGCGACTATAGATATGAAGAGATGTTGAGAGGATGTCAAAGCAGATATCCCAACAACTTGCGAGCGCTCGTTACTTTCTCGTCAGAACTTGCAAGCAAAATATATTGCGCAAGCGATATGTTCCTTATGCCGTCGAAGTTCGAACCGTGCGGATTATCGCAAATGATTGCCATGAGATACGGCTCATTGCCGATAGTGAGAGAGACGGGCGGACTGAAAGATACGGTAATTCCTTATGATTACACAACCGGTAGAGGAACAGGCTTTACTTTCTATTCTTACAATGCTCACGATTTGTTAAATGCGGTCGAGAGAGCGGTTGGATTGTATAGGGATTACAAAGAAGATTGGCAAAAGATAGTAAATAACGCTATGACTCAAGATTTCAGCTGGAAAAACATCGCTCTTCGATACGTTGATTTGTATAAAGAGTTGTAAATATTCAAAAAAATCAGCTAAAAATTTATAAAATATTGATTATTTATAAAAAATATCTATTTTAGCGTGAAAAATGTAGCACAAAAGCGAAATATATGATATAATTTTAGAGTAATGAAATCGCCAAACCGTAGTTTTTTCCGCGTGTTTGGGGGCGTTTTGTTAAGAAATTTACTTATTTTGGAGAAAGTAATGGAAAATAAAGTAAAAGAACTCAAAAAAATGGTATCTCTGAAGTGTCAGACTTATTTTGGCACAACTATTGAGAACGCTAGCAAAAATCAAATCTACAGAGCTATCTGTATGACGGTAAGAGATATTCTCACCGACAAGCGTTTGGCTTTTAAGAAAAAGAGATTAGATCAAGGAACGAAGCAAGTTTACTATATGTCAATGGAATTTTTGCTTGGACGTTCGCTGAAGAATCATCTTTATAACCTTAAGATGACGGACGTATTTGAAAATCTGTGCAAAGAACTTGGGTACAGTATTGAAGATATGTATGCAATCGAGCCTGACGCGGGACTTGGCAACGGCGGTCTTGGCAGACTTGCCGCGGCGTATATGGAGTCTTTGACAAATCTAAATTACGTTGCAAGCGGATTTTCCATAAGATACGATTACGGTATATTCAAACAAAAAATCGAGAACGGCTGGCAAGTAGAACTTCCAGACGAGTGGCTTGAAAACGGCGACGTATGGCTTTCTCCGAGAATGGAAGACACTTTTGAAGTCAAATTTGGCGGTTATATTGACGAAAGATGGGACAACGGCAGACTTTATATCGAACAAAAGGACTGCTACACCGTTCAGGCTATTCCTTACGATATGAACATAAGCGGTTACGACGTGCCGGCGGTCAATAAGTTAAGACTATGGACGGCAAAAGCTCCCGTTGACTTCGATATGAAACTTTTTGCCGAGGGCGAGTACGTCAAGTCTTTGGAGCAGAAGGCTTTGGCGGAGAGTATCTGTAAAGTATTGTATCCTGCAGATCACCACCAAGAAGGTAAGATGTTAAGACTAAAGCAACAGTACTTCTTCGTATCTGCTTCTATTCAATCTATTCTTAAACAACACTTAAAGGACTATAAGACTTTGGATTCGCTTCCCGATAAGGTGGCTATACACATCAACGATACGCATCCGACGCTTTGTATTCCTGAACTTATGAGATTACTTCTCGACGAGTACGGATATTCTTGGGATAAGGCATGGAAGATAGTTACGCGTACCGTATCTTATACCAACCACACCGTTATGGCAGAAGCTCTCGAAAAATGGCCGGAGGGTCTTTTCAAACAACTTTTGCCTAGAATTTATCAAATCGTAAGCGAAATCAATCGCAGATTTACCGACGAGCTTTGGGCGTTCTATCCCAACGACTACGGCAAGGTGGATTACAATGCAATATTGTCCGGCGGGCAAGTCAAAATGGCTAATCTCTGTCTAGCGGCTTCGCATACCGTCAACGGCGTATCGGAATTGCACTCCAAAATACTTAAAGAAGAAGTATTCAGAGATTGTTATAATATGCGTCCGAAGAACTTCACCAACGTTACCAACGGTATTACCTATAGAAGATGGCTATGTCAATCCAATCCGCTACTCAGCGATTATATACAAAAATTAATAGGCGACGGCTTTAAGAAAGATGCCGATAAATTAAAGGACCTTGCTAAGTTTGCAGACGACAAGGCTGTACTCGACAAGATTTTGGAAATCAAGAGAGCCAACAAGGTAAGACTTGCAAAGTATATCAAAGATACTACCGGTATAGAAGTCAATCCCGATTCTATATTCGACGTACAAGTCAAGAGATTGCACGAGTATAAGCGACAACTCCTAAATGCGCTTCATATCCTCGATTTGTATTACAGACTTAAAGAAAATCCAAACCTTGATATCAATCCAAGGACGTTTATATTCGGCGCTAAGGCTGCTCCAAGCTACTATATGGCAAAGCAAATCATTCGCCTTATACATTCGCTTGGCAATCTTATCAACAACGATCCCGACATCAACGGCAAAATCAAAGTCGTATATATCGAGAATTACAGAGTTACGCTAGCGGAAATAATTATGCCGGCGTCAGACGTATCCGAGCAAATTTCCATTGCAGGTAAGGAAGCAAGCGGTACGGGTAATATGAAGTTTATGATTAACGGCGCGGTAACTATGGGCACTATGGACGGCGCTAATATCGAAATATACGAGAACGTCGGTAAGGACAATATATTTATCTTCGGCTTGCTTGCAAACGAGATAAACGAGCTTAATCGCAACGGTTACAATCCAAGAGATTATTACAACAATAATCCGAGAATCAGAGCTGTTATCGACGGTTTGAGAGGCGGTATTGCAGGCGTTAACTACGGCGAAATCGCAGATTCGTTGATAAGTAGCGACGGCTATAAGGTACTTGCGGACTTCCAGTCGTATTGCGATTGCCAAGATAGATTGGATAAGGCTTACAGCAATAAATACGCTTGGGCAAAGATGTCGCTTCTCAATACAGCTAATGCGGGATTCTTCTCCTCGGATAGAAGCGTTAAGGAGTACGCCGATAGAATTTGGAAGATGAAGCCTGTCAATTATTCGTCGACTTCGACAACGGAAAAGGTCGAGAAGTCAGTTGAAAGCACCGCAAAGAAGACTACTGCGAAGAAACCTGCTACAACAAAGACAACGACAAGCAAAACGACCGCCAAGAAGTAATAGAAGAGATTTTTCGCTTTGTCGCAAATAATGAAATTCATTTAAGCGTTAAGTTAAGATGAAAAATCTAATCAATAAGTAAAATCAAATAAACGTAATAGCCTTGACTTATTCGATAAGAACAAGGCTATTTGCTTAAAGGATAGACCTTGAAAGAATTAATATATTTTGACAGCAAAAATCCTAATTGCAAATCTCCGTTCGGAAGCGTAAAGCAAGACGAAGAAATGACTTTCAAAATCTTCGTCAAGGACGGCGTATACGTAGAACGTATCGAACTGCACGTCTATGAAGACGGAGCCGATATGCCGTTCGTTTTTAATATGGCATTTAACTGCAAAAGGGGAAATGAGAGCGAGTATATCGCAAAGATTTCTCTTAACAAAGTAGGGCTGTATTGGTATAGATTTCACTTTGTTACCGAGAGAGGCGAATACCAATATCGCAGGGAGGGCGACGATTTTCAGCTCTCCGTATACGGCAAAGAATATACCACGCCCGATTGGATCAAGGGCGGAGTAATATATCACATTTTCGTCGATAGATTTTGCAAAGGAAAAGACGATAAGATTACGTTTACCAAAAGCGGAGTGTTGAAAGAGTGGGGCGAAGAGGTCACGATAAAGGATGCCGACGGCGTATTCAGAGCCAATGACTTTTACGGCGGAAACTTCCAAGGCATAATAGACAAGTTGCCTTATCTTAAAAAACTCGGCGTAACGCTGATATATCTATCTCCGATATTCAAGTCGTCGTCCAATCACAGATACGATACGGGAGATTACGAATTCGTAGACGAACTTTTAGGCGACGAGGACAAGTTTAGACAGCTTTTGCAAAAGGCGGAGGAAATCGGTATTCGCGTGATGCTTGACGGAGTATTCAATCACACTGGCGCAGACAGCAAGTATTTCAATAAGTTCGGGACGTATCCGACTGTCGGCGCGTATCAATCTAGAGAAAGCGAGTATTTCGACTGGTTTGATTTCTATAATTTCCCCGATGAGTATCACTGTTGGTGGGGCATAACCGTCACGCCTACCATTAGCCAAAGGGCGAAAGGCTTTAGAAGTATGATATGCGATAAGGGCGGAATTATCGACAAATGGACAAGGCTTGGCGTTAAAGGTTGGCGACTTGACGTAGTAGACGAGTTGAGAGAAGATTTTGTCGAAGATATTCGCGAGGCAGTTAAACGCAACGGCGAGGATACTTTACTTATAGGCGAAGTATGGGAAGACGCGTCGAATAAGATTGCTTACAGTTATCGCAGACATTACTTTCAAGGGAAAGAACTTGACGGGGTTATGAATTATCCTTTTAAGGAAGCTACGCTAAGTTATGCTCTTGGCGGAAAGGCGTCTGACTTTGCAAATACTGTAATGACAATTGTGGAGAACTATCCCAAGCAGGCTTTGGACGTTACAATGAATCTAATAGATTCTCATGACACTGCGCGAGCTTTGAGCGTGCTGAGCGGTGTGGATATGAGCGGAACGGATAAGGAATACCGCAAGAACTTTCGATTGAGTAAAGAGGGATATGATTTTGCAAAGAAAAGACTGATTTTAGCGTCCACATTGCAATTTATGTTGCCCGGCGTTCCGTCAATATTCTACGGCGACGAGCAGGGGATGGAGGGCTATGAAGATCCGCTTTGCAGAAGATGTCTGAATTGGAATAATATAGATAAAGAACTATTGGCGCATTATACCAGACTTGGCAAGATTCGCGGTAAGTATAAAGAACAAATTTGCGGAGAAACATATTTTGAATATCAAGGCGATTTGCTTATACTGTGTCGCAAGGGCGGTGGCAAGACCTTGAAAGTTGTGGCCAATAATACTAATCAAACGCAGACTTTCTATTGCCAAAAGGCAAAGCAAGAACTTTTATCGGGACAAAAGGTCTACGGCGATGAATTTGGCATTCCGTCGGGAGAAGTTAAGGTATTTTTATTTTAATTTCTTAAAATAAAAACCTGACTCTTATACAAATCTCAGAGCCC
>JAIDUT010000029.1 GCA_029060065.1 Clostridia bacterium | reverse complement strand
CGCTAAATAGCAAGTTCGCTCAGCCGAGCAACGATAGTTGCGAATGCCACGAGCGCATGCGAGTATTCCCGTCGGGAATTTGAACGGCTATTTCAAATATATTTTGACTTATATTTACATATTTTTATTAAATACTTTTAATAATTCGGTTGCTAATATTTGTATTACAGGTACGGATACGGCATTCCCTGCCTGTTTATACAACATTGAATCCGGATAGTTTTTGTTTTTAATTTTTGTTGGTAATATATAATCCAGCGGGAAGCCCTGAAGTCTAAACGCTTCATAAGGTAAAAGTTTTCTTATTCCGAATCCGTCATATATTAATGGAACGTTATGTCCTCCCGTCCCCATATTAGCGGTTAAAGTAGGACACACATCACTTTTATTCTTTCTTACGTACAATCCTCTTCTTAATTGATAAAATTGATACATTTCGGTTATTTGTTCATCAAGGTTTACGTAATCTTCATTCGCATCATTGTGTATGAAATAGTGCGGATACTTTTGTTCGGTATAATAATACTTTTGAGCAGGTTGAATATTATAATCAATAATATTCCTTATCTGATTCTCCCTTTCCTGTTTATTATAATGTCTTTTATAAAACTTTTCTATTTTTGCGAAATCAAATAACTCATAATCATTCTTATTCTTAAAGCAAAGAATATAAATCCTTTCTCTGTTTTGCGGTATATCAGTCATTTCCATAGTATTGAAAACTTTTTCCTTGACATAATATCCAAGTTCTTCTATTGCTGATTTAATTACTCTGTATGTGTACCCTTTATCATGCGCAACTAAATTTCTAACGTTCTCAAGAAATATTACCCTTGGTTTTTTACTCATAAGATTGACTAATTTAATTATGCTCATAAAAAGATTCCCGCGCTCATCTTCAAATCCCTTACGGTCACCGGCAATACTGAAGGCTTGACAAGGAAATCCACCTGTCAAAATGTCTATATCTGAGGATAAAATTTGTTCATGCATATATTCATATCTTTCTTTCTCTTCTTTCTTGCAGAGATTAGGCTCAATAATTTTGTTTATATCCCCTTCTAACAATAAGTGACTAAAGTTTGTTCGATATGTCTCGCATGCATACTCATCAATCTCATTAGCCCAAACTAATGAGTACCCATCGTGATCGTATTGAGCATTTTTGAAACCCAAACATATACCGCCGACTCCGGCAAACATACTCCCCACTTTATATTGCATAATGCCTCCTTAACAGATACCTTACCGTCAAATAAAATTAATTCCGAATATCACTTATTTTATTTTATTAATTAACTTAATTCCATTGTCTGTAATTAAATAGGTTTCTTTAGTGATAAAGCGTCCTTTTTCGACAAGTCCTGAATAAATACTAAATCGTGGACGTCTTCCTTGAGCCTTTTGATCAGCGACCGTTTGATTTGCATTCACATGAAAATTTTCGATATCTTCTGAGGCGATTTCATAGACATCAAAAGTTCTATCCCAATTACCTTCACGATAAAAATCCACAAAGAAAATTCTATCCCATTGCGAATGCGGTCCAAAACTTGTTAAATCCGGCAAAACACTACATGCTTTAACCTGAATCCTATTGTTTCCACGACTGCCATTAGGATCGTAACAATCAAATGAAGAATTTGCACCGGTAATAGCGCTTGTACATCTCCACATCCCCTTTGCAATAGCAAAAGCAATTTCTGATAAACCTTCCGGTAAGTTTACCGACCTTGCGTTTAACTTGTTTAGATTGTCGCAAAGCAATCTCCAGCCATCATAAATCTTCCTTAATTCATCATTATCTTTTTCGTCAAAAATTGTTACATCGGCTTTTTTATCGCCTTCAGGTAAATGCAGTATTTCTCTAGATAATTTCATTTGTATTATACTCCTTAATTATTCCTTATAATATTAGCGAGTGAGTTAATAAGCTCTTGTTCTTTATTTGGTAAACAATCCAAAACGCATTTGTTCATAAAATATTCTATATTTTTAATACTTCCGAATGTGCCGAAATTGATTTTGTATTGTTTCCCTGCTAATAAATCATAACCATTTAATTTTGTATCATTTATTGCCAAAACTACTATTGAGTTATTATTCTTCTTAATAATTTTCAAATTAGAAGGATCGTCAATACTAATATCTAATGTCAATTCTTTGGGATTGCTAAAAAGCTCTTTCCACCTTTCGTTAAACCTATATAGTCCGGAGGGTTGAATTTGGCAATAATTTGATAATGATTCATTGATTTGATATTTATGTTCTTGAATATTGGTATTTCTTGTTTCAACATTTTTGAAAAACCTTGGAATATCACCTTTATTCAATTTATTAGCGCAACTCATAAAATCATTTGCAGTCGTAGTAACTAGAATATTTATTACTCCCAATTCGCAGTTCCCAAATGAGACCGGTTTAGTTTGAGATAGCAGATTCTTTGTATTTGAAACTATAAAATCATCCGGCATATCCAATTTATGTATTGTATCGTCAGAGAAAAGAGCTCCATTAAAAAACGATAACAAATAATCTACATATATATCAGCTGTAACCATTACTAAATACTTATTTTGGTAGTTCTGATCTCTCAAACTGACCATATATTTGTTTTTCCCAAAAAATGATTTAACTTCAATTTGTGGGCAATTTGCCTGTGCAACCCAATATCCATTATCTTTTGTATCGTCATATTTAACAAACGGGACAATATTATCATCAATTTTAATTCCTATAAGATCAGGCGCTATTCCTACCTTTTTAGGATTATACATAAAAAAATCAGAGAATACAACTACAGACTTGTCTACATTAGCACACTCTTTAGCTTTGATTAAATAATATTTATTAAAAGTAATGCTTTCAGGAATTATATTAATCCATCGATCAAATATTCCCCCAATCATATCACTTTTACTGCTTAATGCTCCGAACATGCCGGATTGAGATTGTTGCGCCATACTACTGACGAAATAAACATACGGCAAAACATCTTCTTGATATACATTTAACTCCATTGCAACTCCTTTCAGCCATATTATAACATAAAAACGTAATATTGCATAGTTAATGATACATTATTTGTAATTACCAATTATAATTAATAATATTGTTTGATTCTAGTCGGGAATATGACAGCGATAATTATCGATTGACGTAAGTTATATTTTCTTGTCTGTCAATTTTATATCTGCAAAGTTCTTTGGATTCGAGATTTTCACTGTGCATATCAATAGCTGTAATACTATGATTCTCGTAAGTCGTGTAGTAATATACGCCCTTATCTGCATTACAGCAAGACGTATAAATTGTAATTTCATAATTTGATTCGCCAACATCGCAACACCCGCGCTGTTGTTCTACTGAACCAAGTATATGAAAAAATTGATTCACGCTTTCTTCTTCTGAGTTGCCCGATATAGAATTGGCTTTTGTAAACGCTACTCTGACAAATCGTGATTGCGAAGATAAATCGCCCGGCAAACCTAACGCGCCCATTCCTCTGCTATAGGTTTTTAACGGAAATTTGTCACAAAAGTTATTCTTAGGCTGTCTTGGCGATAAATTCATATAGTTGTTCAAATTAGCCATTTGCATATCAAAAGTGGGATTATTGGTAAGAACACCTACGGGATTGTCGTATATCTTCATACCGTCTTTTACGCACTCTACAGTTATTGCTCTACTCTTATCTGCTATTATCCAATGCAAATGAGCAATGGGAAGACTATCGCTATAAGCTTGATTCGTAATATTTATCTTAGCAAGCGACTTTTGCGCCTCTTCGACAGACGCGCATGTGCCCAGTAAATACGGAATAAACTCAAATTGCGTTACGTTGACTTTGCCTTTAATGACGTCATTATATTGCGCGTTTTCTTCAAAATTCAGACCTGCCATACAAAGTCCCTTTTCGTTAACAGCTTCGTAATAAAGCGGAATATCCTGCACAAATGCCATTCCTATAATTGCATAATGGCTTGTCATATTGTCTATATTTCGCATAGCAAAAGGATAATTGCGTGGCATAACCGTGACCTCTTCGTTATATGAAAAATCGTAATCAAAAGTACGACCAAAATAAAAATCTTTTGTCTTATACGTTGCGCAAGTACACATATTTTCTATACCTCATTTCAAATAATATTCATTTTTATATTTGCAATTTAGTTATACATTTATACCATAATAAAAAATAAACACCTCGACTTGCGTCTTGGCGTTTAATAAAATTTAAGAAATCTGCGTAACTCTACACCTTTGGCAGAGCGGATAGGTCGTAAGTAAAGATTTTATCTTAGAATACATTGAAGTAAACGATATGCTGTAAAAATACAAAGCCGTTTCCGTACTTCCTTGCCAATAGCTATACAGTATAGGCGGAGTTTCAAGCAATCGGAACACTTCGTCAACGACAAAATTTATGTCGCATTTTTTATAGACTTCGGCAGGCAAATCTATGCCGTTGAGATAAATGCCCAGTCCCTCTAGTTCTCCAAGCGGATACTCTCTGTCTACCCTACCTTCTCCGTTAAACACAGTGAGTTTACTGCCTTTTGCCATAGGTATATAATGCAATAGTTCTAGTAGTCTATTGATTTTATCCTCATAGCAATCGATATTTACTTCACAACTTGCAATACCGCCTTCTTTGAAAAAAACGGAACTTCCGCCGACGACGTTGCCGACCTTCTCCTTTTTGAAAATGCCTTGAAGATGCTCTTCGTAATACGAAATTCTGTGTTCGGGTTGCAATCTTTCATTGACGTGCAACGTGGTCTTAATCGTATTTTCTTTCTTATTGCTAAACAGTCCCGTATTCCTTTCCTCCCTTCAAGTATTTTTGCTAAATGTTGTCTTATTTATAATTGATTACGTTGAGTATCTTAGATAGGTCAACGTTATTTTCCAAGAAATGCATACCGCCTCTTGACACTATAGTCGTAGGGTCTTCTACGACCTTTGCCTTCATCTTCATAAACTTGGATATATATTCGTCAAGTCCCGCAAGTTTTGCTCCGCCGCCACAAAGTACTATACCTTCGGCGACAATATCGTTACTCAAATCTTCAGGTATTTGGAATGATATATTATAGATTATATTGACGAGTTCGGCTATATAAGGCTCAATAACCCCTAATATTTCCTTTGAAGTAATGACTTCGCTTTGAGTCTTAGCCAAGCCTATTTTACGAACGTTAACGCGCATAGACATATTATTGTTATCGTACATACTGCCAAGTTCTCTCTTTATCTTCTCTGCCAATGAGAACGGAACGGTGCAACTCATACTCATAATCATATAATCGGCAATAGCTTTAGTGAGTTTATCTCCGCCAATATCCACACTACAGCCGGTTACTATGCCGTCACTGCCGACTATAGCGATTTCCGTCTTAGACGAGCCTATATCGACAATAAAATGTCCTCTGCCATAGCCCAGCGCGCCCGCAACTGCAATAGGCGACTCAAGCGCGATAACTTCGCTTACTCCCGCCTTACGCAATGCCCTTTCGATATCTCTCTTTTCAGACAGACCTACGCCTTGTCCTACAAGAGCAAGCGCCTTTATCTTTGGCTTAATAAAAGTATTTCCCGGTAGACATCTGGAAATATAGTCTTTGAGCATACATACAGTGGCTTTTTCGTTGGTAATAATTCCGCCGTCAATAGTATTTATGGTTTGGTAGCCCTGCGGTGGCATCTTGACGTACTTCTCAACTCCTTTACCGCTTTCTACCAAAGTCATTTTATTATTTTTCGTCTTTACGGTAACTCGCGACTCGTCACTGACAATAAGACCGCTACCCACCTTGTGAATGGAGGTAGTAGCGCTTCCCAAATCAATAGCCAATCCCACTTCTTTCATATCTCTTGCTCCAGAATTTATTTTATCAATTTGCTTAAATGCTCTTTTAGTTTTTCCAGAGGAAGTCCAACGATATTGCTGTAACTTCCCACATATTTCTCCACGACTTCCCTGTCCTGTATTCCGTAACCTCCGGCCTTATCCATCGGACTGCCCGAGTTGACATACTGCCACTTATCTTTTTCGCTAAGCGACTTAAACTTTACCTGCGACTTGTCGTAAAATGTGTATATCTTTCCGTCATAATATACCGCAACGCCGGTATAAACTAAATGCCATTTACCCGACAGCTCGTCCAAGAAAAGTTTCGCTTCTTGTTTATCTTTCGGCTTGCCGTATATCTTACCATTTCTATACACTATCGTATCTGCCGATATGATAAGCGCGTTCGGCTGAAGATACGGCAACTGCCCAAGTTTAATCCTGGCAAGGTATTGACATACCGCATATCCTTTCGTGAGAGAAGTTATTTCCTCCACACTTTGAGGTAACACCTCAAAATTATCGAATATCTCGCCTAATAGTTGTATCCGCCGTGGCGAACTCGACGCCAATATTACCTGCATAACCACTTCAAATATATTATTTATTTTATTGTAACATAAAATAATACATCTTTCAACAAAATTTATCAAGTTGATATTTTGATAAGGTGTAATGATTAACGGCAGTATATTATAACTGCCGTCTTACTTTCATTATTTTGTTACAAATACGCAATTTGATTATAATTGCAAAGCCTATAAATGTATTACAAAATCTGCAAATTCTTCTTATAAGCTCTTCTGAAGTCTTGTATTGCAGTCATTGCGTCTTTAATTTCCAGCGAGCAATCCTGTCCTTGACTATCCGTCTTCATAATAACGCTGTCGCCAAGCACGTCGCAATCGATACCTTTGATTACACTTGACATACTTCTGTCGAAACTCTCGGCAATTCTTACGATGACGCCGAGTTTGAGAATTGCGTCGAAGTCTTCCTCAGTAAGCAAGTCTTTGTATCTCATAAATTCAACGGCATTGAGGTCGCCTTTACGGTGCATAGACGCTACAAAAGCCGCCATAATCAAATCTTTATGAGATATTCCGTAAAGATTTGAATTAAGTATGACGTAACTTGAGTGCTTATGATGGTCGTAATACTTAATTCTATTACCCGTGTCATGCAACATTGCCGCAGTTCGCAAAACTTTGACGTAAGAGCGTGGCAACTTATGTAATACCTTAAGTTGTTTGAATAACTGTATAGACAAATTATATACTTGCTCCGCGTGCGGAATATTTTCTCCGAAGAAGTTGAGAAGCGAATATATGCTATGTCCCAGCACGTCTGAGATAGGCTTTTCGTTGGTGGACGGTACGGCGTATCTAAACATTGCCCCCTCGCGCAAACCGCTTCCGGAAATGACAATCTCATCGACTCCAACCGTATTGATAAACGCGTTGATTGCAGAAAGCGCTGCCGGGAATATGTCTGCCCTTACGCTTGAAAGTCCCTTAATCTTCATTGTCTTATCAAGCTCCAACGAGCGGATATTTAAATATATACTTGAAAATTCACTCTTGCTCACGACGTAATTATGCGCCATTGACAATGGGTATTTCTTGAGCATTCTGCTGATTTTTCCGATATTTCTGAACGAACCGCCTACGCCGATTAATTTGGTATCCGGCAATATGTCTTTGAGCCAATCGAGCTTTTCAAGCTCTGCCGTAACGTACTTTTCTATCATTTGGGACTTGTCCGCGGGCGATAGTCCGTCTTGCTTAACCATATCCGTCAATATGACAGAACCAAACGGCAAAGTAACTGTGTTAAGAATATTCTTACGGTTGTAGTAAATAAGTTGAGTACTGCCACCGCCGATATCCATAATGATACCTCTGGGCACGTCCATAGAATTTATTACGCCTTGATAAACGAGTTGAGCTTCTTCATCGCTATTGAGAACTTTTAGTTCTATACCCGTGCAAGCGTGTACTTCGTCGAGAAAACTGCGTTGATTCTTCGCCCTTCTAACCGCCGCCGTTGCGTATGCATATATACGGCTGACGTTATTAGCGTCGCAAAGTCTTCTAAACATCTTAAGTGTCTTTATCGTTTGAGCTATCCTTGCGGGTTGCAAAAATCCGTCAACTTCCATATCCTGCGCCAATCGCACAGTTTCCTTGATGTCGTCGACAACTTGAAAGTAACCGCCTTTCAATATATCAACCAACACCAATCTGGTGGAGTTCGAACCCAAGTCAATTATAGCAATTTTATCCATATCTTTTTCCATTAAAATACTTTCCTATATAAAAAAATTTATTTCCGTTGACATTATATCACACTAATTCCCCTTTTTCAATACCCATTTTGAAAAACTTAAATAAACCTCAAAACCCATAAGAATACTACTCTGTTCTAAGTTTTTCCGCATAAGTAATTAAATAGCCTTTAATTTCTTCCATAGCTTTGTTATATGTAGATTGTTTGGGAATCAATACCGGATCGTGAATCGGCTTATACTGACCGATTGCAAGTTCGCTCAACAGCGCGAACTTTTTATGAAATTTCGGCGGAAGGAAGAACTTATTGGACCTTGTCATACCAATGATAATATCCGCGTCTTTGAAGTACTGTCTACCCTTGCCCCACTTAAAAGTAGGCTTATGCGACAGCACGTATTTCCTATCGAAGCCCTCACTCATCAAAACTCTCTCCGACTTATGATTGATTCTAAAGGCCTTGTTAAACACTCCCGAACTCTTGACCCACTCAACTTTCTTTGACAATACTTCATCGTCTTGGACGATTTTTCTAAAAACGTATTCGCAATAAGGGGATCTACAAATATTAGACATACAAACAAATAAAATCTTCATATAGCTATTATAACATATAAAAACATATAATTCAAGACGTATGCGAAATATAACCAAAGAAAATTATGGAACTCTAAAAGCGTTTTTTAGTTCTCTCAAGGTAGCTTAACGCATTCTCTATTACCAATTAATTAAACTTTAGCTTGGCGAGAATACATGCACCCGCAAAAGTCTTGACGGTATAAATTATATTCTTTTGACAACTCTATCGATCGAAGATATCCGCCCTTTTTCTTAAAATCGTTGGGTAAAAACTTGACTGTTTTGTCTTTGGCAAGAGCCTGACCTATCGAGTTAAGTTTTTTGACGTTTTTGTGGGGACTTATGGAAAGCGTTGAGCAGTAGTAATCAAAACCGTTCTCTTCGGCGTAATTGCAAGCGCTCTTCAGTCTTAGCGCATAACATATACTGCACCTATCGCCTCCTTCGGGGCAATTTTCATAACCTATTACTTGATTCATAAACTCTTGCGGGTTATACGGCGGACATACCACGGCAATATCAAGATTCATAACATTTACAAGCCTTTTAAGTTCGTTATAACGTTTTTTCCACTCCTCTTCACAAGAAATATTAGGGTTGTAAAAATACAGTGTGATTTCAAAAAAATTCTTAAGGTATTCAAGACAATAGCTACTGCACGGCGCGCAACACGCATGCAAAAGCAAACTTGGCTTTTTTCCGTCAAGAGATGATATAATCTTGTCAAGTTGAAGTTGATAATTGATATTATTATCCATTGTTTATCTCGTCTTTCAACAATTTATTGGCATAGTCTATCTTTTCCGCGTCACCGTCTTTGGTAAATTGGTCATACGCCTCAGACAACGTATCGTCGTCAATTCCCAAGTCCTTAAATGTTAACGGATATTTTACGTACTTTTTCAATTTAGCATAATAATTCTTTACGCTTTCCCTGACTATTTGACCGCTGTTTTTACCGTCCTGCACCTCAACGTATTGATTGTATCCAATTAAATTGACTAGCGCATAGGTATCGAAATCGCATTTGAAGTCTATTTTCTCCACGCTTTTGGCAAATAGAATATTGAATACGTCGCGGTAATCTGCCCCGCTGTGGTCGCAAATAATATCTCGCAACTCTGTTAACAAAGCGTTGGGCGACGACCAATAAGCACTACCCGCAAGCGTTGTCGCAAATGCTACGTTAAATCTATACTTACGTATACCGCTGTACATAAGGCACTGTTCGAAGTTATCTGTAAGCAACGTTATCGCGTCCAAAGCGTACACCTTTGTCATTGGGTCAATATTACTATGAGAAGTCAAAGACTTAATAGCCATTGCCAAAGCGTTAAGTCCAGTCGACGCAATGTTTTTTCTGCCAATTATTGAGCATAGACATGGGTCTAGTACAAGAAAATTGGTTTGAGCAAAAGGCGTATCAAGTTGAATAATTCGTTTATCTTCACATTTAATTCGCACACTATTACTCGCCTCTATTCCCGATGACAGATATGTCGGTATAACTGTAAGCGGAATGGGCTTTGACGATATATTATTTACGGCGCAATCGAGGTAATTAGACATAAAAGACACGCCGTCTTTGAGCATGATTTTAACGGCTTTGGCTACGTAAATAGCGCTCCGCTGTCCCAAAGCTATTATGCTATCGCAGTCTTTTTCTTTGAAAAGTCTTAAAGCTCTGTCGCAATCTTCAGACGTAGCGTCTTCCAATACCTTTTTGTATTGACAGATTATATTTAGTTCTTTGCCAATCTGTCTTAGCAAAGACTTTAGCTTTCCGTGTTTTACGCTCCCCTCGTCGCATATCAGCATAACGCGTCTTGCGCCCATATTACTCAATGCCACCGTAGCGTTTCGCAAAGCTCCTCTGCCGGTCATGAACTTGATATCGCTCTCGAAATTATACTGTCTTCTCATTTCAGCACCGCCTTAATAGCTATTGGGTCAAAGCGACGGGGATTGTTTAGCATATGCGGATTGTATGACAACTCAATTGCGACAGCCTGTCTTTCGTCGTCGTTAAATGTTATAGGGGTATATTCCTCTACGTATTTGGCAAGTATCTCGTCCACAAAGTCTTTTACGCAACTCACAAAGCCTTTTGCTCTGTCCTCTTGCGGATATTGAGAGTACTCTTGCCATCCAACAAATGACCATAGCGCCTGAGAATATTTATCTGAGCATACTCTTAAATTAAAATCAAGCGACGCTCTGATAGCGACGGGCAAACACTCAAAATAATTGATTCCTTTTACGTCGCTGATAGCTAAAGCGAGAGAATAAACCATACCCATACCGCTTTCGTCAAGTCCCTTGGTAAGATATGCGCTCTCCAACGCAAAATTCATGACCTTTTCTTCTTGAGAGGACTCCAACATATCCAAAGCCTTTGACCTCAAATTAGTCAGCGCTACTTTGCTGAAAATCTTGCCTATTGCATGTCCGTCAACCTGCTTTATGGCAATCCCTACGACTGCATAATGCGTAGCAATAAAACCGTCAATGGCTTTTCCAAGCGTATTCAAAACTCCGTACGCCATAGCAGACTTCGACGCAGACGACATAATATTGCCGTCAATAATACAATAATCAGGCGAAAGTAATTCGTGAAATATATTACGACTCAACTTTTTTTGAGCGTCATAATATACCGCTAATGCGTTGCATTCGTTGCCCACGCCAAATCTGTATGGTATTGCAATGAGCGGTACGTCAATGACCTTGCGACCTATTGTTGAATTATTGAAAAACTTGCTTATATCCTTAACTTGAGTAGACAATTCAAGTCGCAGAAGTTTGGCGTAGTCCACGAGTTTTCCGCTTCCGCATACGACTATACCGTCGCAACCGTTGGACATATATACGAAATACATGTCATTTAGTATACTTGCGCTGTCCTGCAGATTTTCGCCCAAATACACCGCGCCAATAGCCACTTCACCGCCCTTAGACACACTGTCTTTGACCTTATCGAGGAAGCCCTCCGACAGCATATGCCTATCGCCGATTATCATAACGCGCGACGCGCCCAGACCGCAAAGAAGTATCTGCAAATCTGCAATACCTCTTTCGCCGTCAATTATCTTCGTGCCGTTGGAAAACTCTGCGTATCTCATATATTGAGTATAACATAACATGATTTTTACGGCAAGTATTAAAATATAACATCAACAGTATTTCGTCATTACGAGCATTGTAGAAATCATCTGTAGTAATTAAAAAGCGTATCTTAACCGATACGCTTTTTCTGAAAGTTTTGCTTTACTTAAACATATTAATTAGTTATATGCTAATGATGAGCGACAATTAACGACTGAATTTACTGAACTTACTCAACTTGGGGCATATCAATGACGATATCACGCACTTGGCTATATCAATAGGGATAAACGGAATAAGCATAGCCATAAGAAAAGCCCACACGCCCATAGTAGAGTGCATATAGCCGTACAACATTCCTGCGCCGTACGCAACGCCAACAATGTCAAGTATCACCAAGTCTATGAGAGAAGCCAAGAAGTATGTCAAGAAATTATTCTTGCCGACTTTTTCTCTAAACCAAGAAGCAAAAAAACCGCCAATCATCATACCTATTAAAAATCCAAACGATGGCTGTAACACATAGGCAAATCCGCCTCCGTTGGAGAATATCGGCAATCCGAAAAGTCCCAATAATATGTATAAAAATACAGATAGCGTACCCCACTTCTTGCCCAAAAGCAGACAGCATACGTTGGTCACCAAGAATTGCAAAGTAAACTTAACTGACGTCGTGACCGGTATCGATATAAACGCGCTGATGATCATAAGCGCAATAAATAGTCCCGAAGTGGATATACCAATAAGATACATACGGTGTTTCTCGAACTTTTCTCTTGCCACCTGCGTGTCGTACTGCACGTCGCTCTTATCGGCGTTTACGTTTTCGGCATTCTTTTCTTGAGAAAGCTCGCCGTTTTGCAAGTTATCGGCTTGCGTGTCGGATTTTTTTATCTCGTCAAATCCATTCATTTTCTTTACTCCTTATAGATATTTCTCCGCAAGTAAGTCTGCGGGTAATATCCCCCTCTTGTATAACCAAACCGCCGTTGTCGTCAATATCAAGTACCCTACCGGTCTTGTCTTCGCAATTTATTACGTAGTTTACCTCTTTACCGATGACCATAGAATGGTCCTTGTATTCTTGCATAAACGACCTGTCTGTCAAGTCCTCCGTCAAGGTCATAAGATTGTCGTAAATCTCTGCAATAAGTTGAGAACGCGTAATCGTAGGTTCTCCCGAAAAAAGCGCGCATGCCTTATCCTTTATGTCATCTGGAAACTCTTGCTCTACAAAGTTGATACCTATACCGACGATAAAAGTACCCGCCTTACCGCTCTCAAAGTCTATATCCGCCTGCGTAAGAATACCGCACACTTTCTTTTTACCTATATATACATCGTTGACCCACTTTATTTTGGCGTTAATGCCGGTGAGTTTAGCAATACTTCTGCGGACTGCGACAGCTGACGCAGGAGTGATAACCATAACGTCTTGCATATTCTCTATGCTCTTACATAGACTGACGCTCATATATATTCCCTTCTTAGGCGAAAAGAAAGTCTTGCCCATTCTCCCTCTGCCGTTGGTCTGTTCATCTGCAACGATAAGCGCGCCGTGTCTTAACTGTCCGCTCATAAGTCTAGTCATAGCTACAGCATTGGTAGACGGCGAAGTCTTGAGCGCAATGACGTCTATATCTGCGTATTTAGAACCAAGACACGCGCGTAAACTCTGTTCCGATAAAATATCATTGGAAGCGAGCAAAATATAGCCCTTGTTGGTCGTTGCAACGATTCGATAGCCTTCCGACTGCAAAGCCTTGACAGCTTTCCATACGCTTGCGCGCGATACGCTAAGTTTGTCGGCAAGCTGTTGCCCCGACAGCGCCTGACCCCTATTGTTTTCTAAAAGTTGTAATATGTGTTGCTTTAAGGACATAGTAACCTCTTTTCGTGAATAGTATAGTTTAGATACAGATAATTGTCAACTAAATATTGCATATTAGTTGACAATGTAAAACAATTTTGTTATTTCAATCTCTTCAGTCCTTACGTGACAGCTTCACCTTAAGGAGAAGCCAAGCATACAGATGAGATTTCTCGGCTACGCTCGAAATGACAGAAAAGAGCGGGAGATTACTCTCCCGCTCTAGCGTTTGTTGAATTTTACTCAAGATTTATCTCTTAGCTCTTTTCATTATTACTCTGCCGATTCCAATAGCGAAAGCTATCATAATCACTACAGCGCAGAAGATAGAAACTATTGCGATGTAATCTTTAGTCTTGTTGTTCGTCGAACCGATTACAACATCCGTGCTGTCGGTGTTGGTGGAATTATTGTCTTCGTATATACCCGTTTGCGAACCGTTGTTGACAACTTCAGAATCTGTTTGCGTCTTATCGTCGTCAGGAGTCTCGGGTTCTTCTTCCTCCACTTTGTCAAAGACAGAAGCGTCGATAACCTTAATCATGAAGGTAGCTATCTTAGAGTCTAACTCGTACATGCTCCACAATGAACCGCCATTTGCGTCGAACTGAGGCAATGAGATTGTAACTCTGTAGAAGCCTGCAGGAGCTTGGGTCATATCCTCTTGTAGTTTGTAAATTTCACGGATTGAACCGTCATTGCCGGATTCGTAGACACGGCGCTCAAACTTAACATCGAGTTTTTCATAGTTACCATTTGCTCTTGTAAAGCCTATTTCAAGGTTACGCGTTGCGATATTCTTGGTATCAAGACCTGTGAACTCGCCTTTGTTATAAACCAATCTGTCTATCGGAGCGAGGTCGATATGCAACTTGCCAATAGTGATATTAGCTTCAGGAAGATAATAATTCTTAAAAGTCATTCCTTCAACTACAGTAATTACATAACCGTCTTTTGTCTCGTCTCTTTTTGTCTGAGGCAACAACTCGTAAGGAAGATGCTCACAGCCTTCGCCCTTTACAACGTAAATCTCAACAGTTTCTTCAAAGCCCGGAATCATACCATAAGCCGTATAGGTCAACTCGGGCAACGAGTATCCGTAGTACTTGTCTTTACTGTCAATAACGACTGAGATTTCTTTCTTCTCAATTCTGCCGATATAACCGGAGAGCTGACTGTCGTCTAGAACCTTGGTATCGTCAGTACATACTGCGCTGATGCTAATCTCAACCTCTTCATTTGCATTGACATCTTTGTAAGCAACGGTGAAAATAATATCTCCGTTTATCTTTGCCATAAATTCGTCTGTTGCTCTGATGGTACCCTCAAATCTGTCGGTTCCGTCAAAAGTCTTAGTCGTACCGGAGATTATCACGTCGTCAAGAGTAATAACCACTGGATCAAGTTGAACTGTAACCTCGAATGGAACAACTATTTGCGTCGTACCGTCGGAACCAACCTTTATATTCTTCTCCCAATAAGAAGTCAATTGATACTTCCTGTTGTACGGATAACTATCCGTTGCAGGGTGATCATAAGTATTGGACAGAGCGCGGAAGTAGATAGAACTACTCTCCTTTACGGTAACAGTACCTGTATATGTATACCACTGCTCATTGTCATAACTATATTGAATTTCACCTCCGGACTCGCCAAACTGAGCAGTCGCGTCGAAGTAAACAGCTTTTTCTACTTTGCCCCCTTCATAAGGAGTCTTTGTCGGAGTAATAATAGGTTGTTGATTAGCGTCTAAGCCCGGAACGTCTGCCATGTAGTACGCGTCAACGGATATCGTAGGATTAAAAGTATCTATCTTAACGTTAAGTTCTATTGAAGTCTTACGACCTGCATTGTCGGTGACCTCGATTACCTTTCTGCCGGTATCTCTAAACCACCACACATAGTTACCTGTATCCTTGTCGATATAACTTAAGTCATTGTTTCCTCCGCTAGCGTTGCACTCCTCAATAATGTTGTAAGAATGCTCAAGCTCGCCGGTCGTTTTGTTATAGCTGTACAACCAAAGACTTCCCACACCGCTGTGTTCGTCTTGCGCGTCAATAGAGATTCTATTGTGAGTATAATATATGTCTGCAGGGTGCTCATACTTAGGAATACTTAAAATAGGATTCTCCAAGTCAACCTTTACCGTATAAGTGATAGGATCTGTTACCTGCACTCCACCGCTGGTAAGATATACGGTATAAGTTCTGCTCTTAGTAGAAGTATCGTTGGTTATCGTAAGTCCCGTACGTCTGTATTCAGAGCCGTTGACTTCATAGACGTAGCCGTCAGCCGAGCCTTCTAGACCATTTATAAGTTCGAACTCGAAATCTGTCTTCTCGTTGAGCCAATTATTTGCAAGCCACTCTGCAGTATAGTTCTTAATTTGCATTTGTGCATTCTTAACTGTAAACGTATAAGTATCGTCGGCTGTGTCTTCTGCCAAAGCTACGACCTTGTTGACAGTGTCGATATAAGAAAGTCCGGCTTGCTTTTCTTGCAAGTTAATGGAATATTCTCCAGGAAGTCTACCCGAAGTAATAACGTCGCCGTTGTCAGTCGCCACAGCGTATAAGCCTACGGGATTAACGACGCCACTTGTACCGCTAATCTTGGTAGTGAATTTCAACTGGTTAAGCAAATAGTCAGACCCGTTGTACGTATAGTCTTTTGACCAGCCTTCAGCCGAACTATTTTCACTAATCGTAGCAAATTGATAAGAGTAAACTTCGAACTCCCAGAACTTTTTGGAGTTATCTTGATAAGCAGGTATCTTAAAGGTATAGTTCAATCTATTCTCTACTTCGCCGTAAATGTACTTAGAACCGTTGTTAGGCGGATTAGATGGATATGACGCAGAGTCCGCAACACCTGACTCCACTTGATCAGAAGTGCCGTCTGAGCCTCTTCCTGTATACTTTGTAAACTTAACCTCGCCTATTATGGAATTAACTGTGTCTTTAGGTACGACGTTGATAATTTGGCTACCGTCCGCATCAATGCCAACGGTTACCTTAGAATAATCGCCGGTATGAACTACGTTGCCATAACCTGTCTCGTGATTTTCACCTGAATTTCCCGATACGCCACAGTTACAGTGGTCAGTCTGATAGTCAACGTGCTGATTTGTTACCCAGTTATCTCTCTTCATATTGAGTATTGTGACGTTGTATGCTTTACCGCAGTATACAACTGCGTTGTTAGACGCCTCCGTAGGCGGATGAACAGTGCCCTGGTCTGTTAAAGTACTACCGCTTATACCAAGTCCGTTCCAAGTTACGTCAAAGTCAGTGATAATGTTGTTGACAAGACCTTGAGTACCGACAGCTTGACCGATACCTCCCTCAGCGCGCGAATACGCGGAGTTTGAAGCCACTACCACACCGCCAAACATAAAAATCTGCGCTCTGGTATTAGTACCGGAATTCTGACTTGCCGTACCCGAAAGGGAGAACGATGAAGTTCTACCCATTATTATAATGTTGCTTATCTCCGACTTATTGGAATACATGGTACCCGAGATACCGCCGGCGCTTATTCTAGAGTGGGCTCTCTTTTTACTTAAACCGCTTCCGTTTTGCGCAGTTACTTTCATAGTAGCGTCAAAGCCGGTATATTGCGCGGTAATAAAGGTAATCTTACCTGCATTTCTGCCTGCAATTCCGCCGAATAAGAGCGCAAATCCCTCTTTCGCAACTCTGCCATCGTCAAAATCAGTGGTATTGACGCTACCGCTGGTATAGTTGTATGTAAACTTACCGCTAGCATACAGATCGCAGTTGCTGATAACTCCCGTAGGAGCATTGGTACCGCAGACGAGTCCCGCATAGTTAGGCGCGACAACGCCGTTGTTGGTAAGCGTGATAGACGAATCAAATTTGAATACTATATTCTTAATTGTACCTTCGTTGTAAGCTACGAACATACCGTAATTTACGCCACCGGCACCGGCACCTGATATAGTACGAAGATTATCTTTATAGCCGTTGGCTGTACCTGTCTCGTCTTGAAGCGTAACAGTATTGCCGTTGCCGTTGATGGTTCTGCCCTCTGCAAAAACCACGTCTGTGCCCGTGCCACTCCAGTCGAGTACTATATTATTTGTTAGATAACCATATGATGCTGTACCCGATAGGAAGGTTTGCAACTCTGTAGCGTTACCTATTGCTACAGCGTCCGCCGGAGCTTCCGCCGGCTTGTCAGTACCGCCTCCGACAGTCGAAGTACTAGCGTTGACAGTTACATCGGTATTAACTAGATTTGTGGTTGCGCCGACATAATTGTTACCGTTTGACTGGGCGCCCACGGAAAGCAGTACGCCCGCCGTGATTGCCAAAATCAAAGATATGATGCAAATTGTTGACACTAATTTCTTTCTAGCCGTCATATTACACCTCCTCATCATTTGCTACATTGTTGCCGGTAATATTTACCTTCACAGTGCAGTATTGCGCATAGTCGCCATTTCGGTCAATGTATACTCTTACGTTATACTCGCCGTCTTGACCGACTATTACATCGTCGGTAACCCAAGTTACGTTTGCCATTACTAAGTCGTCGCCGAGCAAGATTTCCATATTGCTTCTAGCGTTGAAGAACGCGTCCAAGCCCTCAAAGTCTTTATCGGTTACATCTATCGTAATCTCATTCTCCAGCAAGGACATCTTGATGCTAGGTACGATGACTGTGACAGTCGTCTCAAAGAGATGTTTGCCGTCCTCGCCCAATACGTCAATAGATACAGGGCAATCGATTCTTGACTCTTCTCCCGCCATTGCTTTAGCAAAAGCATCGCTGTCTACGATACTAGACGTGTCGATAGTGACAGGTACGTCTCTCTTGATTATTCTGTCGCTCGTCACAAAGTTGAGAACCGACGTAATACACTTATCGAAGTCTACACCTCCGTAGATGCAGTACTTCCAGTCAAAGACTGTCGTTCTGCTTGACGAAGCAAGACCTACGATATCAGTCGAAACTACGTTGACCTCGATACCTTCCATTACCCATTGATTGTAATCGCCTTCGTTGATGATTGCCGAAGCAAAGTACTGTCCGCCCTTAAGGTCAATCTTTACGGCTGACGTATTCCACTTAGCCTTTGCCGTATACTTAAGCCACTCTTCACCATTGTAACCGACTACTGTTATTTCTTCAGGGAAAGATTCGCCGTTAGCGGATTCGATATAGTCAGTTTCGATATAGTTAAGTCCATTGTGTTCGATATAGTAGAGATCAAACGGCTTGAACTCAATATTGAGTAGCATGTCTTGCTCGTAAATCGTACCTTCGCCAACGTGTACGTTAACAGTATAGGTAGCGGGAACTTGAGCCTCCGTTCTTGTTATTTCCTTAACGTTAATATTTCTATTGTTTAGATCCGTCCAGTTGAAGGTAGCAGGCAAGTTGCGATAGAAGGCGTCATTGACCTTAACTCTTATCGTACCCGCTTCTTCCATAGCGTTAAGCGTGTCTTTGTAGTCGTATGCATTGAGTTGCAAAGTATCGAGAGACAGTCCTTCGTTCTCAAAATTGATTGTGAACTTATACTCTTTTCCTCCAATCGTTACGCTTGCGTTATTCTCGCCGTTTGCCCTACCGTACGGAAGATTGATATTCACATTGGTGATAAGTTCTTCTATGTCATTGCCTTTATCGTCTTGACCGAAATATGCGGTAACGTAGGTAGGCACATCTCTCATAGCTTTGACTTCCATATCCTTAATAGATTGTATCTCCATGCTAGACAATTTGAGTTTTACCTTGATAGTCGTAGCATGAGCGGTACCTGTGAAGATATAATCACCGTCCTCATAAGTGTTGATGTTAGCGTTGAAGTTCTCAAGCGTCACGGTATTAGGTCCTATGGTAGTGGTCCATACAATCGTATCCCAACTGTCTTCTTCCCAGTTCTTATTAGTATGCTTTCTTGCCCTAGTCTCAAACCTATCCATAAGGTTATCGCCAAAGGTGCGGTTGAAGTAGATATTTGTAGCTTGATTTTCAAAGCTTACTACCGAGTCAGCCTTATTGTTGAATATATAGATACCGTATCCCTGCTTATCATGTCCGCCATTATCACCTATGATTGAGATATTAGCAAGTTTGCCATCCGTCAAAGAGATATTAGCGTTAAGATTCGCTACATCAGACAACGGTAAGAATCTATTGACCAAATTACCTACCAAAGCGTCGCCGTTAAGCGTATCAACTAATGAAGCAACAAAGCCTGACGCAAACTTCTTGATTATAGGTTTGATAAGGTTATTATACAATTTGTTGATGAATGCTCCGCTATTCTTATTGTCGTATTCTACCGTCACGTGCTTATAAGCCTCATCTTCCATTATGCCTGATATATCCAAATCTCCAAAGAGGTTTGTCAACATTCCTGTGAGCAAATTACTTACGGAAGGTCCGTTGAAGTTGACGTCTACGTCAACGTCCATCGAGCCGGTAAGCGTTACTACTATTCCGCTAAGTATTTGATTTATGCTGATAGGCGTCGACGAGTCTCCTGTAGAGCCATCACCTTCTGTTGTTCCGTCACCTTCTGTTGTTCCATCACCTTCTGTTCCGTCACCTTCACTAGGTTTATCGACCGTCGGCTTTTGCGTAGGCAATGCACCGTCAGGAACCTCGATTATACCGCCTGAGCTTGAGTTGTTTCCAGTCGTAGTAAAGATTCCGCTAAGCATACCTACCAACATAGTCCTGATGTCAAGTTTAATATTTTTAAGTTGTTCTTCAACGAAACCTAAAATCCAATTTACCAAATTTTGCGCAGAGATACCGTTCAATGCTCGCTTACAGATTTTAAGTGACATAGTGCCGGCGTCAACGTCCAGTACAGCATATACCATAGCGTTATCTTCATTCGTAGTCCAGCCATCGTAGAGAATTACGACGAGTGACTTATACGGAGCGTCTATAACTTTGTCATAGTTGTAGCTCGTTCCCGGTTTTGCAGCCAGGGACCTAGATATAGAAATTCTAGTCTTGTTCTCGTGCGTCTGCTTATCTACGTTATTGTTGTATATGTCAATAGTGAGATTGAGATTCTGAGCTTCGAGTATGCTATCAACAAGCAACTCTGCACTAAGCGCATTGTACTCATGATACTCTTCATTAATTTTGCAGTCTGCTATTTTATCAGATATTCTTTCTGCGCTTTGGCTCTCTTTGCCAAGTGAAATTCTAATTCCGAGTTTTGCGGCAATTCCCAAGTCGAGTTCTGCATTAACCGAGCCGTCAATGTTGAGTTCTGCATTGAACCCTACGTCAAGACCAAGGTCCATAGTAAGCATTCTCATAAGCATAGTTACGAAATAGCTATCTACTGCTACAGATATGGAATCGCCTTCGATATCTACGCTTGAAGACGTAAATATATCGGAGTCAACTTCATCTAAGAAGTCGTCATACATGTCCGACGCACCCAACTTACCTCTAATCATTTTGAATAAATCAACGTTGGTGAGACAGAACTGCATTAGTCCGAAGCCCGATAAATCAACGTAGGTGTCGGAATTCTCGTTGTAAGCCGAGATTAATGTCTGACCGTCCGGAGTGATTACTTCTAAAAGTATTCTTCCGTCACCGGTCTTTTCGTCATAGTTGCTAGCAAGACGGATAGTAAAAGTGCCGTCATATTTACTTAAATCAAGCTCTATTGGCAAAGTAAGATAGGTACTGCTGTTTGCCACTGCCACTATTGAATTGAGAATAGACGTCAAGTTGACTTTCGTGTTGACAGTTGACACGTCAACTTTTATGCTTACGTCCAAGTCGCTAAGCAAACTGAGCGCAAAATTCAGTATAACGCCCTCAACGTCCTTGCCGTAAGATTTCGTATCGCCTATGTTCTTAAGCACGTCAGCTCTGGTGATTTGCGCCTCGCCTATTCCGAAATTATCAGCTCTAAAT
>JAIDUT010000028.1 GCA_029060065.1 Clostridia bacterium | reverse complement strand
AATAAAAACAATATCAAAATAATTGCCATAATGATATATTTTTGATAAAATAATAGAGGTTTTTAATAAAACACTATTAGATAAATAAAGTTTTTGGAGGCTTTTATGGAAAAGTTAGTAGGAGCATGTATGTTCGGACAGTCAGGCGGTCCGTCATCTGTTATCAACTCAAGCGCTGCAGGTGTATTCACCGAAGCATTAAAACAAGATTGCATTACTGCCGTTTACGGAGCCGCTCACGGTATCAAGGGCGTACTAAATGAGGAGTTCTACGATATCAGCAAAGAGGATATTAAAGAACTTATGTTGCTCAAGAATACTCCGTCTTCCGCTCTCGGTAGCGTTAGATACAAACTCAAGGCAGAAAAGGTAGACGACACCGATTACAAGAGATTGCTTGAGGTATTCAAGAAATATAATATCCGTTACTTCTTCTACAATGGCGGTAACGATTCGATGGATACTTGCAACAAAGTTAGTAAGTATATGAAGAAATCAGGTTGGGAGTGTCGCGTAATGGGCGTGCCTAAGACTATCGACAACGACCTCTTCGGTACTGACCACTGCCCGGGTTACGGTTCTGCGGCTAAGTACGTGGCTACGACGACTATGGAACTCAAGTTGGACGCTACGGTTTACGATACGCCGATGATCACCGTAGTAGAGGCTATGGGTCGTCACGCAGGTTGGTTGACCGCCGCTTCTGCGCTCGCTTGCGCTAAGGGTCTTGGTCCTGACCTTATCTATTTGCCGGAAATTCCTTTCTCAACGGAAAAATTCCTTGCTGACGTAGACAAGAAGATGAAAGAAAATAATGGCAAGTGCATGATAGTTATCTCCGAGGGTATCGCAGATGAGAACGGTACGCTTATTGCAGAGAAGATTAACGAAAACGTAGCAAAAGACTCTTTCGGTCACGCTCAACTTGGCGGTGTAGGAACATCGCTTGCAAATCTTTGCAAAGAGAAGTTTGGTTGCAAGACGAGAGCTATTGAGTTTTCGCTTATGCAAAGATGCGGAGCGCATCTCGCTTCTAAGGCAGACGTTGAAGAGGCATTTAAGGCAGGCTCTGCCGCAGTTAAGTATGCTGTCAACGGAAAGACTGACAAGATGGTAATACTCAAGAGAGATATGAATAGCGGTAAGTATAAGTGCAAAGTCGGCGTTATGGACGTAGCTAAAGCCGCAAATACCGAGAAGAAAGTTCCGCTTGAGTGGATAATCAACGACGGCACGATGCTTTCGCAAGATTTCATCGACTACGCTTTACCGCTTATTCAAGGCGATAGCAAAGCTCCGCTTGAGGACGGTCTTCCAAGATTTGCAAAACTTAAGAAAGTCTTCGTAGAAAAGAAGTAATAGAATAAAAGTGATAAAAATAAGAGAGTCGAGAATATCGGCTCTCTTTTATTTGACAAGGTCGGAACTTGCGTTCCGACCCGTATTTTGGCTTTTGATTGAAGGATAAATTATGGCTTTTGCTTTTGTACTTTTTTATCTTTTGTATTACAGTACATTGTATGTCATTAAATTTTAATTTGTACCTTATTTTAGAGTTTATTTTGAAATTATTTATTTTCGTGAGAGAGAGTATTTATAGCTTTGGCTATGACTTCGGCGCAGTTGTCGACCAGAGTATCTACGTCGCGCGGAGTTAGCATATATCGAGAGTATTTGTTTGAGTTGTCTCCTATAATACTTCCTACGGATATAATAAGAGGTACGCCTATTGCGATAACGGGCGAGAGCAGAGAATTGCTGTCTAGGCAAGGTTGCGTGTTGCCCACTCCGCTTCCCGGGCAAATGCCAGCGCTAGTGAGTTGAAAGCAGTTGCCAAGTCGAGATATATAGTTGGTCGCAAGCGTGTCTATTGCGATTATGAGATTGGGTTTATGATATTCGCTTATGGCTTTTACTATGTCAAATGACTTTATTCCGGTTATATCTGCGACTTTAGGCGCGATTGCGCTAAGACAAAACTTTTTTCCGCCCGTTCGTATTCTTTTGACAACTTCGTTGCCGAGCGCGTCGACTATTACGTTCTCGTTGCCAAGTCCCACTACTAGGATTTTTCCTTCCTTTACGTCCACTTGTCTTATGAGTTTTTTAATTCCCGTATTCAATACGTCGATGAGTGTGTCGCTTTCTACGTTCGTGTTAGGAGACACCGTCAAATAATTTCCGACTTTTCGTCCGGATTTTCTTGACGCTACTTTGTCAATTTCGACTTCGCTGATGTCTACGCCCTTTTGTTTGTAGGTATGAGATTTTATGCCCAAATCTTGACTTGCTTCGATAATGGGGTAGTTGATATTAACAAAATTATTCATAAGACTATTATTGCCAAAAGACAAATCTCTTAGAATACTTAATTCATTTAATGGTCGTACAGTCCTAAAAAATGCCGTATTTTGAAAAATATATGTTAAAATTTGTTGCATAAATAATTTTGATATGCTAGAATATGTTAGTAAAAATACGTAATGGAGGGAGAGTATGCCAAATATTAAGTCCCAAAAAAAGAGAGTTGTAATTGCTCAAAGAGAAAACGAAATCAATACTTCCAAGCGTAGCAGAGTTCGTAACGCTATCAAGAAGTATGAGACGGCTATTGCTAACAAGGACGTGGCTACGGCAGAAAAACTTTTGGTAGAGACAATTTCTTTGATTGACAGAGCCAAGAGCGACGGCATTTATCATGCCAATACTGCAAGCAGAAAGATTTCAAGACTTTCTAAGCAACTTGACGCATTAAAGAAAGCGTAAATTAAAGATTACTGATAGAAAGCGCGACTGTTGCAAAAACAGTCGCGCTTTATTTAGTAATACCGCGCTGTACGTAGGTCGTTAGATAGTAATTTTTGTCATATCCATTGAATGATTCAATATATTAAAGAGAGGTGTTTATGAATATTTTGATTTTGACAGGAAGTCCGAGAAAAGGAAGCAATACAGACATTTTGGCAAAGGCTTTTGCCGACGGCGCAAGCAAAAATAACAGTGTGGAAATAGTATCTGTAAATGATTATAAGGTCAATGCGTGCATTGGCTGTAATTCATGTTTTACAAGGGAGCGCAATGAGTGTTTTCAAAAGGATGGAATGGCGGATATCTATGCAAAAATTGCAAACGCCGATATGGTTGTCATTGCTTCGCCGGTATACTTTTACGGCATAAGCGCTCAACTCAAAAATATTATAGACCGCTGTCATACGCCTATGCGCAAAAACTTCAAGATTAAAAAGACCGCGTTGCTATTGGTCGCAGGCTCGTCCAAGCCTTGCGTATTTGACGCTATCGTCAGACAATACGAACTTATTGTCGATTATTTTCATTTTGAGGACAAGGGGAAAGTACTTGTAGGCGGAGTGAATGACAAGGGCGCGATTGCAGAAAGAAAAGAACTTCGAGACGCATATAATTTGGGCGCAAATTTATAATAAAATAGTGCTGTCATGCTATTAATTTTTAATTTCAATAAATAAAATTATTTATGATACGCGCTTCCTTCTTCTATCATAAAAGCGCGATAAATTTGTTCCGTGAGTACTAATCTTATGAGTTGGTGCGGATAAGTAATTGCTCCGAAGCAGAGCGAAAAGTCGCATTTATCCAAGACTTGTTGCGACAAGCCGTATGACCCTCCGATTACAAAGGTAAGAGTAGACGTACCGCTTTGTTTGAGTAGAGATATCTTTTGGCTCAACTCTTCGCTTGCCAACATTTTGCCTTTGAGGTCAAGCGCGATAGAGTAGCCTTTGAGTTTGGCGATAATTCTTTCGCCCTCTGCAATCTTTATGTTTTGGATATTTTTATGCGAGAGGTCGGAACATAGTTCTTCACTCACTTCTATTATTTCAAATTTACAAAACCTAGACAGCCTTTTTGCGTATTCTTCTATGCCGTCTTTGAGATATGCTTCTTTTAGCTTTCCAACGCAGACTATGCGAACGTTCATGACGTATAGCCTCCGATAGTATTGATTATCCATATTACAAGTACGACTACCAAGGCAAATATAATAGCTCGGCTGTTTTTCTTTTTGAGCTGTACTTTGTCGTCTTGACGTAGAGAAGCGTAGACTTCTTTCTTTTCCTCGCTGTAATCTTTAAGTAGTTCGTCAAGTTCTTGCGTTTCTTTATATTCCACAAGCGTTTGCTCTGGGGTTTTGAAGAGATACGCAAGTTTTTTATTGAATATTTTAATAGGTTGTTTTTTGCCGGTATATACAATTTCTTCTTGTTTATCGATACCCAATTCCTCATCTTCTTTTTTGCGCTTTTTATAGCATATCTTATACATAGCTATAAGAGAGCCTACTAGTATAGCAAGACCGCCTACGCAGAGTATAATCATACCCCACCAAGGAATATACAAATCCGTCGAGCCTGATATAAGATATATTACGTAACCGCTTATTAAGGTGATTGCGTTGTTGAAGAAATGCACGAGAATATTTGCCCAAATACTGCCGGTCATATAATATACCAGACAGCATACCACACCGACGAAAAACTGGTGAACGAGTTGCATTGGATTGCCGTGCATAAATGCGAAAATAGTAGAACTTAATATTATTCCAACAAATACCGAAATTCTGCTTCCGCCCCTTGCGATAACGCCTCTGTGTAGAGTTTCTTCGCAAATAGCAGGTATACCCGCAACGAAAATCAAATACAATACGAGTTTGCCAAAGCTGTCGACGACAATATTTGCGCCTGAATAATTATAACCAGTCTTGGTGATTAGATTTACAAAAAGACTTGCTATCGGCATAAATCCTGCAAGTAGACCTATAGATATCGGTAAGGTCATTGCGATTTGACCGCCGTTTACCTTTCGCTTAAAGCCCATTCCTTTGAATACGTTGAATGATTTGATTTTCCAGTAGCACAGAGGTGAAAGCAACATTGTCGATTCGTTGAGAAAAGTAACGAGAATTATTCCGCCTGTTGAAGCGGTGAACGCATCAAAAGCGTTTTGAACGGCTTCGGTGCCCTCTTTGGTAGACATATTTACACCCAATTTATACGTAAGTATACTGCTTGCTAATATTGCCATAACAAGTTGTAGCATATATTGTAAGATAAATTGCCCGATAAACATAGCGCTTGCGTCGTAAAACTCAAGCGTGGGAGTTTTCTTTTTGAATGAGTTCAAAAATCCTTTATTATGTTGCGTGTTGTCAACTTTCTGTTTTTTCTTTGCCATAATTCCTTTATACAGTAAATTTACAAGTTGATTTATATTGATTAGCTACGTCTACAAATACGTCTTGCCCTTCGGTGAAGTAACTCTTTTCCAGAACTTTTGCCGTGCAGTCAAAGGCGATTTCAGGAGTATTGTTATCTTGCGATAGGTGCGCAAGTAAAAATCTTTTTGTTCCGCTTCTAGCCAATTCAAGTATAGCGCCCGCGCAATCGTCGTTGGAGAGATGTCCGTTCTTGCCGAGTATGCGCTGTTTTAGAATGAATGGGTATGCGCCTTCTCTCAACATATCTATATCGTGATTGGATTCGAGCATTACAAAGTCGCTACCTCTTAGTTTTTCCAAAGCGCCGTCGCTGACAAAGCCAAGGTCGGTGGCGATAGCAATCGAATTCTTACCTTGAGTAATTCTGTAGCCGAGATTATAATTGGAATCGTGCGGTAGACGAAAGGGCGTAATACTCAAGTCGCCCAATTCAAAAGGCGCGTCCATATCACTGTCAATAATATACGGACTAATCATTGGGTCGATAAACTCCTTGCTCTGTCTGTGACAATACACGGGAATAGAGTACTTCTTGCAAAAACTCGCAATACCTTTGACGTGGTCGGAGTGTTCGTGCGTGATTAATATCGCGTTGATTTTGCTCAGGTCGATATTGGCAAGTCTGGCTCTTTCCGACAGCGTACGCAAATTCAATCCGTTGTCAATCATAATATTGACGTCTTTAGTAGATATTATGTTGCAGTTGCCACGGCTTCCGCTGGCAAGATTACAAAATTCCATTCTTACTTTTATATTTTCTCTTGTTATGTCATTTCGACCAGAGTGAAGCGACGCGGAGAAACCTCAATCCTATTTATCGTGATTTTGTGTGGCGTGTCGATAAACACTAGTCACACAAAATATTTTATCATAAAATTATTGTATATACAAACGATATTATGGTAAAATATACGCAAAGAGGTGGATATGTATAAGATAGATACCGATGTAATAGCGGAAAAAATCAAACTGGAGATAGACAAAATCTCATGCGAAGTTGAGCCAAGCTGTAGAGTTGCGCTTAAGAAAGCATACGAGATAGAGGAAAACGATACGGCTAAGTTTGCGCTCAAAGTCATGAACGATAATATTGATTTGGCTATCGCCGAGCATAGACCCGTATGCCAAGATACGGGTATGGTAGTGGTATTTTTGGAGATAGGCAAAGAGGTCATACTTACCGGCAGACTTTTGCAAGACGCAATAGATAGCGCTGTTGAGGAAGCGTACGTCACGCTGAGAAAGTCAGTGCTAGACCCTGTTACGAGAATAAATACAAAGACCAATACTCCGTGCGTGATACATGCGAGCTACGTCAATGGAAGCGACGTCAAAGTTCAAGTTATGCTTAAGGGCTTTGGAAGCGAGAATATGTCAAAGGTATATCTTCTCAATCCCGCTCAAGGACTTGAAGAGGCGAAAAGACTTATAGTCGAAACTGCAAGGGTAGCAGGAAGCAATCCCTGTCCGCCCGTCATTTTGGGCGTAGGGCTTGGCGGTACCCTTGAGAAAGCCTCTATTATGTCTAAGCATGCGTTATTTAGAAAGATCGGAAGCGATAATCCCATACCGCAACTCGACGAACTCGAAAAGGAGCTACTTGCCAAGATAAACGAGTTGGGCATAGGCGCGCAAGGTTTTGGCGGAAAGACTAGCGCGTTAGGGGTATTCATAGAAAGTTATCCCACGCATATATCATCGTTGCCTGTGGCTATCAACGTGCTTTGCCACTGCTCGCGCTCTTGCGAATTTGTAATAGAGGGCGAAAAGGAGGGAAGTTATGTCAGTGATTAAGTTGACTTTGCCTTTGACAAAAGAGGCAATGAAGGATTTGAAAGTAGGCGATATGGTACAGCTCGACGGCGATATGCTGGTATTTAGAGACGCAGGTCATAAGAGATTGTATCAAAGTATACTGGACGGTAAACAAGCCTTTGATTACTCAGGCGAAACTATATACTTTATGGGACCTTGTCCTGCGAGAAACGGCGAAGCGCTGGGTAGCGCAGGACCTACCACATCTTGCAGAATGGATAAATACACACCTTTGATGTTGGACAACGGCTTATCGGCGCAGATAGGCAAAGGCAAACGCGACGGGGCTTGTATCGAGGCGTTTAAGCGCAACGGATGCGTATACTTCTCGGCAATAGGCGGAGCGGGCGCAATCTACAGCAAGTGTATACAAAAGGCTGAAGTACTTTGCTTTGAGGACCTCGGCACGGAAGCAGTGCGTAGAATAACTGTCAAAGATTTCCCCGTAGTCGTCGCGATTGACAGCGAGGGCAGAAGTATTTATTAGTTATTTTTTATGAAATTAAGTTTAAGCAAAAAACAAAAAATAGCAATAGGCATTTCCACTCCTATAGCTATCATAATAGTGGCTTTTCTCATTTTATGCATATCAACGGCGACGAATACAAAGACTCGTTTCTCGCGGGTAAAAATATAGGTTACAAATATATGTGGTACTGCGCGCCGTCGGAGCAAGGCGGATACGACATAATCGCTTGGGGAAAATCCGACCAAATATTATATATCTCGCCGTATAATAATTTAGTTATTTTACGCACAGGCAAAACCGACGGCGGAGTAGCTAATTGGGTCGAGTTACTGCGCGCACTGAGTAGCAATATTTAGCATGTCTTTATTTTGCTCATACATCTGCGGGAGATAGTTTATTAATTCGTTGTAGGGGACGCTTTCGTCTCCTACTTCTATTGTTAAGCCGAGTTTTTGGAAAGTCGTGACATACCAATCTTTATATCCGCCGGCGCTATCGTAAGAATTAAGGAGAGGATAGCCGGTAGAATCGGATATTCTTTGGGCGCATGCTATATTTGGGTCAACGCAACCGAAGCCTTTATAAATCACGTTGCCTTTTGCGTGATAACTAAGCGTAACTGACGGCTTGACACGCTCGGTCAAATCCCGCAAGGCGATATTTTCATATTCCGAGAACGGGTGCTGTCCAACGTAGTTGGCAGGGGCGGGGCTAAAGACGTTTTGCGCTCCCTCTCCCCAGCGCGCGTTGTAATTTACGTTGAGGTCTACGGCTCTGGCGTTGGCTTTCCAAAGAGAGAAGTCCTCGCTACCGCCGTTAACGGAGAGCAAGAAGTCTTTTAGGTTTTGTTCGGCAACCGTGCTTAGTCCTTGTTGTACGAGCAGTACTCCGTCGATATTTACCATTGGTACGCACCACACGCCGTACGGACCGTCGTAGTTTTTCATCATCTCTATTACAAGCGGAGTAGTTACCCATTCTCTTGCGTGGATAGACGCGTGCAAAAGTGTCTGTCCGCCGGTTCTGGAGCCTTTGAAGATGCATGGTATAGGTCTGCCGAGTAGCGTATAGCCGATATCGAATATTTGCGCGCCTTGTGAGGCTAGGATATCGAGGTCAGATTGAAGGTCGTTAAGAGTGTACATATTAAAATATATTCCGTTTGCGCCGTAATTGTGATTGGCGGTCGATTGAATAATTTACTATTACAAATATTGACAAAAAAATTTCTTGTGCTAAAATGTAAGTATGACTGAGAAAGATAAGCAGAAGTTTATGCGTTTAGCAATCGAGCTCGCGCAAGAGGGAGCAAGTCTTGACGAAGTCCCGGTAGGAGCAGTAATTGTCAAAGACGGCGAAGTTATTGCGCAGGCGCACAATCTCAAAGAGGCAAATAATTGCAGTAATTATCATGCAGAAATTGTCGCTATTGAAAATGCTTGTAAAGCTTTAGGCGATTGGCACCTCATCGGATGCGATATGTTCGTTACGTTGGAGCCTTGCGCAATGTGCGCGGGCGCCCTAATAAACTCAAGAATACACGGAGTTTACTTTGGCGCTTACGACGCCAAGGCAGGCTGTTGCGGTACGCTTTACAATCTCTTGAGCGACGAGCGATTCAATCATCGCCCCCATGTTGAAGGCGGGATATTGCAAACCGAATGCGGTGAGATATTGAGCAATTATTTTAGAGAAAAACGAGAGAAAAAGAAGATAGCAACGCATAATCATACGCAAAACAATTGACATTTTCTAAAGAATAATATTTAATGTATCTACTGTTTGTAAGCAATAGATATAATATTTTAGTCGCTAATTGCCGGCAAGATAAACAAAGGGGTGCGATATGCTGATAGTCGGTTTGGGAAATCCGGGGAAGAAATACGAAGATACGGTACATAACATGGGGTTTATGACCGTAGACGTTTTGCTTGACAAGTTGGGCGCTAAACTCGATAAGAAAGGCTGTGAAGCAGAATACTGTATACAGTATATAGGCGGAGAAAAGCATATAATTGCCAAACCTCAGACGTTTATGAATTTATCGGGCGTAAGCGTCAAAATGCTTGCTAACTCCAACAAAATCTCATTTGAAAATACGCTTATAATCTACGACGATATAGACCTACCTCTCGGCAGTGTGCGTGTGCGCAAGGAAGGCTCCGGCGGAAGTCACAACGGTATGAAAAATATCATTGCAGAATGTTCTTCTACGGCAATTCCCAGAGTGCGCATAGGCGTTGGCGACGAAAGGGGGAATAGGGACTTAAAGGACTACGTTCTCTCCAAAGTAGGTAAGCAAAAACACGATATACTCGATAAAGTCTTTGATAAAGTTGCCGACGGAATATGGCGGTATATGGTCGATAAAGATTTGGACGCGTTGATGCGTAGTTTGAATGGAAAATTGGTATAATCTATTATTGACTCCTTTTGGAATATGAATTTTGAAGAATTACTCCAACTTAATAATCTTGAAGACGATTTAGCCGACTTGTACAGAGCAGTTCAAGGCGGAGGGGATATTATGGTCTTTTCTGCCGGCGAGGGCGAGAAGATGCATATTTCTTCACACCTCGGAAAATTCGTTTTGTACATAGCTAAAGACGCGTTTAGGGCCACTACGATTGCAGGTAGATTGGGAGATTATTTGGGCGATAGAGTTGCTTATCTACCTGCTAATGAAGAACTTCTTTTACACCGTACCACGTATCGCAAGAGTATAGTTTCACAGCGCATAGACGCGCTGTATAAATTGGCAAACGGCAGACTGGACTGTCTTGTCGTTACGCCTCAGACGATTGCAGGGTATTTGCCGTCAAAGCAAGCGGTAAAAGAGAGCGTTGTCAAAATCAAAAAGGGTGATACCTTAGATATGTATTCTCTTATTGACAAACTTGCTCTTATGGGATACGTACGCGAAGAAGGCGTTGAGGAAAAGAGCACGTTTAGCGTAGCGGGAGATATATTGAGCATTTTCCCTCCGCACAGAGATTTGCCGTTGCGTATAAGTTTTTTTGACGACGAAGTAGAGAACATTAAAGAATTTACTCCGGATACTCTGATGAGCGTAAGAGAGATAGACGAAGTCAATCTCATGCCCGACAACGATTTGCTTTTGCCTTACGGTGTCATTGAAGGCGGTCTGGACAGAGCAAGGAGAGCTATAGACAAACTGCCACCTGACGTGGCTGAAAAAGTCGAGAGCATTTATTCCGATATAAGTTTATCTTCCGTATGTACTCAAAAAATGCAATGGTTATTGCCTTTTGTCAAGAACAAAATGAATACTATCTTCGATTATTTAGGCGAAAATAGCGTAGTAGTATTCGACGAGCCAAGCGGGGTTTTGGAGGGCTTGGAACTATACGTCAAAGAACATTTGGGGCGTGTAAAACAGCTTGCGCTCACCGGCGAAGTTTTGAAAGAACATACCAAATCTGTCTTAGGCGTAGACGAGGTACTGGATAAATTAAGAGAACGCCAAAAGTTGGGCTTTAATTATCTCACTTCAACCAACGCGATTTTTTCTCCGCAAAAGACTTTTAATATCTCTTGCAAGACTTTGAGTAATTACACAGTTCATTACGACGCTCTTCTCAACGACCTCAGGGCTTTTGACCAATGGGGATATACCGTTCTTATCTGCATGGGCGACGAAACTTCCGCCAATACCTTAAGAAAAAACCTTATTTCTGAGGATATAGGTTGCTCTGTCGTCGATGATATAGAAGACAGGAGAGCAGGTATATTTATACTCACTAGAGAAATAACCAAAGGCTTTTTGTATACCAAAGCTAAGGTCGCGGTAATAGGCCGAGAAGATATTTCCCGTATCAAACCGCAGAGAAAGAAAGAGCAACAGACTACGCAAGTATTTACAATTCCCAAAGTGGGAGATTACGTAGTGCACGAAATGCACGGAATAGGCAAGTGCTTGGGTACTAAGTACGTCACTACTGGCAATATATCCGACGAATATATCGTAGTTGAGTACAAAAACAGCGAGATACTCTACGTTCCTACGGACAAGCTAGACAGATTGAGCAGATATACCGGTAGCGACAGAGAGCCTAAACTTTCGGCTATAGGCGGAAAAGAGTTTGATAAAATCAAGCAGAGCGTTAAAGCCTCCGTAAAGGCAATGGCTATCAATTTGCTGGACCTCTATTCGCAAAGACAAAACAAGCGCGGTTATAAATACGCAGAGGACGACTATTTGCAAAAGGAGTTTGAGGACGCATTCGAGTTTACTCCCACGGACGACCAGATAAAAGCCGTCGAAGAGATAAAGTCGGATATGCAGAGAGGTATAATTATGGACAGGCTTCTTTGCGGAGACGTGGGATACGGCAAGACGGAAGTAGCGCTGAGAGCAATTTTTAAGACTATTTGTCACAACAAGCAAGCCGTAATTCTGTGTCCTACTACTATACTTGCCCGTCAGCATTACAATACAGCCAAGCAGAGATTTAAGGAGTTTGGCATCGAAGTAGAATTGATAAGCCGACTTCAATCGGCAAAGGAAGTCAACAACGCGTTGAACAGGCTTGCTTTGGGAAAGTCGCTAGTTGCGGTGGGTACGCACAGAATGCTGTCGGGTGACGTGCATTTCCATGACTTGGGACTTATAGTATTGGACGAAGAACAACGCTTTGGCGTTGAGCATAAAGAAAAGCTAAAATTGCTCAAGAACAACGTCAACGTGCTTACTATGTCGGCTACTCCGATACCGCGTACGCTCAATATGGCTATGACGGGTATACGGGATATAAGCGTACTCGAAACTCCGCCGTCCAACAGACTTCCTGTGCAGACGTACGTATGCGAATTGAGCGACGCTCTTATCAAGGACGCTGTGAGCAGAGAACTTGCAAGGAACGGACAGGTATTCATACTTTTCAACAGAGTAAAAGGAATAGAGAATTTTGCGCAGAGAGTATCCGTACTCGTACCCGACGCAAAAGTGGATTACGCTCACGGGCGAATGAATTCGGAGCAGATAGAGGATAAGATAGGTAGGTTTTATGCAAAGGAATACGACGTGCTAGTCGCTACGACGATAATAGAGAACGGCATTGACATCCCCGACGCAAATACGCTTATCGTATGCGACGCCGATAGACTTGGACTGTCGCAAATGTATCAACTTCGAGGTAGAGTCGGCAGAAGCAACAGAATAGCCTATACTTACTTTACCGTAGACGGAAGTAAAGTATTGACGAGCGATTCTACAAAAAGACTGTCTGCAATCTTGGACTATACGGAATTGGGTAGCGGTTTTAAGATTGCTATGCGCGACTTGGAGATAAGGGGCGCGGGCAATATTCTCGGCAAAGAACAGCACGGACATATAGAAAAAGTGGGTTACGACATGTATTGTAAGCTACTTCGCGAGGCGGTTGACGAGTTGCAGGGCGTATACGCTAAAGAAGTAAGCGAAGTCAAGATAAACCACTCTTTCGGGGCTTACATCGACAAAGAGTATATCCCCGACGAAGATATGCGTCTGCGTCTGTATCGCAAGGCTTTGGACCTGACGAGTCAAGAAGAACTCGACAAGTTGAAAAAAGGCGTAGAAGAAAGCTATGGCGCAATGTCGCTATGTTGCAATTACCTGTTTGAATTGGGGCTAATTCGCAATTTGGCTAAGAATATCGGTATCAAGCAGATAGATATTTCTCAAAAAACCGCTTATATGACTTTCTCCGATGGCGAGTGTTTTAAGGATAAAGATATAATGATTGCAGTGCAAGATATGGCAGGGGAGGTAAATTTGACATATGAGGAGCAACCTAAATTGCAATTCGAGTGCAAATTCCGCCCTATCGACGAAAAACTTGCGCAATTCAAAAAATTTTTGTTCAAATGCGGGAAAAGTTTTGGATAATAAGTTTACAAGCAGGTAATGATTGTGTATAATAAAATATGCGTAATATTTTAATAATATAGAAATACACCTATAAAGGAGTAGTATATGAAGAAGAAGATTGTTGCATTGATTCTCATGTTGGCGCTGGTATCGACGTTTTTTGTCGGTTGTTCGCTATTTGAGACGGATGCCAACAGAGACTATCACCAGGTTGTCGCCAACGTAAGCTATACTACAAAGGATAGCGGAACTTTGACGGCAGTCGTGTATAAGGGAGAAGTAAAGACTCAAGTAAATTACTATGGCGCATACTATCTTCAATACTGGACGGCAGAACAAGTAGTTGAGTATTGCTTCAACAGCGTTGCAAGACAAAAATTATTGCTTTTATACGCTCAAGAGTATTTGTACGTCAACAAACTTATTCCGGACGGCTTTGGCTTCGACAGCCTTGGCGCTTGGAATACTTTCAAGAACAAAAGCGACAGTAATTTAATCGAAGCCTATGCAAAGTTCTTGACGATAGACGAGATGAGATACTGTATTGAGTCTGTCAATAAGCAATTTAACGAGAGCTGGCAAGAACTCATTGAAGAGAGAGAAGACGAGGTCTCAAAGAACGAAAGTTCTTCCGACGACAATACGACAGACGACGAGGATACAGACGAGGATGACGAGGACGAGCTCCTATCTGCGCGTGACCAAAAGGACAGAACGGCTGACGAAGACGAGGACGACGAGTACGAACTCAATGAGTCTATCAAGAGTGTCGCAGACGTCGTTAAGTACTTTGCCGAGAAGTATGAAGTGACTTTGGACGAGTCAAAGCTTTCCAACGCATACTTCTACAACTACGTTAACTCCTTGATTAGAAAGGAAAACAATGATAAACAAAAGATAATGAAAACGGCTTTGAATGAGTTGAAGAAAAATATCGAAGACCAATTTATGAGCTATGAGTATTTCCTTGTTCAACAAATGCAAAGTCAAATTATCTCTAAGTATACCGATAATGTCGGCACTTTGCAGGAGGTAATCGATCAGGTCAAGGAAGATTATGAAAACAGATATAATACGCTTGTAGCCGACGCTATCAAAGCATACAACGACTCGGATAATTCGGCATACAATACGGCTGTAGGAGAAAAGACTTTTGCATACGCTACGCCTAGCAAAGATTATTTGCAAGTAAAGAGCATTTTACTTTCTTTCTCAGATGCTCAAAAGAACGCAATTACGGCGCTTGCTTCGCTCAGTTCTTCCAACGAAGAGATTTCTAAAATCGTGCGTAACGCTTTCGCAACGGGAGTTGTACCGAAGGGTTACGAGGGACTTTCACTGGAAGTATTTGCCGACCTTGGCATAAAAGTCAACGTAAGCAATCCCGATTACGACGCTGAAGAGGATAAGCTAAAAGACGCATACACCGACGCGTCAATCGAGGGTAAGGACGACGTATACGCTAATCCGGCAGTAAACTATTTGACTGTGATTATCGCAATGGCGAACGATATACAATCAAAGGTTAATAAGGCGCTTGATTGGGCAAAAGCAAATAATATGAGCGAAGTCGAGCAATATCTTGTTAAGCAACATGCTTCTCAAGAAGCGTTCAACGACTGGATAAATCTTGTAAATGACGATGGCGGTATGGTGTCGAGCGACGTATACGCAGTTACTCCCGACGGCAAAAGCACTTCTTACGTTGAAGAGTATACAGTACTTGCAAGAAATTTGAAAGACGCAGGCGTTGGCGCAATGGCAATAAAGGATTATAAGAAGGACGAAACTCTTGATTCGGGAACCGCGTCTTATGAAGGTACAACGGAAATTCTCAAGAGCGCAAACGGAACATATACGATTTATAAACAGGAGATGACGTCTTCTGTAGGCGAATTTGAGGAAGACCTCAAAGCTGAAGTATATACGTTGGTTACGGAAAATGGAGCAGAGTTGTCCTTTATCGTCAACGAATTCGGTATTCATATCGTAATGGTAGCCGGTCTTCCTGTGGACGAAAAATTGGGTACGTTGAGCACGCAAACCGCTCCTGACCCCGACGATAAAGATAAAGAAAAGACTTTCTACGTAAAGAATGACGATTATCTCTATGAGTATTCTGTTAAAATCGAGTACGTAAAGGACAAAGACGAAGACGGTAATGAAATTGTGACTGACGAAATCGAAACCGTCACTGTTGAGAAAAAGTCAATCAAAGAGTATCTTGAAGAGTTGCTGAATGATGAACTCAGCACCAACGTTACTAGATTGCAACAACTCAACTTGTTTAGCGACGAATCGTATATTTCCAAGGTTGACAAGGTGTATAAGCAGATTGTCAAAGAATTGAAGGAATCGATAAAAGGTTAATTTACTAAAATCAATTAACTTAAAGGACGCAAAAATTGCGTCCTTTATTTATTTACAGTATTTGCACAGCTTTAGGAAATTAAAAACATCAAAGACTAAACAAGCTATTATTAATCAAGATGCTAACAACGTAACAAAATTCTTGCAAAACATATAGTATATATATTATAATAACAATATCATAATTAAGTGGAGAGCATTATGGAAAACGGTAGTTTTAAGTTGACTTACGAATTGTCGGATTATGGCAAACTGCTATTTGATTTCGACGGAAATTTGAACGGTCTGGATATGTCTAAAGCAAAGCGCAAAGCGATGTTAAGAAGTCCGGGATTTTATTATATGCTTTTATTGGTCTTTACGCTTGTAGTATGGTTTTTAAGCAGTTTGATAGCCAATTCGATAAAGTATGGATTTTTTACGTCCGTGGGCGGACATATGCAAGGCTTTTTCGTATTATTCGTAATGTGCTTGATAGTATGCTTGTCAGCATTTGGCGGTTGGGGCAAGTTTGCTCGCTGGGCAGGCAGAGGCAAACTTACCGACGTTAAGGGCTTTAACCAAAGCGAAAAAGAGCGAGAAGAAGCTAATAACAACAAAAATAATTCCATTCAAATATATGAAGAGTACTTAGTGATTACTAATTACGGCTGGGCGCAATCTTATTACTTAGACAAAGTGGCGCAAGTAATATTGGAAAGCAGTGACAAGTGGCATATGCAATACAAAGCGAGCTTTATATCCGATGACGGCGAAGAAGTCAAGGCAAACGTTGAAATACCGCGTGAGCCGACTCTGATAATTCAGCTTAAAAAGATATTCGGCGATAAGCTGAAAATCAGAAACGTTGGTCAAACAAAACGCAAAGCGATACGTAAACGCAATAAGTCAATAGGCGCGCTTGTCGGTTTGACTTGCTTTGTGTCGTTGCCTATTTTGATTGGTATAGGAGCAATAGTTATAAGTTACACCCTAATTCCGACCATGCCTGCGTTTTTGGGAGTATTCTTTATTATCGGCGGATGTTTGGGATTGTGCGGAGTATACGACTTTATTCCCGCGCTCAAAGACATTTTAGTACCGTTATTATTTGGTTCTGTGTTTTTGTTCTTCCCTATTTCGCTAATGCAATTAGTTTTTATGTCTATGCACAAAGCGTTGACGCTTAAGAGCTTTTTTTCGACTTTCAATGTGTTTGGCGCGGCGGTAATATTCTTCGGTTGGTTAGGTTTATTGTTTGTGATTGTAGGTATAAAGACGATGATAGATTATATTAGATATAGAGAGAAGTGAAGACAATAAGAATTAGGAGATATTATGAACTGTGAAGAAAAGACAAAGAAGCAAAACTTGATTTATAATGGCAGAATACTTGCTTTGTATAACGACGAAGTTACGCTTGCCGACGGTAGCGAAAGCAAAAGAGAATACGTGCATCACAACGGCGGTAGCAGTGTGCTTGCGGTCGATAAAGAGGGATACGTATATTTAGTCGAACAGTTTAGATATCCTTATAGAGAAATGCTGTTAGAGATTCCGGCTGGTAAGACGGAGTTAGGCGAGAGCGCATACGACTGCGCAATTAGAGAACTAAAAGAAGAAGTAGGTCTTACCGCCGACTCACTTATCGACTTAGGCGTAATCTATCCAAGCCCAGGCTATACCGACGAGCCATTGCATATCTTCTTAGCCACGTCATTTACGGTCGGCGAAAATAACCCTGACGAGCACGAACTTATAAATACCAAAAAGATTAAGTTTGCCGAAGCATTGCAAATGGTAGAGCGTAACGAGATTAAAGACGCAAAGACAGTGACGGCGATTTTGCGATACGCGGTAGAGTATAGGTCAAAGAAACTTTAATTGGAATACGCGGTAGAGATTTCTCGACTACGTTCGAAATGACATAAAGCTATATTCTATCGACAAATTGCTTGTATCATATGGATATTTATTTATTCGTGATACTTAACACTACACTAGAAGTGACGATAATATCTGTCATTTCGACCGAAGCGAAGCGTAGTGGAGAAATCTCTACCGCTTAAAAGTCACTTTCACCCAATAGATAATCGGTAGTAACTTCAAAAAATCTTGCGAGAGTAATTACTGCTTTAGCGTTAGGAATGCGTTCACCATTTTCCCAGTAACTGATTGCAGTAGTGCTGATTTTTGTTGCTTTTGCAAGTTGAGCTTGGGTAAGTCCTTTTTCTGCTCTCAACTCTTTTAATCTTTTAATAAATTTTTCCATAATCTTATTTTTTCACAAATGTGAATATTTTTGTTAAAATTTCCCAAATGTGAAAAATGTTCTTGACATTTCACAAATGGGAAGTTATAATAAATAAAAACAAGGACAAAGGAGCAAAAAATGTTTAATTCGCAAATTATACGCGTATTTCTTGATAGCGCGAGAGAAGGGGAGAGATTTAAGGTAGACAAATGCAAGTTTGAAAAGGAGATAGAAGTAGCGTTAAAGTTAGAAGACGCGTTGATAAAAAAATTTAATGGCGATAAAGAATTAATTGATTTATATTATGACTTAGATAAGGCAAATTATGACCTTCACTATGCGGAACTCAAAGAAACATTTAGACAGGCTTTTATTATAGAAGCGCAAGTAGCTTTGAGAATATGTGGAGTTGAAGGAGAAAGTGACTGACGTAGAGTAAATTGGCAAGAGCATTATATAATATAAATACTTAGGGTGGTAATTTTGTACGGCTCAAGCGTATTAAAAAGGGAAGGCATCTACCTTCCCTTAATTATTGCAATTTAGCTTATTTCTTTTTGCCCTTGTTGACGAATACGTTGTTGTCAGCGGTTTCGTTCTTTACAGGGTTAACGCCTTGCCACTTCTCGATAAGTTTGCCGTTCTCGTCAAATCTGTGAGGATAGCAAGCCTTAGCGGTTGCGATAATACCGTCTTCGATTGTACCGCCACCGTCGTAACCGAGTTCGTCATAGTGCAAGTACTCTTGAACTTTATTTACGTCGTCTTCATAGAAGAGGTCTTTAGATTGGATATCTTGCATCAAATAGTTGTAATTAAGACCGCTGTCTTGTCCCTCTTTCTTCAATTTCTTTACGACAGTCATCTTAACGCCCATTGCCGCAATACCTGCGCTAACGCCACAATATCTCTTCTTGCAACCGATAGTTTCCATAATGAGGTTAATCATATCCTTGAACTTCCAGTCCTTATTACCGATAGGCAATCTGTCGCCATGTTGACCGTAATACGAAGCGGCAACTACAGATTCTGCAATACCGTTTACGTGAATCATATTTGTACCGCCCTTCGGGAAGAAAATAGCGGGCATACCGGCAAATCTGTCAAGGAAAACTTCTTTCCAGAGCGGAGTACGACCTGGCATGCTACCAAAGATATATGGCAATTCAAGTACGACTACGTCCATACCGCCGTTAGCAACGCCTTCGCCTACTTTAATAAGAGCGTCGCCTTGCTCAACTCTTACCTTGATATATGGGTGTCTGTCTGCAAGGTGACTTTCAGGCCATCTTCTGTCGAAGTATGCAAAGTAGGAATTGAGAAGAACAGCCTTCTTAACGCCTGCTTCCTTTGCGGCTTCGAATACAGGAATTACTTTGTCAACAAGATAGGTGTGGAAGAAATCGTAACCGCTTACGCCCTTTGGAGTGTGCATTCTGTCATCGGGACCAACTGCGTATACCAAAGTGTCATAGCCGGTGAACATCTCTTTGAGTTCTTCTTTGGTTACAGTAGGGGACTCGTCGCCGGGTCTAAGGTTGAAGAGTCTGCCGTAATGTACGTCGATTTCGCTTGGCCACCATTCAGCAGAAAGTGTGAGTTCGTTGGGAAGAGCGAGTACGCCGACCTTAGCACCTTGTTTTAAGAATTCCTTTGCGGAGTAGAAGCCCAAGAAGCCTGTACCGCCACAAATAAATACGTTTTTGAATTCATGTTTTTGGGTTGATGGACCCTTTTGATAGTTTTCCATATTTATACCTCTAAAAATTGATTTTTATTATTTCTTCTTCTTAAGTTCGTTTTCTTTCTCGATTATATCCATATAACAATCGGCTGGGAAGAAGTTATTTTCGCTTTCATCGTGCGTGTCATACCATACTTGAGCAAAGAATGGAATATGTTTTGCCAATTCGTCAAAATTCCATGGAGCAGGAGTACAGCACTCAGGGCACCAGTGACCTGCCTTGATTATAGTATACGGAGAAGAATTAAATTCGTGTCCGTTGTGACACTTCCAAGTGATTTTCTTGTAAAGGTTGCCTTTCTCCATAGTGTCGCTTACGACGCTACCGCCTCTGTATTCAGCTGCTTGCTTCATATCTTCGATATCGAGTTCGCTGTCCGGCTTGCTCTCGTCATAGCCATGGCTGAGGAGATACTTCTTAGCGTTTTTAATATCTCTTCTTTCTTGATAATCTACTAGATTGCCGTGTTCATCTTTAATTTGATTCTTGCAGAAGAGTTGATATTTGGACCAATCGGTGCCGATTTCTTCAAATTTTTCTCTTGAACCGTAGAATGCAGTAATACGTCCGTCGATATGGTTATTGTACCAGAACATAGGTGAGTTGGAATTTTTGAAAAGTTTTTGAACGGTGACTTTGCTCAAGAAGCTCTTTGGCATAATAGCGCCAAATTTGAAGTACCAGTTGAGTTTTGCCATATTCTTCCAGAAGTCTTCCCATGTTTCCGTACGGAAGTGGAGATAATCCTCAAGTACGTCGGAATCATAGTACCAGAAGCAGTGGAAGTTTCTAGCCGCTGCCCAGTTAGGCTTGAAGAATTGCTCGGGTCTAGCGCCCATTAGAGCAAAACCTGCGTCCATTGTTTCATAACCCGTCACACGGCAAGTTTCGCCGTTGCCGATATTGTATATCTTTTGCCAGAATTCAGCGGGGAGAGTGCCGTCGTTGTCATACTCAACCAAGTGTTGGAGAGCAAGACCGCTATCTCTTGCGGTAGCCCATTCAATAGGCACGTTCCAGCAGGTGTGGAACATAAGTCCGTCGCTCATATTGTTTTTGAAAAGATTGTCGTGCAATACGCCCGATTGTCTTAATACAACCCAGTTGGGGAGTTCTGCTTCAAGCAAATATCTCTCTGCTTTAAGTTTGGTTATAGCATAGAAGTCATATACGCTAGGTACGAGCGGATCGCCTACGCGTCCCCAAGGATGTTGCCAGTCGCGGTTACCGTATTCGGCTACCGTGCCGACGTGTACGTACTTAATTTCATTTGCTCTCGGGCTTTCTTTAATAGCGTCAATGAGGTTTTTAGCGCCGTAGAAGTTGGTCTTTTCAGCGCCTACCGGATTATGGTCGGAGATAGGCGGTATTACAGCGGCGCAGTGAAGCACGTAATCGCTCATAGCTACAACTTTTTCGCAGTCTGCTTTATTTGAAAGATCGCCGAACAAAACCGTTAGTTCGCCTGAAGTCTTTATTTTCGCCTTGATTTTTGCGTACTTTTTCAAAAGAGCTTCTCTTAATTTTTCGTTAGATCTCTTTTTTCTCAAAAGAATTACGCAATTAAATTTTCCCGTATCCATTACGCATTTCAATACTTGGCTTCCCATTGAGCCGGATGCGCCGGTTACGAGAACTGTTTTTTTCTCTGACATTGTCAATTATCCTCCAAAATCTATGTTCATATTAGTATGCATTTTATACCATAATCAAGTATAGCATATAATTTTATACAATGTAAATAACTTTTTTCATTTTTTTCTAAGAAATAATAAGCTAAATTATAAGGCAAGTGGCAAGCAATAGATAGCCGACGTTTTGCATTTGGCGAAGTAATAGATATATAATATTGATAAAAT
>JAIDUT010000027.1 GCA_029060065.1 Clostridia bacterium | reverse complement strand
ACAAGTCTAAGCGTAAAAGACAATATTAAGACCATAGAATACGACAGCGTAAGCAGTATAGGACTAATAGGAGAAGTAAAGCATACTGCTACAGCAAACGGCATGGTAAATCCGTCATTTACGTATTATTGGAAGCAAGACGGAGAGGATAAGACCAACAATACTACGGGCGAGTTGAGTCTAAAGTTGGTAAAAGACAGCGGAGATTATACGTATACGTACAGAATAAAGGACGGAAGCGAGCCATTGTGGTATTACGACGGCGAGTACAGCGGGAATGAAGAAACTATAACAATCGAAAAGGGAAAGACGGTAACATTAGAGAACTTCAAGATTGACGCAACGACAATACCGTATTACGGCAAGCAAGTAGGGTTACTGGAGTATACTTGCACTGTCAAGAACAAAGCGGGAATAGTAATAACGCAAGAATCGCATAGATGGGAGATACCAAAAGCCGAGATAGCAAAAGGCTTAAACGACAAACTCAATATAGTAGTCGTACCTTTGGACCAAGATAACTATGCGTCATCGTTTACGTTTGCAGTAAAGTTCCAATCAGAGTCATTGACAATGGTTTTCGATATGCAAGAGGACATCAGCAGAGAGTTGTCGGTAGAGATAGAGTACGGACAGAACTACGGACCTGCTGAGATAATATACTTATTCCAGACGGCGTATATGAAAGCGTTGGCAAGCGGAGATCCGGCGTATTCCTACGTGAGCAATAAAGCTCCGTATCTTGACGGCGCGCCAATAACAGAAGACGCGAGCGGAAAAGACCTATATTCCGGACATTATGACGAAATAGACGAAATCAAGAGAATATACGTAACGTTCCATGAATCAGAATATAAAGTAACGTTTAATTACAATAACGGAGGGGCGACAGATAATCTAATAGAGAATTACAAGTACGGACAGTTCTTGAAGAAACCTACGCCCGACCCAACGTATGGAGAATTACTCTTCGTAGGTTGGTACTTTGATGAAGATTATATAGCCGACGACGGTAGTGAAGCCACAAGGAATAGAGC
>JAIDUT010000026.1:5805-31839 GCA_029060065.1 Clostridia bacterium | reverse complement strand
AAAAGTATACTTTTTTTGGAAATAACAAAGAGATTTTCTAAATTATAGAAGAATTAATAGTAAAATTAAAAACACGCAATTTTTTGCGTGTTTTTGGGTTGGTCTTGATATTTCTACATTCCGCTCATCTTCAGTCGTAAGGAGCGTAGCGACGGCATAGCGAGCAAGCGGTATCGCGTCCCGTGCGAGCTTCAATGACATTGGAAAGTATGGTCGAAATACTATCACTTTTGCTTTAACTTGTTGACTAGGTATTTACCTGTATAGCTCTTTGGATTTTTTGCCACTTCTTCGGGAGTTCCTGTAGCGACTATAGTTCCGCCTTTATCTCCCCCCTCCGGTCCTAAGTCGATAATATGGTCAGCGACTTTGATAACGTCAAGATTGTGCTCGATTACTATGACGGTATTGCCTTTAGACACGAGTCTTTGCAGTATCAATATGAGTTTCTTCACGTCTGCTGAGTGAAGTCCAGTCGTAGGCTCGTCAAGAATATAGACCGTCTTGCCCGTGGAACGCTTAGAAAGTTCTGTCGCAAGTTTTACTCTTTGAGCTTCACCGCCCGAAAGCGTGGTCGCAGGTTGACCGAGTTTTACATAAGAAAGACCTACGTCGTTGAGCGTTGAGATTTTGTTGTATATCTGCGGTACGTTTCGGAAAAATTCGCATGCTTCGGCGACAGACATATCAAGTACGTCGTAGATACTCTTGCCCTTGAACTTGACTTGCAAAGTTTCTCTATTATATCTTTTACCACCGCACACGGCGCAAGGCACATAGACGTCTGATAAAAAGTGCATCTCTATCTTTTTAATACCGTCACCGGCGCAATTTTCACATCTACCGCCTGCCACGTTGAAAGAAAATCTACCGCTCGTATAGCCTCTCGACTTAGCGTCGGGAGTCTTGGCGTACAGTTCTCTTATCGCAGTAAAGACATTGGTATAAGTCGCGGGATTGGAACGCGGAGTTCTGCCAATCGGACTTTGGTCTATGGCAATTACCTTGTCTAGTTCTTCAATGCCTAAAATCTCTTTGCAATTCATAGGCTTTTCTTCACTTCCGTTAAGACGATTTTGCAATATAGGATAAAGTACCTCGTTGACAAGCGAAGACTTACCGCTTCCGCTTACGCCTGTGATTACGCAGAAAGTACCCAGCGGAATATCCACATTGATACGCTTGAGATTGTTTTTGACAGCGCCCTTGATTTGCAAAAATTTGCCGTTGTCCTCGCGTCTTTGCTCGGGAAGTTCTATAACTTCTCTACCGGACATATATGCGCCCGTGATTGAATTCTCGCACGCCATGACTTGCTCAGGCGTTCCGCATACGACAACTTCTCCGCCGTTGACTCCAGCGCCGGGACCAATATCGACAATATAGTCGGCTTCGCGCATAGTGTCCTCGTCGTGCTCAACGACAATAAGCGTATTGCCGAGATCTCTTAATCGTTTCAACGTCGCCAAGAGCTTGTCATTATCCCTTTGGTGAAGTCCAATGCTCGGTTCGTCCAAGATATAAAGTACGCCCACAAGTCCGCTACCTATTTGAGTAGCAAGACGTATTCTCTGCGCTTCACCGCCCGAAAGCGTAGCTGACGAACGAGTAAGTTGAAGATAGTCAAGACCTACGTTGACCAAAAATCCAAGGCGCGCCTTTATCTCTTTAAGTATCTGATTGGCAATAATCTCTTGAGTTGCATTAAGATGTAAGTTTTCAAAAAACTCCAACGCTTTGTCTATAGATAGCGCGCACACTTCGTATATATTTAGACCGCCTACGGTTACGCCCAAGACTTCTTTCTTAAGCCTCTTGCCATTGCATATGTCGCAGTGAGCCTCGGCAAGATACTTTGAGAGTTCTCCTCTCATAAATTCAGAAGTCAATGACTTATATTTGTCCATAAAATGATTGGCTACGCCGTCAAAGTTGTAATTCGTCACGCCGTCGGAAAATCTTCTATTGACCTGTACTTTTTCTCCGTCGCCGTAAAGTAAAACGTTCAAAACCTTTTTAGGAAGTTCTTTGACGGGAGTATTCATAGAGAAGTTGTATTTTTTACCAAGCGCTTCGTATATAGTACGAGGATAGTTAAAATAATCCATACTCCAACCGCCTACGTCAAGCGCGCCCTCGCTGATTGCTTTATCCCACTTGACAAACTTTTGGGTGTCTAAAACGTTCTTAAATCCCAAACCCGAACACTCTGGGCAAGCGCCAAACGGCGAGTTGAATGAAAACATTCTAGGTTGCAATTCTTCAATACTTATATCACAGTCGGGACAAGCGTACTTTGTTGAATACAAAGACACTTCGCCGTCCACCTCTACTTCAACAAGACCTTCTGCAAGTTTGAGCGCAGTTTCCAAGCTGTCGGTAAGGCGTCTGCCAACTTCTTCTTTAATGACGATTCTGTCAACGACTATTTTAATATTGTGCTTAAAGTTTTTGTCTAAAGTTACTTCTTCGTCGAGTATATTATATTCGCTTCCGTCGACGATAAGCCTGCTATAACCGCTCTTGCGGTATCCGTCAATTTGTTTGGAGTACTCGCCTTTTCTTCCCCTTACGACAGGAGCAAGTACGCGGACTTTTGCGCCTACACCTACGCTCATAACCTTGTCAGCAATTTGGTCAACAGACTGCTGAACTATCTCTTTTCCGCAATTTGGACAATGCGGAATGCCTATTCTCGCGTACAAAAGTCTGAGATAATCGTATATCTCCGTCACCGTACCCACAGTAGAACGCGGATTGTGCGACGTAGTCTTTTGGTCAATGGATATTGCAGGCGAAAGTCCGTCGATATAATCTACGTCGGGCTTGTCCATTTGTCCCAAAAACTGCCTTGCGTATGACGAAAGGCTTTCCATATATCTACGCTGTCCCTCGGCAAAAATCGTATCAAATGCAAGCGACGACTTTCCGCTTCCGCTCAAGCCGGTCAATACCACGAGTTTATCGCGCGGTATCTGCACATCGATATTCTTTAAGTTGTGAACTCTTGCGCCTTTGATTGTTATCTTTGTATCCATTTTTCTCCTAGACGACTGTACATATTGTTACTTTACAGTCTTTACTTCTATAGTATAATATTGGTTATATTATTTATTATTATTATATAATAATCATAATAAATGACATGTTTTGATGTGCAACTCATTTGCAAAATCACTTTTTAAGCAAAGCCTTTAATTCCGCAATCTGTTCGCGATATTTAATCGCCAACTCAAAATCCAAGTTCGACGAGGCGACTTTCATTGCCGAAGTCAATCTCGCAAGTTCTCTTGAGATATCCTTTTTTGAAGTAGGTTGCTTTTCCTCTACCTTTTTGGATATTTCCAAGTTGTTGGTGATTTCTTTGACTATTGTCTTTGGGACAATTCCGTGTGCTTTATTATATTGACTTTGTATTTCTCTACGGCGATTGGTTTCCTCAATAGCTCTCCTCATACTGTCAGTAATAACGTCGGCGTACATTACTACTTTTGCCTCCGCATTTCTTGCAGCTCTGCCAATCGTCTGTATGAGTGAAGTTTCGCTACGCAAAAAGCCTTCCTTATCGGCGTCGAGAATAGCGACAAGCTGTACTTCGGGAATATCCAGACCTTCTCTCAAAAGATTGATACCTACGAGTACGTCAAACTCGCCTTTGCGAAGTCCCGCTATTATCTCAACTCTTTCCAAAGTATCTATATCAGAGTGCATATACTTGACTTTAATATGTCTTTCCGTGAGATACGCAGTCAAACTCTCCGCCATTTTTTTTGTTAGCGTGGTAACAAGTACTCTTGCCTTTTTATCTACCGTATCGTTAATGCGGGATATAAGGTCGTCTATCTGTCCGTCTATAGGGTGTATTTCTACTTCGGGGTCTATTAGTCCGGTAGGTCTTATAAGTTGCTCTACCACTTGTCCTGCCTGGTCGAGTTCGTATTTTGCAGGCGTAGCCGACACGCAAATCATTTGCCCAACTCTTTCGTCGAATTCGTCGAATTTGAGCGGACGGTTGTCATACGCCGAAGGAAGTCTGAAACCGTAGTCCACAAGATTGACTTTGCGGGATAAGTCGCCGTTGAACATTGCCCTAACTTGTGGCAGAGTCATATGGCTTTCATCGACAAATAACAAAAAGTCCTTTGGGAAGAAGTCCAACAAAGTATAAGGCGGTTGCCCTATCTCTCTGCCGTCAAAGTAACGGGAATAATTCTCTATGCCTGAACAATAACCCATTTCCTTTATCATTTCAAGGTCATAGCTAACTCGCTCTTTGAGCCTTTGCGCCTCTAAAAGTTTGCCTTGCTGTGTAAACAACTCGGCTTGTTCTACCATATCGGCTCTTATTCTATCTAAACATGCGTCGCGCTTTTCTTTTTCTACAACATACTGCGTCGCAGGGAAAATATTGACGTGCTTTAGTCCGCAAACCGTCTTTGCGCTGACAGGGTCGAACTTGGATATCTTTTCTATCTCATCTCCCCAAAACTCTACTCTTATTGCATAATCTGAGCTCTCTACGGGGAATATTTCCACTATATCACCGCGTACTCTAAACGTCGCGCGGACAAACTCTATATCGCTACGCTTATACTGAATCTCAATAAGATTGTCAAGCAATGCGTCCCTATCTATTGTCATACCCTCTCGCAACGATATTGCCAAAGCAAAATACTCCATTGGCGCGCCAAGTCCGTATATGCAAGATACCGACGACACCACTATGACGTCCCTGCTTTCGCACAGCGCGCTGGTAGCGGAATTGCGAAGTCTGTCTATCTCATCGTTTATCGATAAGTCTTTCTCTATATAGGTATCAGTGCGCGGAATATACGCTTCAGGTTGGTAATAATCGTAATACGATACGAAATATTCTACTCTGTTGTTGGGGAAAAATTCTCTAAACTCATTGCAAAGTTGCGCCGCCAAAGTCTTGTTGTGCGCAATGACCAATGCAGGTCGGTTACACTCTTTTATGACGTTAGCCATAGTAAAAGTCTTACCGCTTCCCGTTACGCCTAGCAAAACCTGAGTACGCAAACCGTCGTTTACGCCCTCTACAAGTTTTTGTATTGCTTGCGGTTGGTCTCCGCAAGGAGAAAATTTACTTTTGAGTTCAAACATAATAGCAAGTGTATTTTAGCACAAATGTTCGCATTTTGCAACTGTTATGACAAAGATTTTGTCGATAAATTGCACAATATATAATGTAGCGAAAATATGTAAATTAAAAATATTAAATAGAAATAAAAATATTTACTAAATATGCTTTTCTTATTTAATTAAATTATACGCATATATAAAAAGTTTATTTTTCTTTTTTCTTTCTTGGCTTTGGAAGCGGTGTAACCTTTTCCAATTTTTCTACGACTGTGACAGCTAGGTCGGAATTATCGATATCCAATATATAATGTTCTTTAGAGCCTTTATATGGAATCCCCTTTGGCGCGTCAGACATATCTTCGGAAACAACGTCAAGCATCTTTACGTAAACAGTATCGTCGCATACCAAAAGAACAGGTTTATCGTTGACGTATACCATATACTCGCCAAACATCTTTTTGTAGCGGACTTCACCAACTTTTCTTATCTGCTCGCACACGTATTCGATATATTCAACTGAAGTCGCCATACTCCACCTCTTAATTATGAAAATATTGATTTTAATATAGAACCAATGATAAAGCTGAGAACTGCGCCCGATACCGTAAGAGCAACTTTCATTTTTACTTGTCTTTTTTCCTTTGCCATTTGGTATGCAAAATCGTATCCGCCCTTTTGAAGCGTGATACAATAGTACTCTTCGCCTTTTTTCTCAGTAGTGATAAGCTCAAAATAGCCTTCGCTGACAAGCGCTTTCAAAGACGGCGCAAGTTCGCTCTTCTTGAATTGAATTGTATACGGCATTGAGGAGAGCAAGTCATTTTGTGATATGAGGCAAGTGCCGTCTTTTTCGACTGCCTTGTAATATACTGCTTTCATAAGCTGTTTAGTTTTCTTATTTAGCATACATACCTCACATCAAAAGATTTATTATGATTCCGCCTAATACGCCGAAAATAAGTCCCATGATACCGCCCGAAATCAATCCGCCGAGAAAGCCTCTGCCCATAGCGCCTTTCTTCAACTTCTTGATTTCAAACTTCCTCTTCTTTACGGCTTCCCCTGTCGTCGGCATTACTACCAAACTTCCGTTCTCATCCGTCTTTATAAAGGCGTTGTCAAGTCCGTCGGATTCTTGTCCGCTTGCATCAGCTTGAGCTTTCATCTGCTCAACGTACGCTTTGTATTCTTGCGCAAGCACTCTCGCCTTGTCAGTCAAGGTAAAGCAGACTTCGTCGTCGTCGGCATATTTATTGATAATACAGCCGTTCATCTTGAGTTCTTTCCACAAGCCTTGCAAATCAATAGCCGTATCTTCTTGAGTACTGATTGCCTTGAGGTCTTCCCACTCTGCGACTATATACTTGTTGTCGGGATATTTTTCGCAAAGGTCTACAAGATACAAGGTTGCCGAATTTGTCAACATAACTGCCTCTATATATTTTTATTTTTCTACTCTTATAACGTTGTCTACGCTAATGACGTTCTTCAAACTCTTGATTTCTTCGATTGCGCCTTTCATAGCGTTCTCGCTTGTCATATGCGTAATGAATACGATAGGAACGACTTCCTTATTCTCTTCTTGACGCATTTGAGCAATGGATACCTTATGTTTTTTGAATACGCTTGCGATATCTGCTATTACACCGCTGACGTCTCTAGCGCTAAGTCTTAGATAATACTCGCTCTCAAAATCAGTAGCGATTTCCTTCTTATCCATTATATCAAACATTTCGCTATATCTTGCGTGTTCAACCTGTCTTGCACAGAAGACGATATCGCTTACGATTGCGCTACCTGTAGGCAATGCGCCTGCGCCTCTGCCGTAAATCATTACGTCGCCCACTGCGTCGCCTACGATGAATACAGCGTTGAAAGAACCGTTGACGCTTGCAAGCGGATGAGTCTTTGGCAAAAATACAGGATGCACTCTTGCTTCAATTTGCTTGCCTTTTTGCTTAGCGATTGCCAAAAGTTTGATAACAAAGCCCATTTCCTTGGCAATTCTGATATCCTCTTTGGTAATCTTTGTTATACCTTCTCTGTAAATCAAATCAACCGGTACTCTCTTGTTAAAAGCCAGCGAGGATAGAATGCTCAACTTGTATGAAGAATCGTATCCCTCGACGTCGGCTACCGGATTTGCCTCGGCATAGCCCAATGCTTGAGCGTCTTTCAACACGTCTTGATAATCCGCGCCCTCTTCCGTCATTCTCGTAAGGATATAGTTGGTTGTGCCGTTGATAATGGTCTTAATTTCCTGTATGCCGTTGGCTTGCATAGCCTGCGTCATAGTTCTGATTATAGGCATACCGCCACCCGTCGTAGCTTCATAGTAAAGACCTGCGCCTGTCTTTTGAGCAGACTTTTCAAGTTCAGGCCAAAACTTGGCAAACATCTCTTTGTTGGAAGTAACAATGCTCTTACCTGCCTCTAAAGCCTTGATGAGAAAAGTCCTTGCAGGCTCTGTTCCGCCCATACACTCGACTACGATGTCTACGCTTGGATTAGCGCATATCTCGTCAATGTCCTTAGCAAGTATGGATAAATCAAGTCCAAGTCCGGTAACTCTATCGGGTACTCTGTCCAATACTGCGGTTATGTCAATATCCACTCCGTATTCTTTAGCTATTTGACTTTTGCGGTCAATCAAAATTTTGCAAGTTCCTCCGCCGACAACTCCAAGTCCGAGTACGGCTACGCCAACTTTTTTCATATAATTCTCCTGATTATAAAATTTTTACAGTATTATTTTATATTATTTTTTAATATTTGTCTATTTTATATGAGAAAATTTTTTATTTTTTAATTACTTTATTTCTTAATTACGCTTTGTTTCAATTGAAATGATGTGGTTTTATAACCCTTCAGTCGCTACGCGACAGCTTCCCCTGAAGTGGATGCCAAGGGAAAAGGTAGAGATTTCTCCACTGCGGTCGCCAGTTCGGTGAAAAGGGAGCGACGCAAGATTTTCACCGAACTTTAATTCATATCGTAGATGATTTTAAGTCCTTTCAGCGTCAACGACCTATCGACGATATCTATTACTTTCTCGTCGTCGATACCCAATACGACTTCGCTAAGTCCGCCTGTTGCAATGACTTTTACATCGTCGTAACCGCTCTCTTGCTTGAGTTTTTTGACGATATATTTTACCATACCCGTCGAGCCGTAAACCATGCCGGCTTGCAATGCCGATACGGTGGACTTGGCAATAATGCTTTCAGGTCTTACTATCTCTACCCTTGGCAACTTAGCCGTATTGTTGACGAGCGCTTCCAAGCCTGTAATGATACCGGGAGCTATACAACCGCCCAAAAATTCGCCTTTGGGAGAAATAACGTTAAAGGTAGTAGCTGTACCGAAATCCACAACTATACAAGGTCCGCCGTAAAGCCTATACGCCGCAACGCTGTTGACAATTCTGTCCGCTCCGACTTCTTGCGGATTAGAATACTTGATATTAAGTCCTGTCTTAACGCCTACGCCAACCATAATAGGCTTCTTGCCGAGATAATATTCGCATGCATGCTCTATCGTATAGTTGAGCGACGGTTGAACTGACGACATTATTACACCGTCAAACTTCTTAAGGTCAATTTTCCTTGACCCAAAAAGTCCTGCAAAAATTATGCCGATCTCGTCTGCCGTCCTGACGACTTTTACCGACAGTCTCCACGATTCTACGAGCGTATCTTTGTCGTATACGCCCAATTTGATATTGGTATTACCCACGTCTATTACAAGTAACATTGTAACTCCTTTGCGATTTTATTCCGACTTTGACAAGTCGCTTACTTCTTATTTTTCCACATCGGTATTTTCTTTTACTTCAACTTCCGTAGACAAGTCATCTACTATTATCTCTTTTCCCATCTTCGGCGGGGGTACCAACCTCGCTTGACGAAGCGCTATGATAATTGGCGGTACTAATATAGAAAAAGCAATTATCTCTATTAAGAAGTTGATGCCAAACCAAGTTAAAATATACTTTAAGTCTATATGAGTGGACTGCTCCAAATTAACGATTGTTTTCCCATTGTACAGCATTATAGTGAAAAGGGCGCAAAAGAAAGTATTAGTAACTACGCCAAGCGCAGTACTTACTCCGCTAATCACTCCGTCTACAGCGTAAATCTGTTTTTGATTGACAATTTCCTTGCCATCATTGGTAATGCGATATTTAGGTCGCAAAAAGGCTTTTCTCAGTCCAAAGCCTACAAAATAACTGACTACGCCTATCAAAATTCTCGGCACCATACATACCAAAGGATTTTGCCATACCGGAGCCAAAGGACCGCCCGCTTTGGTGGTATACCAAGCTATTTGATTTACCGTAGCCATAAGCACGCCGAGTATTATCGTCATCTTGAAGTCATACCCTTGCGCAATCAATAGCAGTGGCAGTATCATGAATGCCAAAGTTACACCGCCGGGAAGCATGATAGGGAAAAAACAGAAGAAGATTGTCAGCGCCAACATAAGCGCTAAGATTGCCAGGTTCTTGGACCTGCGCGTTTTTGGGCTTTCGCCCGCTACTAAATTAGACATAAAACACCTCGCTTGAGTTCCTTAAAGGATACCCATCTAATGCCAACTCGTTAGAGTTTGGTTAAAAAAATTTTATTTAGACATACGGTCAATTAAGTACCGCTGTCCGAAAACATTATACAATAGCAAGAATTAAAATTCAAGCATTTACTATATATTAACTTTTACATATATCAAAATTGTTCTTGTTGTAGCCGAAAATATAAATTTTATTCTTTTTAGAAAGCATAAAACTTCCCAGCTTAAAGAAGTGCGACACTCCCTGACTAAACAATGACATGGCAAATAGGATAGCATTGATAATTACAAGAACACAACAATAATAAACAGTTATTCTATAGAATATATTTTTATCCAAAAGTTCTTGAACTTTGTCAACTCCGAATTTCAATACAACTAAGTCGATGAGTTGAGATATTGAGCTTAGAATACTATCGACGACTCCAACGCCCTTATCTATGTAGCCGATACAAAACAGAGGTATTGCTATCAATATAACCGCCAGACATTTGCCTCTTTTGAAATTGCGTATAAACCCAATCCTTTCTCTTCTGCTTTTTTTATTAGCAAAGTTGACAATTACGTATACAACTGCTCAGGTAAGCAAAACAAAGCAAATAGTCGTAATAATATTTACAGCAACGCTCATCCCTCTTCAATCTCCTTTGTCCATAAATTATATTTCTTCTGATACCTTGTAAAATTGATAATCTCCCAAACTGTATCTACGACGAATACAGGTAAGAATACGAAAAGGGTGAACTTCCAATAAATATCCGAAAATACCGCGACAAACGCCACCCATATTATGAATACCGCAGACGTAATTATACCTTTGAAAATTCTGTACGGCAACGGCTTTATAGAGAAGCTAAGCCACCAAGTGAGGAAATTATATTTTTGCATAGTTTGATTTTAGCATAATGACGTCAATATGTCAATTTATTAAAATGAATAATCACCCTAACCTAATCATATACTCTAATATGACAAAGGTCAAATGGCTGTGGAGCATTGCTATAGCAATGGGCATAGTGTTGCTCTATGCCTCATTGAGCGCATATTTTGTAAGAATCAACGGGTGGTATGAAGAACTGATACTACCCTCTATTGCGCTTCCTCCAAAAGGTATGGCTGTGGGCTGGAGTTTAGCGTATATTGTCAATATCGTAATAATTGCCAGATTAATATTCTATAAAGAAAATTCAAAAATTATATTACCTTTGGTCATTCTAGGGATTTTGAATATAGTATGGTGCATGGTTTTCTTTTCTTTTCACTCTCCTCTCGCAGGCTTTGTGATATTAATTGTTGCTTGCGCGCTAATATTAGCTATATTCGTAATGACTATACGTCGTGATACTATTTCAATGATACTTATAGAGCCATTGTTTGCATGGTATATTTACTTGACGGTAGTAACTTATTTTATTGCTTTTGCACAAAGATTGAATTAAAAATCGGCGAAAGAGAATTTCTCTTTCGCCGATGTGTTTATCATATGTAGTTCTGTAACAATTAAGTACTATTACCTATTACTTTCCACAGCAACAGCAGAGAGCTACGATAACAGGTATAATACAACAGCAATCACAGCCACACTTGCTCGAGCCACATGAATTGCCACAGCAACCACAGCACATAAGCAAGATGATGAGCCATAAGCAGTTGCATCCACAGCCGTTGTTAGCGTTTTCGGAATAGCATTGATTGTTTGCGCAACCGCAATCGTTAAAGTTCGTCATTACAATTTCCTCCATAGTTTTTGAAGGTCGGGCGTTGCCCTTTCCTTCTAGTTCATAATAAGCAAATTAAAATAAAAGTGTTACTATATATTTGACATAATATATTAAAAACATTAAAATATTAGATGTACTCGATACAATCCAAATTCAACGCAAATTATGCAATTTAGATACAAGTTATATTCTAATAAAGTTGTATTGAGTTATTAAAACTACACAAAATCTTAGCAACTTCTCTATATGTTGCTTTTTATAAGGAGATTTTTATGGCAGATTTGACTATGGATAAACTCGTTGCGCTTTGCAAAGGCAGAGGCTTTATTTTTGCAGGTAGCGAGATTTACGGTGGTTTGGCAAACACTTGGGACTACGGTCCTTTGGGCGTAGAACTCAAGAACAACGTCAAAAGAGCGTGGTGGAAGAAGTTTGTTCAAGAAAATACCCTCAACACGGGTCTTGACAGCGCAATACTTATGAACCCCAACGTATGGGTGGCTTCGGGACACGTAGGCGGTTTTTCCGATCCGCTCATGGACTGCAAGAGCTGTAAAACAAGGCACAGAGCCGACAATCTTATCGAAGACTATATCGCTCGCAAAAAGCTAGACTTGAGCATTGCAGGTTGGTCCAATGAGAAGATGGAAAAATATATTGCCGACAATAAAATCCCCTGCCCAAGTTGCGGAAACTGTAACTTTACGGGCGTAAGACAGTTCAATCTTATGTTCAAGACATTCCAAGGCGTTACCGAGGATACGACAAATACCGTATATCTCCGTCCGGAGACGGCGCAAGGTATCTTCGTCAACTTCCTAAACGTACAACGCACAAGCCGTATGAAAGTGCCTTTCGGTATCGGTCAAATCGGTAAATCTTTCCGCAATGAAATTACTCCCGGCAACTTCATCTTCCGCGTAAGAGAATTCGAACAAATGGAACTTGAATTTTTCTGCAAGCCCGGCACCGACCTTGAGTGGTTCGGATACTGGAAAGAATTCTGCAAGAACTGGCTTTTGGGACTTGGTATCAAAGAAGACAGATTGAAACTTCGCGACCACGACCCCGAGGAGTTGTCGCACTACTCTAACGCAACTACCGACTTTGAATTTAAGTTCCCATTCGGTTGGGGCGAGCTTTGGGGTATAGCAGACAGAACCGACTTCGACCTCAACGCTCACGCAAAAGTAAGCGGAAAGAATCTAGAATACACCGACCCTGTAACAAACGAAAAATACGTGCCGTACGTAATCGAGCCGTCGCTCGGCGTGGAAAGAATGGTGCTCGCGCTTCTCTGCAACGCTTACGAAGAGCAAGAACTCGAGGGCGGAGACAGCCGTGTAGTAATGCACTTCCACCCTGCTATTGCTCCGTATAAAGTTGCGGTATTACCGCTCCAAAAGAAAGCGCTTGGAGAAAAGAGCGAAGAGCTTTACAGACAGCTTTCCAAGAAATTCTCCGCTACCTATGACGAAACGGCTTCTATCGGTAAGAGATACCGCCGTCAAGACGAAATCGGCACTCCTTATTGCGTAACCGTCGACTTCGACACCCTTGAGGACAACTGCGTCACGGTAAGAGAAAGAGATAGTATGCAACAAGAACGTGTGGCTATTGATAATCTCGAAGAGTATTTAGCTAAGAGAATGGAATACTAGGAAAATGAAATTCCGTCCAAGACGGAATGAAATTTTGCTAAAGCAAAATGAATTTATTTTCTACGAAAATAATGAAGTAAAAAAGGAGTGTAACGGCTTGTTACACTCCTTCTTTATTATCGATATTATATTTTCAATAATATTATCCAATATTATCCTTTTATTTGCTTGAATTACCTAAAACGCAGAGATTGGTGTGATTTTCGCTTTATTTAGAGTGACCGAGCGGTGAGCGTACTTGCTGTACGTGACCCCGAGGTCAACTCGACAATCAAGCGGAAGGCGCGCCGATATATGCGTTTTGTTTGCTTACCCCCTAGTAGAGTAATTGGGGGCTTCCTTCGTAATATTAATATCATGCGGATGGCTCTCAATCAAAGCCGCGTTGGATATCTTAACGAACTGCGCTTTCTTACGAAGCGTATCGATATTTGGCATACCGCAGTAGCCCATACCCGAACGCAGTCCGCCCATAAGCTGGAAGATAACGTCGGCAAGCGAACCTCTGTAAGGTACTCTACCCTCGACGCCTTCCGGAACGAGTTTCTTTGCGTTGGCTTGGAAATATCTATCTTTGCTACCAGCCGCCATAGCCGAAAGCGAGCCCATACCTCTATATACCTTATATGACCTGCCTTGGAAGATTTCGATTTCGCCGGGAGTCTCTTCGGTTCCTGCGAACAAACTACCAAGCATAACCGCGCTTGCGCCTGCGCCAAGAGCCTTGACTATGTCGCCGGAGTACTTGATACCGCCGTCGGCGATAATTCTCTTACCCATTTTGTCGGCTTGCTCTGCGCAATCCATAACAGCCGTAACTTGAGGTACGCCGATACCTGCGATAATTCTTGTGGTACAAATAGAACCGGGTCCGATACCCACTTTAACTACGTCTGCACCTGAATCAATAAGCGCCTTGGTAGCTTCTGCAGTAGCAACGTTACCTGCAATGATTGGTAGATTGGAGAATTGTTTCTTAACCTTAGCTACGCAATCGAGAACGCCCTTGGAGTGTCCGTGAGCCGTGTCTATCGTAATTATATCAACTTTGCTCTCAACAAGAGCAGATACTCTGTCCATAACGTCAGCCGTTACGCCGACTGCCGCGCCTGCCAAAAGTCTACCGCTTGAGTCCTTTGCGCTGTTTGGATACTTAATAGCCTTCTCTATATCCTTGATTGTGATAAGTCCTTTGAGATTACCTTTCTTGTCGATGAGCGGTAACTTCTCTATTCTGCGTTCCGCCAAAATCTTTTGCGCTTGCTCAAGCGTAGTTCCGACGGGAGCGGTGACAAGATTTTCCTTGGTCATGCAATCACCGATGAGCTTGTTCATATCCGTTTCGAATCTCAAATCTCTGTTAGTAATTATACCCACCAATCTGCCGTCTACAGTGACAGGTACACCGCTTATCTTAAATCTGCGCATAAGATTGTTGGCGTCCTCCAAAGTATTTTGAGGTCCTAAAGAAAACGGATTTGTAATTACGCCGTTTTCGCTTCTCTTTACTTTGTCAACTTGCTCGGCTTGTTGCTCGATAGTCATATTCTTGTGAATAATACCTATACCGCCCTCTCTTGCCATAGCGATAGCCAACTCGCATTCGGTAACCGTGTCCATTGAAGCGCTTAGCAACGGAATATTGAGCGCAATTTTGTCGCAGAGTTTTGTAGATAAGTCTACTTGATACGGCAATACCTCTGAATATTGAGGAATAAGCAACACGTCGTCAAACGTCAATCCATCTTTTGCAATCTTGCCCATTTGAAAAATCTCCTTAAACTTTTTATTATTTTAGAACAAAATAATATACTATGTCAAATAAATTACCTACAAACGAAGATTTTTTAATAATTATTTTCTATTAATTCATTACTTCATTACTTAGCTCTCGCTTGAGCCATTTGTTCTTCCCTTAAAATTTGTTGCAACTCATACCACTTATTTACTGACATTTTAGAATTTTTGTCTGTTGCTTGAATTGTCGTCATTGTTGATTTGATATTCACAACATCAACTTCACACTGCGTCTTTGCTCTTTTCCTAAATGCGTAAGACTTTTTTAACATATTACACCTCAAAATTATTTTGCTGTTTACTATTTTACGATAAACAAAATGTTGTTATTATACCAAACTCGTCTTTTTCAATACCAAGTTGGAGAGCGCTCCCATTCCTGCGCTAATCAATGCTCCGCCGACAAGGCACATAATTACGTTGAGGAAATTAGCGTTGAGTGGGCCCATCATAGGTATCATTGTAAAGAGTAACATTCTATTTGTCTTGCAACAATAGGATAAGATATTTATGTTTAAGATTTGTTGAATATACTTTTGCGTTTTGTATGTTATATGTTAAAAAATTGTTAAGATAAAAATTCTTCAAATAATATAAAATGTCATTCTTTTGCCAACGACATCTACTGCCGTCAACATCACAAGACAACTTAAAACTTCGTTACTATACTTTCTTTATGGTATTTACCGTTTCGTGTCCTATTAGTTCATCAATAGTAATTCCGTAAAAATCAGCAAGGATAACGCATTGTTGAATATTAGGTATTCCCTTATCTAATTCAATCCAACTAATAGTATTTTGCGGTAAGCCCGTTTCTTTTGCAACTTGCGTTTGAGTTAATCCGTTTTCTATTCTTGCGTTCTTGATTTCTTTTCCGTACATAATATCTCCTTGCAATAACAATTTAGCAAAATCTTGATAAAAGTGCTTGACGTATCAATATCTTGCTATTTATAATATATAGTTAGCAAGATATTGATAACTATAACCTAATTGCGATATGTAAAGTTGAACTCACAAAAGTTAAATTAAGTCTTGAAATATCTATATATATATGATAAAATATAATTGTATGCAATATTGGAGGGTGATTATGATTGACGAAATTAAGACGTTGATTAGCAAAATGACTTTGGAGGAAAAAGCCGGACTATGTTCAGGTTACGACTTTTGGAGCACGAAGCCTATCAAAAGATTGGGCGTGCCGAGCGTGACGATGTCCGACGGTCCTCACGGATTGAGAAAGGAAAACGACGACGACGTCAACCTAGGTATGAAGCAATCCTTCCCTGCCACGGCTTTTCCGCCTGCCGTCAACCTTGCGAGCACTTGGAACTTGGAAATGGCTACCAAAATGGGCGACGCCTTGGGAAAAGAGTGTCTTGACCAAAACGTTAGCACGATTTTGGGACCCGGTACCAATATTAAAAGAAATCCTCTCTGCGGACGCAACTTCGAATATCTTTCCGAGGATCCTTTCCTTGCGGGAAAAATGTGTAGAAATTATATTGACGGCGTGCAGTCTAACGACGTAGGAACTTCTCTTAAGCACTTCTGCGCCAATAATCAAGAAAGTCGCAGAATGACAATCAACAGCATTGTCGACGAACGCGCGTTAAGAGAGATATACCTCCCTGCATTTGAAGAAGCTGTCAAGGCTCAACCGGACACGGTTATGTGTTCTTACAACAAACTCAACGGCGTGTATCTATCCGATAACAAGCGACTTCTCACTGACATTTTGAGAGATGAATGGGGATTTAAGGGTATAGTAGTCAGCGACTGGAATGCTCTAAACAATCGTATCGAAGCTATCAAAGCCGGACTTGACCTTGAGATGCCGAGCTGTGGCGGTACTACCGATAAGCAGATTGTAAAAGCCGTAAATAGCGGAAAGCTAGACGAAAAGGACCTCGATGTTGTTGTCGAGAGATTACTTGGTTATATAATCAAGAGTTACTCTGCTCTCCAACCAGACTATAAAGCAGATTATGAAGAAGCGCACGAACTGGCAAGAGAGATTGCCGAGCAATCTTTCGTACTAATGAAAAACGACAACAAAGTTTTGCCTATTGACGAGAGTGAGGATGATATTGCCGTCATTGGCGAACTGGCTCGCAATTTGCGTTACCAAGGTTCGGGTTCGTCTAGAATCAATCCATACAAGCTAACGAGTTTCCTTGAAGCTATGGACAAGAACGGCAAAAAGTATGAATTTGCTCCTGCATACGACGTAAATAGCGACAAACTTGACGATAAATTACTTGAAGAAGCAATTCAAGTGGCAAAAAAGCATAAAACGGTTTTGCTTTTCGTAGGTTTGACAGACCAGTACGAAAGCGAGAGTTACGACCGCTCACATATGACTATTCCCAAGAGCCACAGCGACCTTATTGAGGTAATGACCTCTATCAATCCAAATACCGTCGTTGTACTGTTCGGAGGTTCTCCCGTGGTTATGCCTTGGATAGACAAGGTCAACACTATGCTCAATGCGTATCTTCCGGGCGAAGCAGGCGGTGAAGCGCTTGTCAACGTACTCTTCGGCAAAGTTAATCCAAGCGGTAAGCTCGCAGAAACGTACCCAATAAAAGAAGAGGATAATATCGTCAGCAAATACTTCCCTATGGGACCAAAGAACGTAGAATATCGCGAAAGTATCTTCGTTGGTTACAGATATTTCGATAGCGCGAACAAAAACGTACTATTCCCATTCGGCTATGGGCTTTCGTATACTACATTCGAATACAGTGATTTGAAAGTAGACGGTATGCAAGTATCTTATACCGTGACAAACACAGGCAAAGTGGACGGCTATGAAGTATGTCAGTTGTACGTAAGCGATCCCGCCCCCGTTGTATTCAAAGCCAAGAAAGAACTCAAAGGCTTCGAAAAAGTATTTATTAAAGCAGGCGAAAGCGTCAAAGTTACGCATACTCTCGACTATCGTTCATTTGCATTCTACAACACAGCAATAAACGGTTGGTACGCATCTAACGGCAAATACGATATTCTAATTGGCACGTCAAGCAGAGATATAAGATTGCAAGGCGTGATAGACGTCAACTTTGACCAAGAGGAAAAGCGCGTCCCAGACTACATGTCGATATGCCCTTGCTATTACGATATCGAGCATTGCGACGAAATACCAAGTGACCAATTTGCAAAACTATACGGCAATGACATTCCCGTCAATGCCGACACAAAACGCGGATACTTTGATTATAACACCACTATTGGCGAGCTCAAAGTTTGTTTGATTGGAAAACTTATTGTAAAAGTCGCTCCGTCAATTATCAAAAGCCAAGTCCCCAATGCCGACATCACAACTATAATGATGCTCAAACAAGGTATGGAAGAAATGCCACTGAGAGGCTTAGTAGGTATATCGTCCGGACTTATTCACACTTCTCTAATCGATAGCTTGCTAATGTGGGGCAACAAAAAATATTTCAGAGCGGGATTTAAGTTTATTCGAGGAGTATTTGGAACACTTGGAAACGTATTGAATAAGAACGCTATAGAGAAGCGTAGAAAAGAAGGCAAAGCCGTAATGGTCAACGACGTCATAAAAGAAATAAAACAAAACGAAAAAGAGAAAAAGGCGCTCGAAAAAGAAAAGACCAAACTCGCCAATAAAGAAACCAAAATGATTGAAAAGAACGAAAAGCGCGAAGAAAAATTGGCGAAGAAATCGGTAAAATAACGTAATTGAAAATAAAAATAACGTCATTCTTACACTTAGATTAGAATGACGTTATTTTTTATATACTTCCCCTACTTGCTTTCTCTGGCGTGGACGACTTCTCTTGTTTGCGGATCGATTATAGCCGACCAATAGTCGCCCTTATCCTTAATAAACGATACATACCACAAGTACTTGTCGTCATCTTTTGATTTGTTAATAAGTTTTACGTAGCATTCTCTATCAAACGACTTATCGGCAAGAGCGCCGTCTATCTTTTCTTGAAAGTGAGAATATGCTATCTCCAAAGCATCGTCGCCATTGCAGTCAGTTGGGCAAATATTCTCAAGCGAATACTCTAAATTTGTTTCGCCAAGCGTAAGCGTAAGGCTCTCTAGCTCTCCAAGTTCAGCAAAATTTTCAATTCTACAAGCAAGATTTATACCTAGTTTACTCTTCGAAATGCTTCCCGAAGCGCTTGACTTACTTCCCTTCAACGTATACTCATAGGTATTTGCTAAAGTATCTACGTTGTGAGGTGAAAGCGTAAGAGTACTAATCTGCATTACCTTGTCAGTTTTGCCGTCTGCAATAAAGTGTTCCTCTTGCGTAATTATACTCAAAGACACGTCGAAATTGTCGTCAGTGGCGGTATAAAGAGCATTTTGCATATAGCTTGTACGCTCACATAATTTTTCCAGATTAGTCTTATTCTCCGCGCAACCTACGCAAGCTACGACGATAACGGCTAAGATTGCAATAGGTATGATTACTCTAAAAAACTTTTTCATACATCCTCCAATATATTTGATATTATATACTATGAGGACAAGTTACGCTTTATGCAAAAATATCTATCTCAAATCTTTTTACGTGACCTATACTTCGTCAGCGAGAGAACGTATTCTCTTAACTTCGGAGTATCGTAGTCTTCGTCAAGTCGCCACGACCAATTATCATCCGTAGTCGAGGGCGCGTTAATTCTGCCCTCGCCTTTAAGTCCCAAATAGTCCCCCATAGGGATTATGACGCGCTCTGCCTTAGTGGACATCGCAACTCGAATAAGGCAATGCGTATCGTCCTCACCTTTCTTAGGCTTACAAGATTTTCTGTACAGCTCCCTTTCATAGTCCGAAAGAGTGTCAAACCATTGAGGAGTAGTCATATTGTCGTGAGTACCCGTATAAACAACGCAATTAGCAGATTTGATATTCTTAGGTAAATAGTCGCTCTTGGGGTCGCCGAAAGCGAACTGCAATACTTTCATACCGGGGTATCCCGTCTTTTTTAGCAAGCGTCTTACTTTCGGAGTGATTACGCCCAAGTCCTCGGCAATGATTTTCGCGTCAGGCAAAGACTTATTGAGTTCTTGAAAGAGTTTTATGCCTACGCCCTTTATCCACTCGCCGTCCCTAGCTGTTTCGCTTGAGCTGTCGACGACGTAGTAGGCTTCAAAGCCACGGAAGTGGTCAATTCTGATTACGTCGTAAAGCCTATACGCAACTCGAAGCCTGTCTATCCACCACCTAAATTTATCCTTCTTCATCTTTTTCCAATTATAAATAGGATTGCCCCAGAGCTGACCGTCATCGGAAAACGCGTCTGGCGGAACGCCGGCTACAACCGTCGGGTCAAGGTCTTTGTCCAGCAAAAAATACTGCGGATTAGACCAAACGTCAACGCTATCCAAAGCGACGTATATCGGCATATCACCTATGATTTCTATACCTTTAGAATTTGCATATGTCTTAACTTTAGCGTATTGACTGTAGAACTCATACTGCGTGAATTTCCAAAATTCAATCTTATCGGCATATTTCTTTTGCAACCTGGTTAAATTCAAACGACGCTTTTCTTTTTTCGCCCAAGTGTTCCAAGAAGCGTTGTCGCGATGCTCTTTTATAGACATAAAGAGCGCGTAGTCGTCAAGCCAAAAGTCGTTGTCTTGCTTGAAAGCAATATACCCCCAATCGTTTACGTCAAAAAGTTCAAAGGCTTTTTTTAGCAAAGTAAGTCTGCTTTCAAAGCAATATCCGTAGTCCACTCTTGGCGAATTAATCTGAAAACTTTCCGCATATTCCTTGCTAAGTAAGCCGTCCTCGACAAGCGTATCTATATCGATAAAGTAGTGATTACCTGCAAACGCCGACGGAGATTGATAGGGCGAATCGCCGTAAATCGTGGGATTTAACGGCAAGACCTGCCAGTACTGCTGATTCGTAGCTTGCAAGAAATCTACAAACTCAAAAGCGCTTTTGCCAAGCGAGCCGATACCGTACTTACTCGGCAATGAAAATATAGGCAATAAAATTCCTGCTTTCTTCTCCATAACGCACCTTAATAATATTGATTAAGTATATATCAATATTATAATACAGATTTTTGGCATTTGCAATACTAACTAACCGCCTTATGCGAATTTATTGCCATTGACGTAAAAAACTGTTATAATAATAAAAATCAATAACTAAAGGGGCGACACAATGCCATATAGCGTATATTTGAAAAAGAACGAAGAAAAGCGAATCGTAGCGGGACATCCTTGGGTGTACGCGAACGAGGTTGCGCGCATAGAGGGCAAGAACAAAAACGGCTCGCTTGCCACGGTGTACGACTGTAACGGTAGATACATAGGCAAGGGATATATAAATCACTTATCGAAAATTCTCGTGCGTATTTTTATACGCGACGAAAGCATACCCGACCTTGAATATTATAAAAGAGCTATAAAAAAAGCCAACGACTATAGACTTGCTTTGGGTATGGATAATTGCTACCGTATGGTATTTGGCGAAAGCGACAACTTGCCCGCGCTCATAATCGACAAGTATGCGGATATTTTATGCGTACAACTGCTCTCGCTCGGAATCGAGAAAAACAAGGACTTGATTATCCAAGCGCTTATCGAATTATTTAACCCGAGAGGCATCTACGAGCGCAGTGACGTATCCGTCAGACTAAAAGAAGGCTTAGAAGAACGCAAAGGCATATTATACGGTGATTTCGACACCAAAGTTATTATTGAAGAAAACGGACTTAGAATGCAAGTAGATTTGCAAAACGGTCAGAAGACAGGATACTTCCTCGACCAAAAGGAAAACAGGTTTGCCTTGCGCAGATATTGCAAAGACAAAGAAGTGCTTGACTGTTTTTGCAACTCGGGAGGTTTTTCACTCAACGCAGTGGCAGGAGGCGCAAAACAAGTAATTGCATTGGACATCTCTGCGCAAGCTTTGTCCGACGTCAATACCAACGCAAAACTAAACGGTTACGACAATATTACGACAATGCAAGGCGATGTATTCGAAGAGCTTCGCAAGTTCAAACGCGATGGAAAAACCTTCGATACGATAGTTCTCGACCCACCCGCTTTTTGCAAGAGCGCAAGCGAGGTCAAGAATGCCTATAAAGGATATAAAGATATCAACATCCTCGCTATGAAACTCGTCAAAAGCGGAGGCTTCTTGATATCGTCGTCTTGTTCGCACTATATGACTTTCCCGCTATTCCAAAATATGCTCACCGACTCGGCGCGTGAAAGCGGAAAACGCGTCCGCATAGTGGAGGTACGAACTCAATCTAGCGACCACCCCTCTATGTTAGCTACCGACGAGAGCTTATATCTTAAATTCTATGTACTGCAAGTACTATAAAACTATAGATAAGAAATAAGAAATAAGAGATAATGTACTTATTTTAATAAAATAAAAAAGCGTCCTACTCTAATGAGTACGACGCTTTTAATTTGTTTACAGAATATTAGTCCTCTTCTGCCTTGACGATATCAGCGTGCGCGGCGGTATTGGCTATAGATCTCATACCGACTTTGCAAGCGTCCTTAGAAAGATAACCGTCGTTAGGAGTGCAGACGCATTCACCGTTGGAAGCGTGAAGTCTGAATCTGTACTCACCCTTTGCATCCATAAAGATAATCCACTTCGGGAACTTCTGCTCTTCGACGTTGATAAGCGTTTGGTCCTCTATAGGAGCAGTACCTGCGTTTCTGATAACGCTGTTGATACCTGCTTTAAGAGCGCCCAATGAAGAGTACGTACCGCCGTTGGTAGCGATTACCTTATGGTTAGCGGCATAAAGTTTGTATACGTAATTACCCTTTTCGGTAATTCTGTATTCAAATCTACCTGTCTTCTTAGGAACTGCAGTATCTTTCTTAGCAGGAGCTTTTGTAGCAGTCGTCTTTGCGGAAGTAGACTTGGTAGCCGTAGCTTTAGCAGGGGCTTTAGCCGTTGACTTAGTAGCGGTAGCCTTAGTTGCCGTCGTCTTTGTCGCGGTAGCTTTGGTTGCTTTTGCAGGCTCTGCCTTTGCAGTAGTCTTTGCAGACTTTGCAGGAGCTTTTGTCGCTGTTGCCTTAGCCGTTGTCTTAGTAGACTTTGCCGGCTCTGCCTTAGTTGACTTTGCTGTTGTCTTTGCTTTCTTCTCCACTTTCGGTTCCTCCTCGACTACTTCTTCTTCAGCTACTACTTCTTCTTCGCTTTCTTCTTCCTCAACTACGTCCTCTACTTCTTCTTGAACGTCATCTTGGACTTCTTCTTCAACCTCTTCTTCAACCTCTTCGTATACTACTTCTTCCTCGACTTCCTCTTCGACCTCTTCTTCTACTTCTTCATATACTACTTCTTCCTCAGCCTCTTCTACTTCTTCCTCGACTTCTTCGTATACTACTTCTTCGACGGTCTCCTCTTGAGCGATGTCTTCGATAGGTTGTTGAATTTCTTCAACTACTTCTTTTTGCGTATCGGGTTGTGACTTTTTGCCATTTTTTCTAGCAAGTTTTTTTGCTTCTTTGGCTTTTTGTTTTTCTTCTTTAGCGCGTATTTTAGCGAGCCTCTTTTCTTCTTTAGCTCTCTTTTTTGCCTCTTTCTTTTCCTTAGACATGATATATACTCCTTAATTTATTGCTTAACTAATACTATCTTAGCACAAATATTTTTCAATTTCAATGAATATTTGTAAATATTTTTACAAATTTTTGGTAATTTTGCCATTTTTCAACAAAAAAATACCCCCTGTTTGCAAATAGGTATGACAAATTTGTATACCGCAATGACAAATCGATATTACAAATAGAAATAGCGCCGTTACAAAAAGAAATCGACAGCTTTTCGACATATAAAAACGCTATCCAGTTTTATTATATTCCTCAGCTCTTTCATAATTGACAATTATTCTTCTTAAACGCTATGCTCTGCTCAAAAAAATATGTGGATAAAAAATCAACAAATTAAAGAAAATATTTTGACAATAATTAAAAAGTATGGTATTATACATTAGAACTAAATAAACATACTTTGGAGAAATACCCAAGAGGCCGAAGGGGCTCCCCTGCTAAGGGAGTAGTACGTGAAAGCGTAGCGAGGGTTCAAATCCCTCTTTCTCCGCCACCTGAATGGTAATTGAAAATAGTTAACTTTTCAATTAGACTGTCTAAAAAGGTCACGATTAACTCGTGCCCTTTTTTGCTACTCAATTCGCTAAAAATTCAGCCTCAAATTGATTTGGCGTTTTATTCTTCAACGTTTGATGCGGTCTATAATCATTGTAATAAATATTTCATATAAGAACTTATGCTCTCTTCTAGATCGTAAAAAAAATCGTATTGTTTTGAGTTTTACTCTTAATCATCCTCTTCAAATTCTGGTATTAACGTTTTTAAATAGAATGCTTCTTCAAAGTTAGAAATAATTGGGCGAAGCAACTTAATAACAATCTTTTTATTCTTATCGAAAAAATCATACTCTATTCTTTCCATTCTAATAAATTCTTCGTTATCTTGTTCATTCAATCCAAAATGAATTACTTTATTTCTTAAACTATTCGTTTCCTTAATTAACTCCGCATCCGCATCACTTACCCACCTAAAGTTTAATGCGTATGCTAATACCGTTGAAGCATCAATGCTTGTAAATTCTGCCCTAACATGCTTTTCTTGTTTATACTTTGTAGGATCTTTCCATATCAAAGACGGATTAATTTCAGATAATCTGTATTTGAAATACAACTCATAAAACGAGGCATAGTAAATTAATTTAATTTTCACATCAGATAACGGTCGACCAGTATGCACATTTTCAAGAATAAACTCTGCACATTCACTCAAATTAGCCTTTAAGCTTAATGCGATTTCCATGTCGCCCGGTTGCAATTCACATTCTTTCTTCATGTGAATATGATATCATTTTTTAGTTCTATTGTAAAGAAAAAATGCACGGCGTACGGAAATCGGACATTTTTTAGGACTGTCCAATTTTTTATTTGTTATAATATTCGATAGTTCAAATCCAAACCTCTGTTATGTCCAAGAGATTCAAGTCCCTAACTCTATATGATTGAGGGTTCAAATCCCTAACGCTGTGTTGTTGGGTGGGTTCGAATCCCTAACTCTATGGCGTAAATTAAAAATCCTTTTTGTTCATCATAGACATAGCTAAGAAGTTGCGTCTTAGCGATAAATAGAAAGTGAGATACGGTGTATCTCACTTTTTCTACTTCTCTGCTTTTTAACGGCTACTTTAGTAGTTGCATATTAACTCTTCATTGCTCTTTGTTCTCTGAGGTAGTCGGCGTATCTTTCGATTTGGTCTACTCTGAGGTCAATCATTTCTTTTGCCGCATTAAAGGCTTGGGTGTCGTCAATCAAGACTTCGGTCTCTTTTACCTTTATCTTTGCGCCATCGTTGATAGCGTTACGGCGAATATCTTTCATATACTCGTCTTCCATCTTGAACAACGCTACTGTAATATTCTTCTTGATTGTCAACTTAATGAGCGGATTGACCGTAGACGGTCCAATCGTAGTGAAATACGTAGACATCTTCTCCTTGCACTTCTCGTCCTTGCTCATAGCGTATTCTCTCAAGCCATCGAAGAACTTTTGCTGTTGCTTGGAAAGTTTGGCATACGCCTCTTTGAGCGTAAGACGCGGAGCTATGTCTTTCTTAGGCTTGGGAGGAGCAACGACGGGCATTACCGCAGGCAATCCCTTATCGACTACTCTTTCGACAACTCTCTCCACGGGGACTTCTTTGACCACTTCTTTTTCTACTATCTTCTCTACAGGCACCTCTTTGACGACCTCGACAGGAACTTCTACTCTTACTTCCTTTTCGACAACTTGCGGTAGAGCGTTCTGATTTGTAGACAACTCCAACATTTTTTTCATAATCATTTCTTGATTATGCGCAAGAACTTCCTGCATCTTTATAATCTGCTTAATGACGTCGTCATTTTCCAGCGACTTCTCTTTAGGCTGTTCGGCAAGTTGTTGTACCTTGTCAATAAGTTGAAGCATAAGCTCGTCGTTAGCGTTGGCGGAAGCAACTTCTCTCTCGACAATCTTTTCGACAGGTTGTTCGTCCATTTTCTTCATCAACAACTCTTGATTCTCCATGAGTTTTTTGATAACTTCGTCGTTTTGGCTATCTGCTTGTTTCGGTTGCTCGGCAAGCTGTTGCATAAGTCTTTCTATGCGTTCTTCATT
>JAIDUT010000026.1:0-5705 GCA_029060065.1 Clostridia bacterium | reverse complement strand
TCGGCAAGCTGTTGCATAAGTCTTTCTATGCGTTCTTCATTCTGAGCGTTCATTTCGCGCAAACGCTCTTCGTTCTGAGCATTTTGCTCCATAAGTCTTTCTATAAACTCATTGTTAGTAGCTGACGGGTCGGGTAATTGCTGAACGTTGTGAGCCATTGCGTCGTCTATCATACCGCGAATTGCTCCCATATCGAAGCCGGCGCTTTGTCCGCCGTTGTTAGCGCCCATTATGCCCATCATCATCATTCGCATATCTTCTTCTTTCTTTTTGGCATGAGCTTGCTCAAACTCTCCCTTAGCAGTTTCCAACTCACCCTCAGCCTTATTGAATCCGCTCTTCTCGATAATTGCGAATATGACGCTTACGACAGCCAATCCCATAAGCGTACAAGCTATGACAGTCCAAGTCGGCATAGCAAGTCCGAACAAGCCTGTTGTCGCCGTAGCATAGAAAGTCGTAGAGTACTTGTTTTTAACGTCTTTCTTGTCTTTTTTCTTCTTCTTAGCAAATCCAATACCCTTGATTAAACAAATGACGATAATGATAATACTAATTACACTTGCTATGACTTGCCACCATTCTTTAAGCGCTTTGGTAACGTTGTTGAAATCAACAATACCTCCGATAGGAGTTTTACCGCCGTTGTTTCCGCCTTGCGAAGACGGGTCATAGGTAATCTCGTCCAAAACTTCTTTATTAGCGTCGATAACCTCAAAGTTATTATCGTCCAACTTAGCTACGACCTTAGCGTATTCCAAACCGTTGGCTATATCGTCAGCGGAGAGTTCAAAGCCGTCCTTGTCGTAATAGGTATAGCTAAACTTCACGTCGTAACCGCTGGCAGAAAGCATAGGTACGCCCTTGCTATCCTCTACCCAAGTAAGTCTATTCTGCGGAATTACCGCCTTGTCAACTTTGACTCTCACTGTGTAACTATCGGTAGTACCGTCTTCCCAGACAAACATCTCGGGGTCTATGCTAATAGTTACGGTATACTCGCCGGCATTAGTCAAATCGCCGTCCACCTCGAATTTAACACCGCTCTCGGCAGGCTTTCTCAAGAAGTCCTCGACAGAGTACGCGCTACCATTATAGGTAATCGTCTTACTATCGTCAAAGACCGGCTTCTCCACAGTCATAATCGAGCCCGGACGGGTAACCGTCTTTCTGTAATCGCCATAGATAAGAATATCGTCCTCGTATCCCTCTAAGGCGTACAATTCTTTATAGTAAACCGTATTAGGTTGCATCTGACTGAGCGTGATAGGATTGCCGTCCTCGTCGAGGTATCTGTAACCGACGTATCTTTTTACCCACGTTTCCATCGGCACTTCTGCATTGGTATTGCTACCTTGCCACTCGGTGACGTCTATCTCATAAGCCTTAATCTTAATATTGTACTCATAATCGGGCCACTCGTCCCACTTGACGTTGGGGTTATTGTCATTGAAAATTATAAGATCGAACTTAACTACATACGTACCTGCGTCGAAAGCCTTGAATTCGTCGCCGTCAATTCCCTTATACGGCTCGCCGTCCTTGGTAATCGTCATAGTCATATAGTTGTACCAACCCTCGACGGTAATGCCGAACATCTGAGCAAAATCATGTTCTTCGCCGTCAAATACGCTCCAACTATTATCGAACACAGGTTTAGCGATAGTCTTGGGTACAATCGTCCAAGTCAGCTTGCTTTGCAAACCGCTGGGCATAACAATAGGTTCGTAATTGCTACCCAAGTCCGCCAAAGTATACTCCGCTACATATATACCAATCTCGCTTTGCTCTTGATTATCGCCCTTATAAGTAATGGCGTTCTTCAATACGTCGGGAACGTTGATAAGAGATACTATATAATGTACTACGCCGCCGCCGTCAAGTCTGGTGTACGGCAAATCGCCTAAGTACGCATTCTCAGTAGAATTGGCAAGCGTAGTATATCCCCATACTATACCCGAAGTGTCCACTTTGGCTTTGGCAATGCTCCAAGCAAGCGAAGTCGGGAAGTTGGGCGCATTGTAATTGTCGGCATCGTAAGAGAATGCGATATCTGCAGAATATCCCGTACCGGCATTGGTCTGCTCGTTGCCGGTCACGCTGACGGTAAGTCCAGCAATGCCGTCTTTGCCCGCTAATGTCAAAGTGTGCGCGCTTCCGTCGTAAGTAAACGGCAATATTTCGCTTCCGCTATTATCCAACCACTTGCCTTGCGCAAAGTCGTAAGTAGCGTTAACGCCGTCATGCTCGTACTGCCATTGCAGAGAGCTTACGTCAAAGTCCGCTTTGACTATCTCGAACTCGAATACCGCACTGTCCGCCTCGATATAGTTGAGGTCTCCGCCGTAATTCAGCGTAGCCTCTACGCGATACTTGCCCACTTGAGTCGGCGCATCGGTCGTACCCGATGTGCTTGAGTCCTTGAAATACGTCAAGGTAATGTTGGCGGGCAAGATACCGCCGTCGGCTTTGGTGATTTCTATCGTAGGAGCGTAAGCATTGCCTGTATAAGGCAAGTGCGCTCCGTCGATATTTTGTCCATTGTACTTCAGTATCAGTGTTACCGGATACTTATCCTTACCTATTACGAAGACGTACTCGTCTGTCGTATCAGTACCGTTGGCAAATTGATAATTGCTCGTAAAGGCAGGCTTGAGCGTAGCCACCGCCTTGAACGTCATTTCTTCCGTGACTTGCGTAGGCAATGAAGTAACTTCGTTGCCGTCGCTGTCGTAGTACGTGTACTCCACCATTGAATTTAGGTCAAGCGTACCAATGCTCTTTAGCGTAGGCAATTTGAACACTTCGCTGTCGCCTACGTTGTCGTCTTTCCAACTTGCATTCAAGGTCGCCTTGATAATGCTCCAGTCATACGTAAAGCTAAAACTACCCGTGTACGTATCAGTCGCTCCTGCGGTAGGTACGTAGTAATTGTTGATATAATTACTGCTTACGCTAAATGTGACCGAAGTTGTATAACTTCCCACAGGCACTTTGTTGTTGCCCGAATACGTCGCTTGCAAACCTGCAGGCAAAGCGCCTTGCAATTCCATTCCTTGAGCCGAACCGTTGTATTCCAAAGTGTTTACAGTAGGCCAAGACAATACCGATAGGTCGTACTTAGCCTTATCTATTTGGTAATATAAGGTATACTGCGCATTGTAAGTTTCGTAAGTAGAATCGTAGTTAGTCAAGTATACCGTGACCGAATACAATCCGCTCTTGGCATTCGTCGCAGTAACGTCTCCGCTGTATCCGTTGTTGCCTTTAGAGATGTCTATCTTTACGCCGTGTTGAGCCAATACGCTGTCGTCTATGCTAAAGCGATAAGCCGTACCCGTGTACGTCAAGACGTGGGTCGTCGTAGGATTGCCGATTGGAATATTGTTGTAACTCCAATTTATAACGGCATCGGTCATGGATATTCCTTGACCCTTTACAGTAAAGGCTTGCGTCTTTATCGCCGCCAATGAATAGTTGTCGTTGTCCTTATTAGAGCCGTACAACTCTACGCAAATCGTATAACTACCCTGCGGTATGTCGCCCGGCATTGTGATAGTCCTCGTCTTGCCGTTGATTACCTTGTCGTTGTTGATATTGTCATACTTTATCGAATTGCCTATATTATTATCAATATAATATATATACAGCTCCGTACTGTCATTCTCGTAACTGTCGCCCACTATCGTTACGACAGGTCTGTCACCTACGTTCCAAGTGAAGTCAGATACCGAACACGTTATTGTCAAAGTCAACGGCTTCTTGGTAATCTCGTACGTCAATTCTATAGCCGTGGCAGTTCCGTCCGGCCACTGCGTAGCTACGCCGTTGTCCGCCAACTTGCACACCACTTTGTACGTTCCGGCATTCTTTGCCGTCAGCGTATTGCCTGACCTCGTCATTCCGTCGGGCATCTCTATCGTAATGTCGGCGTTGTCCCCTCCCGTCATTGTAAAAGTGATGTTCTCGCCCGTGTACTGCTTACTGCTCTGTCCGGAAATCGCAGGCTTAGGCACGTCTTTCTTATCGATTTTGAATTGGATTGAATAGGTATTGTCTAATTCATAGTTACAACCTGAATTAGTAATGATTGCAGTAGCAGTATAAGTACCTACCGCAGTGGGTCGTACCGTGTCGTTGTATCCATTGATACTTGTGTAATTGAAAGCCAAATTGGGCGCTCGCCCATTGGAGGCATTATCTCCCGTGTATACGTCGGAAGAATTCTTAAGCGATACGACGGGCATACCGCCGGTGTCTAGCGCGACTGTCACGCCGATTTTCTTTTTCTTGATGGTGAAATTGAATACTCTCGTATGCTCATCCTCGCCCTTGCTCGGGTCGGGGTCGCCTTTGAACGTATAATCGGGGTCGTCCGCTAACGCGGAATCGGAAATCTTCGCCGTCACTTTATAAGTGCCGGCGTCTGTCATACCCGTCGGGTATGACAGAGTGATTTTTGTCGAGTCGTACCACTTTGTCTGCTCTGACGATACGTCAGCCAGCGTCTGAGCCTGCCCGTTGTATACGGATTCTACATCCGTCGGGGGCACAGCCCCCAGAGAGCCAGCGCGAGCGCTGGCAGATTTTAGATTGAGATGAAACGCGGGCCGTACCGCGTGCGCCGACCGCCGCCGCCTAAACAGCCGACCGGAGCCAGGAATACGTGCTTGACGCACGTTGGTTAGCGGATGTTTTCCACAGACCGGTTTCACCGGCTGTGCATCCCACTTCAGCTACGCTGGGAAGCCATAAAGTGTCGTTCTTCCAGGCTTGGTAGCCGGTCTTATTTACGGTAGCATTCGTATAGTAGTTGTGAGCCGCGTCGTAAGAGCCACCGCTATCCAACGAGTCGTTGTTGAAGTCGTAAGCCTGCGCCGCGGAAGTCTTGGCGCTCTGAGAATGTTGCCATGACATATTGTCAGGCACTTCGAGAAATTCCTTGATAGACGTACCGCCTACGGCAGTAGTCTTGTCCATTGTATAGTTTTTCCAAGCACTTGACGTAGATTGCGACACCGCCGTCAACGACGTAGCATTATACGTCGCCGCATAGCTTCCGCCGTTGTTGAGTACGCTGGCGCGCATCCAAGACGTGCCGTACATATTGCTCGGATAAGCGCCGATTGAGTTTTGGTACGCAGAATTCCATTTATCGGAAATAGTATTGGTAGAAAGCCAAAATGTCAATATAGGTTCGTTTTTATTATTATATGACAGATAAGTAGGCGTCCAACTCAAGCCATTTATAGTGACAGATAAGTCACGGCTACTGTTGGCGGAATTAGCAGACCTAAACTGTGAAGCAGTCCTTACGGTATTCCAACTCTGCAGGCTATTAGCAGTCGGATTGCTCAATCCTGTAACAAGCGAAACAAGAGGCCAAAAGACTTCCGCGTCGAAAATCTTGCCTGTACCCGTCGTATCATACCCCGCCAGCATCAATTCGCCTAAGTTAGTGGATTGCGAGCCCACGTTGGTCGCATTGGAAAAGGCGTCCGCCGTCTTAATATTGGGATTGTATACAAACAATATACAGCTCAGTATTATTATCAGCGTAAATATCGCTATCAATATCACCTTTAACTTTATTTTGTCTTTCATCCTGTTCATTTTCCTACTTATACCTCTTTTATAAGTTTTTGATTGTAAGTATGTTTTGCTATAGAATTTTCTATACTTTATATTTTTTATCTATATAGAAT
>JAIDUT010000025.1 GCA_029060065.1 Clostridia bacterium | reverse complement strand
AGCTAAGACCAACGCTACTTTGAGCGGTGTTCCCGGCGATAGGATAAGATATATAGTCGACGACTGCAATAAGTTTATCGCAAGAGAGATTAGGCGCGGTAATAAATACGACGCGATAATTATGGACCCGCCGTCTTACGGCAGAGGCGCAGGCGGAGAAGTGTGGAAACTCGAGGATTGTATTTTCGACCTTGTCAAAGAGTGCGCAAAGACGCTTTCCGACAATCCGCTCTTTTTCCTTATCAATTCCTATACTACGGGACTTCAACCGCAAGTGATTGACAATCTTTTGAGAATTTGTCTTAAGGACTTTGGCGGTAAGAGCCAAGCGTACGAAGTGGGACTTCCGTCCCAAGACGGAGTTATTCTCCCGTGCGGTTGTAGCGGTTTGTGGCAAGCTCGTATGTCCTAACGGCTAGGATGCCCTCACAGGCGCGTGCTCTAAAAAGTAATATCATTTCGAGCGAAGTCGAGAAATCTTAATCAATATAGAAACAAAGGAAAGTATGGCAACAGAATTTACTTACAAAGATTTAGCGGTATTATACGAAGACAATCACGTAATCGTGGTTGTTAAGCCTTGCAATATTCCGTCGCAGGCGGACAGTTCTGGCGATAAGGATATGTTGACAATCGTCAAGGAGTATTTAATAAACAAGTACGACAAAGTCGGCGATGCGTACGTTGGCTTGATACATAGACTTGATAGACCTACGGGCGGAGTAATGGTATTTGCCAAGACTTCCAAATCGGCGTCTAGACTTAGCGAGGAGATAAAGAGCGGAGAATTTGAAAAGAAGTATCTTTGCGTAACTTGTGGTGTACCAAAACAACGCAACGGTCAGCTTAAGCACTACTTGAAGAAAAACCAAGCTAAAAATATAGTTCAGATTGTTCCGCAAGCCACCGACGGGGCTAAACTTGCTTTGCTGGATTACAGCTTTTTGCAAGAAGTAAAGGGCTTTTCGCTCTTCAAGATTGCTTTGCATACGGGACGTTCGCACCAAATTCGAGTTCAAATGGCGTCTTTGGGGTTACCGCTATTCGGCGATAGCAAGTACGGGGCATTGCCTGCAACATTTAAGCATAATCTCGGACTTTGGGCAACGGAAGTAAAATTTATTCATCCCACTACAAAAGAAACTATGACCTTTATCGTACACCCGCCAAAGGACGAAGTGCCGTGGAGAGCTTACGATATTGCAAGACTTCTCAACGTGGGTATAGCGTCTAATCCGTACGACGACCTTGCTAATTTCAACGTACTGCAAGACAAAACGAAAACGCTTATCAAAGAAGAAAATAAAGCCGTTAAGAAGTAGAGTATATATTATATTGATAAAATATTATAATATAAGAGAGTTAATTGCATATCTAATAACTCTCTTATGTTAATTATAAATAATGAATTATTGCAATTGCTAGGATAACGTACTGCATAATTTTCTGCGTACTTGCCGTACGTCGGAGTTGAGTTACCTCTATCGTTTGGAGCGAAGGGCGTGGCGCAAGATTTTCACGAGCAAGAAAGTTTTTCAGACGATGAAAACGAATGCAGGCGTACTGGATGTACGTCAAGTGAGTTTGAAGAAGTATGGGAAGCATTATTGCCGTGTAAAATTGTGTCGTCGCCCTTCGCTCCAAACAAAATTAAAATGACCAATTACCGTTTTTGAAGATTTGTATTTTTTTGCCGTCTTTAGTTTCGCCGACGATGTCAAGGCTGTTATTGCCAATCATAAAGTCAACGTGTATCATGCTGGTATTGACGCCCATTTTGTCAAAGTCCTCTTGCGTATATTTATCAAAGTCTTTTATGCAGTTGGAGAAGCCTCTTCCGAGAGCTAGGTGACAACTTGCGTTTTCATCGAAGAGGGTATTATAGAAAAGTATACCGCTGTTATTTATAGGAGAATCGAACGGAACAAGCGCGCATTCTCCAAGCATTTTTGCGCCGTCGTCCATTGATACCATTTGACGGAGTAATTCTTCATTCTTTTCGGCGTGTACTTCGCATACTTTTCCGCCTGAAAATTTAACGTAGAAATTTTCTATCAAAGCTCCTTGATACGATAGCGGTTTAGTGGAGTAGACTATACCTTCTGCAGAGCCGGCTTTAGGAGTAGTGAAAACTTCTTCGCTTGGAATATTGGGATTGAATTCTATGCCTTGAAGGCTCTTTTCGCTACCTGCAAGGAAGTTTGCGTTCTCAAGCAGTTCAACTCTTAAATTTGTGCCGTTGTCCGACGTGTAATTCAAGTATTTAAGTCCCAAAGAATTTAGATAGTCGCACTTTGAGTGTAAGTTTGCATTGTGCTTATTCCAGTTTTCTATTGCATTTCCCTGCGCTCTAGAGGTATACAAAATTGCTTCCCACAGCATTTCTACTGCCTTTGCGGGGCGCTCGTTAGGGAAAACTTTCTTTGCCCAATCTCTGCCGGCTACGGAAGCAATGCACCATTGATATTTGTTTTCCATAGCGTCAATATACGGTTTGCGAATAGCATATTTTGCTATACGCTCATTAGCCAGTTTGTCTTGGCGCGCATTTTTCATTCCGTCTGGGTCGTCGGAGTCAAGATATATTCTTGCAGGCAATACCTCTACTTGATATTTCATCTTTTCTACTTGCCAATTAGGCATTTCATTCATGGCGTCTTGCGTCATATACTTTGAATCAAGCACCGTCAATTTGTCGTGAACCCAATCAACAACGACTTTTTTTGCGCCAAGCGCGTAACATTCTTTGACAAGCATTTCTACGAATTTCGGCTGGTCAAGACTTGCCGTAATCCATACTTCCTGTCCTTTTTGGATATTAACGCCTTTTTTAGCTATGAGTTTCGCATATTCTTTCAATACCTTTGTTTTCATATCTGCTCCTTAATTTGACCAATTAGTTCTCTAATAATTTATTAACTATTAAGACAATTATATCCCCAAAATAATAGACTGTCAAACGCCAAAGCAAAATATGGGTGCATAAATCACAACCGCCTGCATACAATACCTAATGAGGAAAATATGTGGCAAAGTAATATTTTAATAAGTAATGATTTTAACAAAGATAATGCATTGAAAAAAGGTTTGGAGCGAGTTGAAGGGTTGTATTTTGCCGAGGGTGGAGAGGATAATTGGATAAGTTTTGACGTAGCGTCAAAGGATTATGATAAAGAAAGATGCGAGAGCGCAGTAAGAGAAATCATATGCGACGTTATTCTCAACAATATAAAATTAAAGTATATTTTATCGACTGTCGGCAAAAAGAAGATAGACGCGTCTTTGTGCGCCCTGATTTCTTCAATGCTATATTATGATGAAGATAAAGAACACGATTATCTACTCAAGCAGATATCCAAGCTCAAAAACTATTGCATAGACGGTATTGTCAATTTCCGTCTGCGTCAAATAGTGGAAGAGTGGCAAGAACTTGGCAATATCTTATCGTCTACGCTCACAAAAGGCTATGGAGAAAAAGAAATTTACTCGCTTGCGCTGTATATGTTAGGCGATAGGAAGAAAACAAGTCTATTCATTGCCGACAGTAAGGAAATTCTTATTACCAACGTATCGCAGGGTGGACTTGTCAACGTGCCTGAGATATATCCAGATAAGTCGTATAATATTATCAACGCTATAGTCAAGTACGGCGCAAGCGAAGTAGTGATTGAGCGAGGCAACGCCGATAAAGAGTTGCTAAACGCTTTGAGAAATTTGGTCGACGTGAAAATTTTGTAAACTATTTATTGTGTATTGAGTTTTGTAAAAGTTCAAAAAGACACAATATATAGTGGATGTGGTGTTTTGGCTGGAATTACATGGAAAAATTTGACTGAAATTACAGTTGACATTACAAATATCTGATATTATAATGTATTTACAAAATCATTGTAACGCAAGAAATTGCGTACCTTAAGACATGTAATTTATAGGAAATCGTCACAGAGAGCGCCCGTTGATGAGAGAGGCGTACGAGGATATAGGTTGTACCGCTTGAGGAAAAACACGTCAGCCATACGAATTGGCAAACGAAGCGACGGCTATATTGCCGTAATTAAGGTGGAACCGCGAGCAATCGTCCTTAAGTCAAAAGACTTAGGGGCGTTTTTATTATAATAATATATTAGGATAGAGGTGTGATATGAAAATTACTTTGAAAGACGGTAGTGTAAAAGAGTTCGACAATGGACTTAGCGTCTACGAGATTGCTAAGCAGATTTCCGAAGGACTTGCGAGAGTTGCCGTAGGTGGGAAAATCGACGGTAAGGTCGTTGAGATGAGAAGTATAGTCAACGAGGACTGTAATCTCGAGATACTTACCTTTGCGGACGAAGAGGGAAAACTCATCTACAGACATACCGCGTCGCATATACTTGCGCAGGCAATCAAGAATATTTTCCCAACTGTCAAACTTGCAATAGGACCTTCTATTGCGACAGGTTTTTATTATGATTTTGACTTCAAGACTCCGATATCGACGGAAGAATTTGCCAAGATAGAGCAAGAGATGAAGAATATTATCAAAGCTAATTATCCGATCACGAGATTTACTTTGCCTAAAGACGAGGCAGTAAAACTTATGGCAAGCTACGGCGAGGATTACAAGGTAGAACTTATCAATGATTTGCCTGAGGGAGTAGAGATTTCTTTCTATAAGCAGGGAGATTTTGTCGACTTATGCGCAGGACCGCACTTGCCGTTTACGGGTATGGTAAAGGCGTTTAAGTTGACGAGTTTAACGGGCGCATACTGGAGAGGAAACGAAAACAACAAAATGCTCTCAAGAATTTACGGTACGGCATTTGATAAAAAGGCAGATTTGCAGGCTTATCTTGATGCTGTTGAAGAGGCGAAGAAGAGGGACCACAATAAGCTCGGCAGAGAAATGGGTATATTTATGACTGACGAGAATATCGGTCAAGGCTTACCGCTCCTTATGCCTAAGGGCGCAAAACTATTCCAGATTATGCAGAGATTTGTAGAGGACGAAGAGGAGCGCAGAGGATACGTTCTCACCAAGACCCCTTATATGGCAAAGTCTAATCTTTATAAGATATCGGGGCACTGGGACCACTATAAGGACGGTATGTTCGTAATGGGCGACGAGGAGAAAGACGACGAGGTATTTGCTCTTAGACCAATGACGTGTCCATTCCAATATACTATCTTCAATAACGGATTGAAGTCATACAGAGATTTGCCGATAAGATATGGCGAAACCTCTACGCTTTTCCGTAATGAGGCTTCGGGCGAAATGCACGGACTTATCCGAGTAAGACAATTTACGCTGTCTGAAGGGCATATAGTATGTACTCCTGAGCAACTTGAGGACGAGTTCAGAGGCGTCGTAGACCTTGTAAAATATATGATGAGATGTATGGGACTTGAGAACGACGTTACTTACCGATTCAGCAAGTGGGATCCTGAAAATACCGAGAAGTATATCAATGAACCTGAAGTTTGGTCCGTAGCTGAAGATACTATGCGTAGAATACTTGACAATATAGGTATTAATTATGTCGAAGCTAAGGGCGAAGCGGCTTTCTACGGACCGAAACTTGACATTCAAATCAAGAATGTATACGGTAAAGAGGATACCATTATTACGATACAGGTTGACATGTTCCTTGCCGAGAATTTTGATATGTCTTACGTCGACGAAAACGGCGAAAAGAAAAGACCTTATATCATTCACCGCTCGTCTATAGGATGTTATGAGAGAACTATGGCGCTTATGATAGAAAAGTTTGCAGGAGCTTTTCCGGTATGGGTCAGTCCTGTGCAAGTCAAAGTAATCAGCTTGACGGATAGAACTGTTGAAGAGTGTAAAAAGATAAATGAGAAGTTGAGAAGCATGGGCATAAGAGCCGAAGTTGATTCGCGTAGCGAAACCGTAGGTTATAAGATTAGGTCTGCGCAACTCGAGAAAGTGCCGTATATGCTTATCATCGGAGATAAAGAAGTAGAAAACAACGTTGTTGCAGTAAGACGCAGAGGCGGAGTCGTCATGGGCGAAATGAGCCTTATGGAATTTGCAGAAAAAGTACTTGACGACGTAGCTACCAAGAGATTAGATTAAAAATTTGTTTAATTTAATGACTTGGCGGTTAAGACGAAAATCGTTTTAACCGCCATTTTTATTTGCGGAAAATGTATTTTGTATTTTTTTATATGTAAAATATTTATAAATCATAAACAAAAATCAAAAAGTATATTGAATTTACATTTTTAATTTGTTATATTATTTATATAAAGTATAGGTGGGGTATTATGAAGAGAAAAGTAGCTTTAGTTCTAGTGACGGTATTAATAATATCGCTTTTCGTATTTTCCGTTATGGGTTGCCAGTCGTATAGAGAGTTTCCCGGTTCCGGCAAAGAAAGAGGTAGTGTTGACTTGACCTTGAAATTTGACGAACAGGGAAATTTTAAGATTTTACAACTGACGGATATTCAGTTTATCGATTATATTGATGATAAGAGTTTGGCGGTGTTAGACGCTACGATTGATTTCGCTAAACCTGACTTAATAGTAGTCACGGGTGATCAAATTAGTCCTGAATATTTGGGCGGACAATCTAAGAAAGCAAGAAAAATTTGTAGACAAATTGCAGGATATTTGGACGGGAAGGAGATACCTTGGACGTTGTGCTTTGGCAATCACGACGGAGCTATGGGCGTTTTGTCTAAAAAAGAAATGCTGGAAGAATATCAAAAGTCGGCGTATTTCGTCGGCGGTTTGAAAGAAAGTAATTATGGCGGTTTGGGCGAGAAAGAGTATTTTGAAAGTTATAGTAATTTTAAGGAAGACACTTACTGCAATTACTTCTTGCCAATATATTCTCATGCGGGAGATAATGTTGAGTACGGCGTACTCATTATGGATTGCGCAACTTCGCTAATGTCGCCGTACAAAGGCTTTACGCAAGGTCAGATTGGCTTTTACAACGAGATGAGCAAAAAGTATGGCGTCAATATGAGTATGTATACGCATGAGCCTACGCAAGAGTTCCAGACTATGTATGATAATAGGAATAATACCGATATAGTTAGAGTATTCAAAGGTGAGATTGAAAGCCCTGAGAACGGCAAAGTGTATTATCCTACTAAAAATCCCGAAGCCAACGAAAGCTTTAGATTAAGTTTGATTGCCAATAAGAATGTCGACGGAATTTACGCAGGTCACGACCATTTGAGCAACTTTGCAGGAATATACAATATTGCCGACGATTACAGCATTATGCTTGGCTATGGCAGAATGTCAACATATGGATTTGACGAATGGAAATACTTTATGACTAGCGCGTCAAAACGTAAAGAATATAAGAACTATCCCAGAGGCGGAAGAGTAGTAGAAGTTACGAACAACGGTGGCTACAGCACTTATGATGTATTGGACAGCAAAGACGGCAAATACACTATGACTACTCGAAATGAGATAATTAAATAACTATAAAAGAAAAATTAAATAAAAACCTGTGAAATTTTGTTGACAGAGTAAAAAATCTTTGATATTATACCAATGTAATCAAAGCAGTATTGTACTCACCTGTCGACAGAGGTCGCACACGGTTAATAAATAGAATTTATTATGAGTAACGAACTATGCTTGTTACTCATATTTTTTGCCAAAGGCTAGGAGGATACGACCATTAAAGAGATGCTTATCAATGGACAAATAAGAGAAAGAGAGGTCAGAGTGCTTGACGAAGACGGCGCTCAACTCGGCATAATGTCCAGCAGAGATGCGCTTGCTATCGCAGAAGAGAAGAATCTAGACCTTGTTCTGATTTCACCCACTGCAAAACCGCCTGTATGCAAAATAATGAATTACGGTAAGTTTAAGTACGAAACCGTAAAAAAAGAAAAAGAAAACAAAAAGAATCAAAAAGTTGTTGAACTTAAAGAAGTATGGCTATCCGCTACTATCGACGTGGGCGATCTCAATACCAAGGCAAAGCAAGCCAAGAAGTTTATCGAAAACGGCGATAGAGTAAGAGTGTCAATTAGACTGCGCGGTAGACAAATGGCAAGACCAGAGCTTGCAATGAAAGTTATGGACGACTTCTTTGATATACTTAAAGAAATTGCGCAAATGGAGAAGAAGCCTTTACTTGAAGGCAAGAGTATAGCAATGACTCTCGCTCCAATTGCAAAGAAATAAAATTTTTGGAGGACAGATAAATGCCAAAGCAAAAATCACATAGTGGCGCTAAGAAGCGTTTCCACTTGACCGGTACCGGCAAAGTTAAAAGAGCAAAAATGAACAGAAGACACATCTTGAGTAAGAAGTCGCCTAAGAGAAAGCGTGGCTTGAGAAAAACGGCTTACGTTTCTTCGACGCAAGAGAAGACCATTAAGGAAATGATTTAGTCTAGTGGAGGTAAGATAAAATGAGAATCAAAAGAGGCGTCAACGCAGTTAAAAAACGCAGAAAAATATTAAAGCAGGCTAAGGGATACTTTGGCGCTAAGTCCAAACTTTACAGAGTAGCTCGTCAAGCCGTAATGAAGTCGCAAAATTATTCCTATGTGGGCAGAAAGCTCAAGAAGCGCGATTTCAGATCTTTGTGGATTACGAGAATCAACGCTGCAGCTAGACTTAACGGACTTAACTACAGCAAATTTATGAGCGGTCTTAAGAAGAACGGTATTGATCTCAACCGTAAGGTTTTGGCAGAACTAGCTGTTAACGATCCAAGCGCATTTACCGCTTTGTGCGAGAAAGTTCGCTAATCTAATAAGTATATAAAATTTAACGGGTATGGCATATATTATTGTCATACCCGTTTTTCATGTCGTGTTATAGACAAATTTTTATAGTATTTCGTTGAAGTTTAAGAAAAAGTATAGTATCATAAATATATGAACACAAATTACGAATACATTACTTCTATAAAAAATCCAAAGGTCCAACACGTTAGGAGATTGAAAGATAAGGCGTATCGCAGAAGTAGCGGGGAGTACGTTGTTGAGGGCGAAAACTTTTTGAAAGACATCCCGCTCGATGTAGAAGTGACCTCATTTTTCATAAAAAAGGATAAATTTGACGAATTTGGATATATAATCAATCGACACATATGCGATAAAATCTATATTGTTGACGACAAGGTTATGTCGGTAATGAGCGATACCGTTACTCCTAGCGGAGTACTTGCTACTGTAAAGATTGATAAAGTTGACGGCAATATAGTAGGCAACGTAGTAGTGCTTGATGGCGTAAGTGATCCGGGAAATATGGGGACAATTATCAGAACGTGTACTGCTTGCGGAGTAGAGAATATAGTGGCAATAGACTGCGTTGACTATCTTTCGCCAAAGGTCATAAGAGCGTCTATGGGAGGTATCTTTCGAGTAAAAGTGATTGAAAAATCCATTTCCGAAACTCTCGATTTATTGAAAAATCACCATATTTACGCTTTGGATATGAATGGGGAAAATCTCTATTCAATAGATAAAATCAATACTCCTTACGCGATTGTCGTAGGCAATGAAAGCAAGGGATTATCGGAAAAAATTAAGGAGAACAGCAAAATAATATCGCTTCCTATGAGCGGTAGAATTGAATCTCTCAATGCAGGCGTGAGTATGTCCACGGCGTTGTATGAGATAATTTTCGGAAAGAATACTAAGTAATTTGTAAATTATTGGGTTGACATTCGTGAAGATTTAAGATATCATTATAAGGTAATAAAGGAGGTAATTACTATGGCAGAAAATAAAGTAGATAAAACAGAAGAACAAGAAGACGAAGAAATTATTGTTCTTGCAGACGAAGAAGGAAAAGAAGTTGAGTTTAAGCATATAGCTACGCTTGACTACGAAGAAGAGTGGTATATATATCTTGAGCCGTTGGAGGGAGCGGATGAGGACGCTGAAGAAGCGGAAATGGTTATTTTCCATATTCAATCCGACGCAGACGGTAACGACGTTTTTGTTCCGGTAGAGGACGAAGAATTGTTGGACAAACTCTACAATGAGTTTCTAAAGGAATTGGACGCTCAAGAAGAGTAGTTTTAAGGCGTATCGACGAATAAGTCGGTGCGCTTATTTTATAATTGCATAAGTATAATTTTTCATAATTTCAGAGTATGCAAATATATGAAGAATTTTCTTTGTTTGCAATATAATTTTTGAGTGAAAAGTCAAGAATTTTTATTGACTTATATTATTATTATATATATAATAGAAGGGACTAATATATTTTAGGGAGGCAGAATAAGTGAAAAAGTGGCAGTCAATCGTGATATTGACAGTCTTGGCTATACTAATAGTATTCGGCACGGTCTTTGGTTTCGTATCTTTGGACAAAGGCGAGTTGGGTATTAAAAATTATAACGCCTATATCACACAAATAAGTTTGGGTCTTGACCTCAGTGGCGGTGTATACGCAGTATATGACGTTGATAAAGACAAACTTACAGACGAACAAAAAGAAAATATTGAATCTTTAATCGAGGGCACGAGATCAAGTCTTGAAGCTCTGCTTTTCAGCAAGGGTTATACAGAGGCTCAGGTTACCGTAGCAGGCCAAAAAATCCGTGTAGAGATTCCGGACGAAGACGATCCCGAGAGAATTTTCAATTTGATTGGCCGTCCATCCAGTCTTGAATTCAAAGAGTATGTAGACGGTAAAGACGGCGACCTTTCTCTCAACGATTCAAGCGGTAAAGTTAAACTCGACGAGAAGCTTACCGGCGACGATGTAGCAAGCGCAGGCGTAAGCTACGATTCGACCACAGGTTACTATACGGTAGCTCTCAGTTTTACGGAAGAGGGTACGAAGAAATTTTCTACGGCTACGAGCGCATTGTCAGGTTCGCAAATGTCTATTTGGATAAATGACGAATTCGTAACGGCGCCTACGGTAAACGAAGCTATTTCGACCGGCTCGGCGTCAATCAGCGGTAATTACACCTATGACCAAGCTTACGAATTGGCTGTAAGAATACAATCGGGTTCATTCCCGCTAGTATTAAAGATGTCGGAGAGCAACACTTTGACGGCTACGCTCGGTAGTTCGGCAATAAAGGCGGGACTTATCTCCGGTGTCGTAGGATTAGTGCTTATCTTTATTTACATCATTGTTATGTACAGACTTTTGGGCGTATCGGCAAGTTTGTCTTTGTGGTATTACTCTTTGACGTATCTATTTTTCTTGGCTGTTTTCCCATGGGTACAGCTCACGCTTTCCGGTATTGCGGGCGTATTGCTTTCAATAGGTATGGCGGTAGATGCAAACGTAATTATTTTCGAGCGTATAAAAGAAGAGTATTCTAACGGCAAAACTTTACGTACGTCAGTAAGTACCGGTTTTAAGCGTTCGTTAGGGGCAATTATTGACGGAAACGTTACGACTATCATAGGCGCGGTCGTGCTTATCATATTTGGCGCGTCGACTATAAAGAGCTTTGGTATCACACTTTTGATTGGTATAATTCTTTCACTTTTGGCTTCCTTGCTTTTGACGAGATTGATACTAAAGTGTATTATGGTATTCAACAACGACGAATCTAAGGCAGGTTTGTTCGGTCTTAAGAGAGGAGACGTTGAAAAAGGCGTAGTTGAGGAGAACGAAGAAGAAAACGAGGCTCAGGGTGAAGAAGAACAGACGCAAAAGGGTTCTCTTTTGAATAATAAGAAATTTAAGAAAGGGGGAGCTAGAAGATGAAAAAGTTACAAGATGCTAAGATTGTAGAAAAGCATTGGATATGGGCTATAGCTCCTGTAGTAATCTTTTTGGTTGCGGTAATAGTATTTGCTTCCTTTGCAGGTATTAATAAAGACATAACCAAGGGTATGAATATCGGTATTGACTTTGCCGGCGGTTCTATTCTTACAGTTGAACTCGGCTCTGACGTGCTTAATAATTCTGACGAGTACGATAAACACTATAAAGCAATCGAGGACATATTGACAAGTAATGAAATTGCAAAGCAGGTCGTAGACTATGCTAAAGAGCAATTTGGTATCGAAATTAGCGAAAGTTCCGCGGTTGCTTCGATAAGTTACGTTCAGACTTCGGGTAGCGGTAGCGAAATGGCATTAGTTATAAAATACGATAACATTTCTTCTACCTTTGATACGAAGAATAACGACTTGACTACTCAGAGAAATAAGCTCTTGGAGAACAAAATCAAAGACTATTACAATACCCAGTATCCAGACGAAAATATCACGATAAGCACTTCGTATATCGGCGCTACTGCATCTGCGTCACTCATTAAGACGGCTTTGATAGCAGTATTCGTATCGTTGATTCTTATACTCGTTTATATTATGATAAGATTCGAGATATGGAGCGGTATTTCCGCAATTATCGGACTTATACACGACGTTGCGATGATGGTATGTTTAGTTGCAATCTTTAGAATACAGGTCAACAGCGCATTCATAGCCGCTCTTATCACCATCGTATCTTATTCAATCAACAATACGATCGTCGTATTCGATAGAGTGAGAGAGAATAGAAAGAAATTCGGAGGTAAAGTTAAGGGTAGTATTATCGACAATAATAAAATGGTTAACGAGTCTATTATTCAGACGCTTTCGCGTTCTGTCAACTCGACTATCACTACTATGGTAGCAATAACGTTATTTGCTATTATCGGTACGGCGTCGGTAAGAGAATTTGCATTGCCGGTTATTTTCGGATTGTTGGCAGGTTTCTATTCGTCACTTGTTATAGCTCCGTCGCTTTACTGCTTAATGAAGAATTCGGCAGACAAGCGCAAGATTGCAAAGCGGGACGGCGTTATAAAAAGCAAGCCGAAATACGCAGGCGCAAAAAACAACTAAGATTAATGAGAGCGTATAAAACGCTCTCATTTTTGTTACGATAAAGTGTGAGGAATTATGGAGCAAAGAGAGCTTATAGAACTTGCAAAAGAGTTTTCTATTGATAAGAAACTTGTTGAAATACTTAATGCAAGAGGCTATGACGATAAGGACAAACTTTATAAATTTCTATATCCAAGTCTTAATGATTTGACTGACGTTCATAAATATGTAGGTTATGACGATGTAATCGAGCGAATAAAATTTGCTATAAATAATCACGAGAGCATTCTTTTGTACGGCGACTACGATTGCGACGGCGTATGCGGAGTAAGTATTTTGTACAATTACTTTAAGTCTGTTGGAGTCAATGTGCATTGTTTTTTGCCCAATAGACATACTGACGGATACGGGCTTTCTATAGATACTTTGGAAAGGCTTGCGGAAGAATACTTGAGCGACTTGCTTATTACCGTAGATTGCGGTATTACAGGCGTGGAAGAAGTGGAGTATGCAAGAGAAGTATTGGGCTTTGACGTAATAGTCACAGACCACCATGAACTTGGAGAAGTTTTGCCTGACTGCCTGATATTTAATCCAAAGATGTCGGGTGGCGATTGCTTCAGAGAGCTTTGCGGAGCGGGAGTTGCTCTTAGAATAGTCGAAGGGCTTGGCGGAGCGCAAGAGATGAATAAGTATCTTGATATTGCGTCGATTGCCACGGTAGCCGACGTAGTACCTCTCGTAGAAGATAATAGAATTATCGTGCAAGCCGGTCTGAAAAATATAAATTCCTTTGGCGTAAGACGCGGTATAAAAAAACTTATCAGTACATGCGTCGACGGAGAAGTGACGTCTTATGACATTGCATTTAAGATTGCCCCTAGGATAAATTCGCTTGGAAGATTGAGCGACGCCAATGCTGTGCTGGATCTGTTCTGCATTGACGATAATTTTCTACTCGACAGCGTTGTCAAACAGCTTAACGAAGCCAACGCTAAAAGAATGGAACTTACCAATGACCTTGCAGAAACGTGCTTTGATATTCTAAAAGACTATGATTTTGAGAATAAGCCCGTAATAGTACTTCACAATGCATATTGGGACGACGGAATTTTGGGCATTGTGGCGTCTAGGATAACAGAAACCTTCAAACGACCTACTATATTATTGACTAAGAGCGGTGAAGTATATAGAGGTAGCGGAAGAAGCGTAAAAGGCATAGATATAAGAAAATACGTGGCAATGTGCGAGGATTTGCTTATCAAATTCGGCGGTCACACTATGGCATGCGGTATGACTTTGGACGGTAAGAATGTTCAAGCCTTTGCAGATAGGCTCAATGAATACGTAGCAAAAGATTTCGATATGAGTTATTTTATTCCAAAGACGCGCTTCGATGTAGATATGGCAGAGGTAGACAGCGCATTGGATATGGCAAGAGGTCTTAAGATGCTTGAGCCTTTTGGCGAAGGTAACCCGGGGATAAAATTTAAGGAAGTAATAGCTAATAGCGATTTTTCGCAGATGGGAAGCACTTCTCACGTCGTGAGCAGAAGACCTGATAAGGAACTTGTGATTTTCGGCGGATTAAAGTATAAACAATTACTTGAAAGTCATACGCCAAAAGAGTTATATTATACGTTGTCGCTTGTAAATTATAAGAATAGAATATACGCGCAAGGTAAGGTGAATACGGTTTTGTGTGACAAAGTCGAGGAACAAGGAGATTTCGGCGCGTACTTAATGACGGGATTGGTTAAGGGTGATAGCGAGATCGATGGTATTGATTACGATAAAGCCATGGAGATAGGCGGTAACTATACTACTTGTTATATTGCTTATGATTTGCGTACATATCAAGATTTTTTGGCGAAATATAAAGCTAAAATCGGAGATATACTTACGCAAAACAGAGTAAGCGGAAATCTAACGCCCGTAACAAAATTGATATTTAATCCTACGTCAATTAAAGAGTTGGGATATTATAAAAATATTGTTCTTTTGGACACGCCTTTGGATGCAGGAATTTTTATTAAGACTCTTGGAAAGTGTTGCAATTTATATCAACTTGACAATAATCGCATACTGAATAAGGTTAAAGAATTTTTGCCGTCTTATCAACGCCTGGGAGAAATATACCTGGCAATAAAGAAGTTGCTTTCCGAAAGGGAAATAGCGGGAATATCAGAGCTATATAGCGCGCTTGGCAAGTACATAAATGCGGAATTTAACGAGGTTGTTTTGTCTGCCGTAATATTGTCGGAATTGGGTATTTTGAATATGAGCGGTAAATTTTTAATAGACAATACCGTTAAGAGAAAACTTGCGGAGAGCGAATTATATCGCAAGATACAAGAGGCTTAGCGAATACTTGAATTGATTTATCGTATTGACAGAAAAAGCAGTGTATTATATAATATAAGTATAAAAGTTTTCAGAGGACGTAAGTGGAAGAAAAGAAAATTAAATTCATAAACAAAGTTCAAGAGAATTACAACGAAACTCACGCTGAGAAGATTATCAAGGCGTATTATTTCGCTAAGACAGCGCATGCGGGGCAAAAAAGACAGTCGGGTGAAGATTATTTTATTCATCCTAACGCCGTTGCGGAAATTCTCATTGATTTGGGGCTTGATTGCGACACCGTTGTTGCAGCGCTTCTGCATGACGTAATAGAAGATACGGACTATACGGCTGACGATATAAGCCAAATGTTTGGGCAAGTTGTGCTTTCGCTTGTTCAGGGCGTGACTAAGCTCGGAAAACTCAATTTCAAGTCAAAACTTGAGGAGCAGGCGGAAAACTTGCGACGTATGTTTATGGCAATGAGTAATGATATAAGGGTTATCATTATCAAACTTGCCGACAGATTGCATAATATGCGTACTTTGTCTTTCAAGGACGAGGAAGGGCAAAAAAGAATTGCGCAAGAGACTTTGGATATATACGCTCCTATTGCCGCTCGTCTTGGTATTTCCAGTGTAAAAGGTGAACTTGAAGATTTATGTTTAAGGTATCTTTATCCGGATAGCTATTATTTTATCGCTGAAAAAGTTGCTCAGACAAAGATTGAGAGGCAAGAATTGGTCAACCATATCTCGGGCGAATTACATGAAATGCTCGACGAGTTGGGAATAAAAGGCGAAGTAAACGGCAGACCTAAGCACTTTTACAGTATATATAGAAAACTTAATAAAGGAAAACCTTTTGAACAGATTTACGATTTGATTGCTCTCCGCGTCATAGTTGACAACGTTAAAGATTGCTATGCAGTACTTGGGGCAATACATACCAAATGGAAACCTCTCCCGGGTAGATTCAAGGACTATATTTCTGTGCCGAAAGCTAACTTGTATCAATCTTTACATACAACGGTTTTGACGTCTTACGGCGCGCCGTTTGAAATTCAAATTCGCACCTTTGAAATGCATAAAATCGCGGAATACGGTATTGCGGCGCACTGGAAGTATAAGCAAGGCACTAACATTGACACGACTAAGATAGAAGACGACAAACTTGCATGGATACGCAACGTAATGCAACTTCAAGACGAGGCAAGCGATTCTCAAGAGTATCTAGATATGCTCAAAGTAGATTTGTATTCCGATCAAGTATTCGTATTTACGCCCAAGGGCGACGTATTCAATTTGCCGAACGGATCGACGGGCGTAGACTTTGCCTTTGCTATTCACAGTAAAGTCGGCGAAAAGTGCACGGGTATCAAAGTAAATTCCCGCATAATGCCTGTAAGTACTAAGCTCAACAACGGCGACGTAGTAGAGGTAATTACTTCTAATACTTCGAAAGGACCGTCAAGAGATTGGCTTAAATTTGTCATTACGCCAAGCGCAAAGAGCAAAATTCGCTCATTTTTCAAAAAGGAAATGAGGGAAGAAAACGAGAAGCGCGGTCGCGAAATCTTGGAAAAAGAAGCAAAACACAGAGGATATGCGCTCAACGATTTGCTTTCTACCGAGAGCTGGAATAAATTTATTCGTCAAAAATACGGCTTAAATACTCAAGAGGAAGTGCTTGCGCTTGTTGGATACGGCGAGCTCACTTCATTGCAAGTTATAAACAAAATGGTCGAGCTTTATAAGTCGGAGCACGTAAATGAAAGCACTGCTTTGGAGCAAATGACTAAAAAGACAACGGCGCGTAAGCAAAACGGCGGTGTTGTGATAAAGGGACAGCACGGTCTTAAGTATAGATTTTCGCAGTGTTGCTCACCGCTCCCCGGAGATGAAATCTTGGGTTATATAACACGTAACGGCGGAGTTGCAATTCACAGAGCCGATTGCCCAAATTGCAAAGGTTTTGAGCCCGAGAGAATAATCGAAACGCAGTGGTCGATATCTGAGGACGAAAAATTTGTCGCAAATCTTGTCATTTCTGCTTTTGACAGAACCGGACTCGTAGTTGAGATTGCTACGCTTATCACCAATATGAAAGTAGCTATGACAAGCATATCGGCGAAATCGGAGAAAAACAACCTTGCCAGTATCAAGGTGTCCGTCGAAGTTAAGAACGCCAATATGCTAAAAATACTAATGGATAAAATAACTCAGTCGATTAAGGGTATTAGAGAGATAAAAAGGGCGTCTAAAAGCGTAAAGAATCAATGAGAGTAATAGTTCAACGCGTTAATCACGCAAGATTGACGGTAAATGATAAAGAAATATCGCAGATAAATGAAGGTTATCTCGTACTGGTAGGCTATACAGATGGCGATACTGTCGAAACTTGTAAGTATCTCGTCGATAGAGTAATAGGTATGAGAATATTCAAAGACGAGAATAACAAACTCAACAAAACATTGCTTGACGTGGGCGGAGAAGTAATGGTAGTGTCAAATTTTACACTTTACGGCAATGCGTTTAGCGGACGACGTCCCGACTTTTCTAAATCCGCGAAGTTCGGAATTGCAAAGCCGTTATACGATTTTACCGTCGAAGAGTTCAAAAGACGCTTGGGCAAGGTTGCTACCGGAGTATTCGGCGAACATATGCATATAGATATGTCCAATGACGGACCAATCACCATGATTTTGGAGAAATAGAGAATGAAAATCACTACTTTTGTTTTAGGATTACTCAGCAATAATACATATTTAGTAGAAAACCAAGAAGAAAAGACTTGTTTTATAGTAGACCCGTCGACAGAGAGCAATAAGTTGACGGATTATATCGATGGAAATAATCTTAGACTTGAAGGGATATTGCTTACTCACGGACATTTTGACCACATAGGGGGAGTGGCTCGTCTTAAAGAAAGATATGGCGCAAAAGTATATATGCACAAAATGGATATTGATTTTATTGATAATCCGCTTAATTTCGGTAGGAAATTCCCAAGATTTGACGTAGACGTAATAGTGGACGACGATCAAGAAATTACGCTTTGTAATGAGAAAATTAAGGTTATGCATACTCCCGGACATTCTTTGGGAGGGGTATGTTATATTTGCGACGAAGTAATTTTTTGCGGTGATACGATTTTCAAAGATAGCTACGGTAGATATGATTTGAGAGGGGGAGATTTTGCTACTCTTCAAAATTCAATTCAAAAGATTTTTGATTTACAAGGAGATTATGTTTTGTTGTGCGGTCACGGCCCTAGTACTACGCTGACCTATGAAAGAGCGCATAACGAGATAATTTAGAGCATAGATGAAGATAAATTTTAGTAGCAACGCGCAAGATTTTGACAATGATTATAAGGATATATTACGAGCATTTTATCCGCAAATAATTCTTGACGACAATGGAGAACTATTGTCGTTGGAACTGCAACAAATAGAAGAAAATATCTTTGATTGTTTGATAAAATGCAATAATTCAAAAGTCTTTAGAAGATTTTCTCTTGATAAAGTATTTCTGGCAGACAAAGATAGCGAATTTTACGACATAAAGCGCAACGCGCAAATCAAGCGCCACAGCAAAGTAGCTTTATATGATTTTTTGGTTGAGTTGACAAATCAGTCTTTACCGTACGGCTCTTTGACGGGAATACGACCTACGAAGTTATATCACGAAGCGCTAAGCAAAGGTGTTGACGCGGACGATTACTTTTTGAATAAACTCAAAGTATCTCAAGGTAAAGTGGACTTGATAAGAAATATATGTAATAATCAAAGGGTGGCTTATTGCGTAAAAGCAAACGAAGTCGATATTTTTGTCAATATCCCTATATGCGTATCTAGGTGCAGTTACTGTTCTTTTATTTCGGCAGAACTTAAGAGAGTAAAACAGTTTGTTACCCCTTATTGTGATATATTAGTAGATGAATTGAGATGTACCAAGAAAATTATAGACAAAATGGGATTGAAAGTTTCTTCTGTCTATATAGGTGGCGGTACGCCGACGTCGCTTGACGATGTAAATTTCGAGAGAATTATCAAAGAAAGCAAGTTTGACTGCCAAGAATATACGATAGAAGCGGGCAGACCGGATACAATAATGAAATCAAAGTTAGATATAATGAGTAAGTATGGCGTTACGAGAATTTCCGTCAATCCTCAGACGTTCAATCAGAAGACGTTGGATGTTATTGGCAGAAGTCATACTGTAGATGAGATATACAAAGTATATAATTTGGCAAAAAATTATAATTTTGATATAAATATGGATTTGATTGCCATGTTACCTGACGAGAGTTTTGAAGATTTTCGTCATTCTGTAGATTGTGCTATTGCGCTTGGTCCTGAAAATATCACTGTGCATACGCTTTCATTGAAAAAGGGTTCTACGCTAAAAATAGACGGATACGATAATTCTTCCTTTGATTTAGCAAATTCTATGGTTGATTATGCAAGGTCAGCCGTTGAAAACAGCGGATATCTACCTTATTATATGTACAAACAAAAATATATGAGCGGTAATCTCGAGAACGTCGGTTATTGCAAAGACGGGAAGGCTTGTATTTATAATATACATATCATGGAAGAAGTGTCGAGTATTATCGCGAATGGCGCGGGAGGTATTTCTAAACGGATTTTCGACGGCGATAGACTGGAGCGACTTGCAAATCCAAAAGGTTTGGACGTTTATTTGCAAAGACGGGAAAAAATAATTGAAGATAAGGAAAAGTTTTTTTCTTGAATCGACATAATATGACAATCAAAGACAATGTATAATAAATTATATTTTAGTATAATGTCAAAAAATGCTTGCTAATTCAAATTTATTGTGATAAGATAATGTTGTATTTCAAAATACGTGAAATAACGTGGCTAGGTTTTACAACGACTCCGATGTGCTACTTGGCTAGCGCTAAATTATTATTCCACAGAAAGGAGGCAAAACAATGGAAGTAATCAACGTAAAGGAAATGACCAAGCAAGAAGTTATCAACGCTTTTGCAAAGCACGAAGGGGACACAGGTTCTCCGGAAGTTCAAATTGCGCTTTTGACGCAAAGAATTCTTCAACTTAACGACCACTTTGCAGAGCATAAGAACGACTTCCACTCGAGAAGAGGTTTGTTGCAAATGGTAGGTAAGAGAAGAAGCATGTTGAAGTATCTAAAGGATACCGACATCGAGCGTTACCGTGAATTGATTGCAAAACTTGGCATCAGAAAGTAAAAAATCGGGGCTGTCGTTTGACGCCCCGTTTTTTTAATTAAAAAGCGCTAAATTTGATTAAATTACTAATTATTGGAGGTTAGTTTGATGATAAATAGAAAGATTTTTACAACCACCATCGGCGGTAGAGAAGTCAGCGTTGAGACAGGCGCGTATTGCGGTCTCAGCAACGGAAGTTGTATCGTAAGATGTGGCGAAACAGCCGTTATGGTCAACGTAACAATGGCAAAAACTCCCAGAGACGGAATTGATTTCTTCCCACTAGGAGTAGATTATGAAGAAAAGATGTATTCCGTAGGAAAGATTCCGGGCGGTTTCAAAAAGCGTGAGGGCAGAGCAAGCGATAAGGCTATCTTGACGTCAAGACTTATCGATAGACCGCTTCGTCCGTTGTTCCCTAAGGGATTTTTCAACGACGTAGCTGTAGTCGCTACGGCTTTGTCGGTAGATCCAGATCTTCCGCCTGAAGTATACGCTATGATTGGTAGCTCGGTAGCTTTGAGCATATCCGATATTCCGTTTGCAGGACCTACAGGCTCCGTAATCGTTGGATTTGTAGACGGAGAGTATATAATCAATCCAAATACCGAGCAAAGAGAAAAGTCTAAACTTCACTTGTCTTTGAGCGGTACAAAGGAAGCAATATTGATGGTTGAGGCAGGCGCAAACGAGCTTACCGAAGACGAAATGATCGGCGCAATTTTGTTCGGTCATGAAGAAATCAAGAAGATTGTAGCGTTTATCGAAGATATCCAAGCTAAAATCGGAAAGGAAAAGATTATACCTAATCTTTATCACCCTGCTTCTGAAATAGAGGAAGCTGTTAAGGCTTACGCAGATAAGAAGATGGACGCCGTACTCGACAATTTCAATAGACAGGATAGAGATAAGGCTGAAGACGCTCTCGACGAGGATGTATTTGCGCACTTCGCAGAGCAGTTCCCAGACGGAAAGAAAGATATTGGCGAAACTTTGTACGCTATGAAGAAAGCTAAGGTCAGAGCAAAGATTTTGGATAAGGGTATCAGACCTGACGGAAGAAGTCTTGAAGAAATCAGACCAATATGGTGCGAACACGGAGTATTGCCAAGAGTTCACGGCAGTGGCGTGTTCACCAGAGGACAAACTCAAGTTATGACGATTTGTACGCTCGGTAGTCTTTCTGAAGTTCAAAAGTTAGAGGGACTTGACGACGAAGTATGCAAGAGATACATTCACCACTACAATATGCCACCGTACAGCACAGGCGAAGCTAAGCCTTTGAAGAGCCCGGGCAGAAGAGAAATCGGTCACGGCGCTTTGGCAGAGAGAGCTTTGGAGCCAATGCTTCCGTCGGTAGAGTCTTTCCCATACGCAATTCGTACTGTAAGCGAAGTAATTTCTTCCAACGGTTCGACGTCGCAGGCTTCCGTATGCGGTTCTACTTTGGCTCTTATGGACGCAGGCGTTCCAATCAAAAAGCCGGTTGCAGGCGTAGCAATGGGACTTATTAGCAACGAGGACAAGTCTAAGATTTCAGTTTTGACGGATATACAAGGACTTGAGGACTTCTTCGGCGATATGGACTTCAAGGTAGCCGGAACGGTAGACGGTATCACTGCTATACAAATGGATATCAAGATTAAGGGTATCAACGAAGAGATTTTGCGTAAGGCTTTGGCTCAAGCGAAAAAAGGCAGACTTTTCATTCTTGACAAGATGCTTGAAGTTTTGCCTGCTCCTAAGACATCGCTTTCTAAGTATGCTCCAAAGATTGTATCTTTCAGCATTGATCCTAATAAAATAAAGGACGTTATCGGTAGTGGCGGTAAGGTAATCAATAAGATTATCGATGAAACTGGCGTTAAAATCGATATCGACGATTTCGGCAACGTGCTCGTATCCGGTATTGATGAGGAGATGAACGCAAAGGCTAAGAAGACTATCGAACTTATTGCTAACGATCCTGAAATCGACGAAGAATTTGAGGGTAGAGTCGTTAGAATAATGAACTTCGGCGCTTTTGTTGAGATTGCTCCTGGCAAGGACGCTATGATACACATCTCCAAACTCAAGAAAGAGAGAGTTGAGAAAGTTGAAGACGTCGTAAATATCGGTGATAAAGTAAAAGTTAAAGTTATTGATATCAACGATAAGGGCGTGGCTTTAAGACTTTTGGAAGTATTGAAGTAAAAAATCATATTCGACAGTGTTAGGGAGTAATCGCAAGATTGCTCCCTTTTTGTCGGTAGTATTGACAATGTAAACTTAGTCTTAGTATAATTAATATGTAAATAAAGAGGTGTATATGCAAGAAAACGAATATATTGAAAACAAGTTCTTGACTGTCGACGATGACTTCTGGTCTATTGACGAGGGAAAATTGTGGGCATGCAATATTGAGGACGCTACAAGAATCAAAGTGCCTGATGGAGTAACAGAAATAGAGGGTTACGCTTTTCCAGACCAATTTTTTCTCCAAGAAATATTTATTCCAAAGTCAGTAAGACAAATTGATGACGGCGCGTTTAGCGGTTGCGATAAGTTAATTAATCTTATTATTGAGAATGAAGAAATTTACTTGGAGCAAGGTTGTCTAAACGATATAGATAATCTTCAAAGCGTGTATATAGGCGGACAGAGAATTGCAGTTATTGTCACTCAAGGCGAATTAGCGGGACATAAGTCTTCCAAAGCAAACTGTTTAGAGCGGTATCTCGGGAAAGGCGAAGAGTATTGCGTTGACGGCGACATCGCTATAATAGGCGAGACGGCGTTTGTCAATCGTACGTCGTTGAGAAGAGTAGTATTACCTCAATCTGTATTAGAAATAGACGAAAGAGCTTTTGACGGTTGCAAATCGTTGCAAGAAGTGGAACTGCCCAATGATTTGGAGATTATAGGGAGATTTGCATTTGACGGTTGCGTCAATGTCAAAGAAATTAAAATTCCTCAATCAGTATACAGTCTGGAAGAATGGGCATTTTTCGGATGGCAAAGCAATCAAAAAATATATATTCCGTCTAAGTGGAAGAAAGCAAAATTCTTACAAGCTTGGCGAAAAGGATGTAAAGCGGAAATTATATACTATTGATAGCGAGATATAATAAAATAAGCGTTATAAATCAAATTATAGGATAGAATATTATTCATAAATGCTTGTCTTCAAACATACATTTTGTTGAGGTGTGTATGAAGAAAGTATCAAAATTTGCAAGCGCAGTGACCAACGTAATAATTATAACTATGCTGTTGATGCTCACTTTAGTGAGTTTCAGCGGTCAATATTCCTCATTTGTCTTTACTCAAAACAATGACAGACCTTATTATAAGGGCAACACTACGAGAAATGAAGTCGCGCTGATGATCAACGTATACTGGGGCACGGAGTATCTTGACGGTATGCTTGAGATTCTTGCAAAACACAATGCTAAAGCTACGTTTTTTGTCGGCGGTAGTTGGGCGTCAAAAAATAAGGAATATCTTGATAAGATGATAGAAGGCGGACATGAGCTAGGAAATCACGGTTATTTTCACAAGGACCATGCAAAACTTGACGCTAAGCAAAACGAAGCTGAGATAACTTCCACCAACACTCTTGTCAAGGGATTGACGGGATATAATATCACTTTATTTGCGCCACCTTCGGGCAGTTATTCCGATACTACTCTCAAAGTTGCGCATGCTCAAGGTATGAGTGTAATTATGTGGAGCAGAGATACGATAGACTGGCGAGATAAGGACAGTTCTTTAGTGTACAGCAGAGCAACCAATAAGATAGGCGCCGGAGATATGATACTTATGCACCCGACTGCGCATACGCTTTCTGCGCTTGGCGATATATTGAAGTATTATGAAAAAACCGGTCTTACTCCCGTAACAGTGTCGCAGATTATATCGCAAGAGATAATATAATAATGCGTGTTAAAAATAACGCGCAAATACCGATATATATGTAGATAAAATAATTAAAAGTCGGTATTTATGCTTTACGATTGATAATAATTATATTATAATATTGTGGAGCCTCTTCTAAAGAGGCGGAGGGCGATAATGAACAAAGTTTTTAGATTTCCAAGCGGTTTGAGGTTGGTATATAAGTATTCTCCGGCGGTTAGGTCTGTAGGAATAGCCGTGATGACTGCGGTAGGTAGCGGTAACGAAACTGACGAAAATAACGGTATATCACATTTCATAGAGCATATGTATTTCAAGGGGACAAAGGATAAGTCTTCCTTTGAAATAGTAGAATACGTCGACGGAATAGGCGCTCAAATAAACGCATTTACTTCTAAGCAGACGACATGTTTTTATACATTGTCTATCGACACAGAGGCGGAAAATTGTCTAAAAATATTGAGTGAAATTCTTTTCAATTCTACTTTTGACAAAGAGGAAATGGAGAGAGAAAAAGGCGTTGTGCTCGAGGAAATATCTATGTGCGAGGACGATAATTCCGACTTGGTTTTGGATATGCTTGCCGAGGGATATTTTGGAGAAAATCCACTTGGCAGAACTATTCTCGGAGAGCGAGATAACATCAAGAAATTTACTCGCGACGATTTAATTGATTATATCAGCAAGAATTATTGCGCGGAAAGTAGCGTTGTGTCAATAGTGGGTAATATTCAATTTGACAAAGCAAAAGAACTCGTAGAAAAATATTTCGAAGGGAAGTTTTCATCAAACTGTAAGAGAATTTGGCATGATAAGCGATGCAATACGAAAAGGAGCGTACAATATAAATATAAAGATATAGAGCAGTCTAATATTGCTATAGCGTTTCCTGCATTTGAATACGACAGCAAGCTAACTATGGCAGAAGCGCTGGTAAATACTGTTGTCGGCGGAGGAATGAGTTCACGTCTTTTCCAAGAAGTGAGAGAGAAGAGGGGGCTTGCATACAACGTGTATACCTATAATTCTTCTTATATCAATAACGGCGTATTGTCGCTGTATATAGGTACTAACGTCGATTCAGTAAAGAAAGCGGTAGACTGTAGTCTGGAATTAATTGAAGAATTGCGTAAAAACGGACTTACTAAAAAAGAACTTGAGAGAGGTATTGCTCAGCTTAAAGGCAATTACGTACTTGGTCAGGAGAGCAACGGCGTAATGATGAGAGTTAACGCTAAGAACGTGTTATTTACCGATAAGATATTTGACATTGACGAAAAACTTAAAGAGATAGACTCAATTACTTTGGATCAAACTCGCGAAGTTATAGACTACACTTATGATACGTCAAAAGCTAGTCTTGCGTATGTTGGCAAAAAACCTAAATATGACCTAAACGGTCTTATTTGAAAATGTACCGAATATCCACCGTTTAGTTATGGGCAATAGTGCTTACTATTGCCTAATTTTATAATCAATCATTATATATAATAG
>JAIDUT010000024.1 GCA_029060065.1 Clostridia bacterium | reverse complement strand
TGAGCTTCTTCAATAACTCGTCTAGCGAGCCCAAGCCTCCGCTACTGCCTGACGGAGTTTCTCCGCTCGGCGGTGTTGTCGGCTCTTCTCCTTCTGCCGGCGGTTCGTCCCCTAATTCCTCTACTATCTTAAACTTGCATATCGCTCCGCTTCGGATAAAGTATCTATCGCTATCCTTTACAGTTACTTTTACTGTGTACGTTGCTATCTCTGTCTTTTCTTCGTAATTATCAAAGGTCAGTATCTGTTTTACGCTTGCGTTGTCCAATACGTTGCCGTTTCTGTCCTTTACTACGTATGTCGGGATATGCTTCTTGCCGTCATGTAGGAACTCGGTATCGCTCCACTCTATCGTCAAGACTTCCATACCTGATTGAGGTACTACTACAAAGTACCACTCGTTGCTTGCTCCGTCGAATTGGTAGTTCTTATACAAATCACTGCTTGCATTTATGCTTGCCACTATCTTGTATGAACCTACTTCGCTAACTTCGCTTTCGCTCAGTGGGTTACCCTCTTCGTCATATATCTTGTACGTAAAGTCTGTTGCGTAGTCTACGCTATCTCCGCTTGCAAGTCCGTCGCTCATGTCGGATATTACAGGAGCAAAGCCTTGCGTTGTATCGTCGCCAAGTACGAACTCCCAGCTATCCCACTTAGGTATTAGCGTAGCTTTCTCTATCGTCCAAGTAATAGACACGTTACCCGTAGTGCCGTCTGCCCATGTTCCGTCCGTCAACTGGATTGTTACGGTATATCTGCCTACTGCAGTTCCCGTTACGTCGCCCACTATCTTCATATAGTCAGGGTCGAAGTCATTGAGATAGTCCTCTATACTCTTCTCCGTTCCGTCATACGTTACTCCGCCTGCAAACGTAGGTTTCTCCAACGCTGTCGGTCTTACTACCTTTAGCGTTGCCAACATCGGCTCGGCGTAATAGTCCGTCGAATCTGTTTCAAATACCGCTTGGACTACCCACGTTCCCAAACCTTTCACGTCTGCTACGTCTACAGGTTGACCGTTCTTTGTGTATACATACGTGACGTTGATTATTTCAATTGGCAACGTTCCCTTGATTGGGTCTATCGTTACGTTTGTATCCGTTCCGTCATAGATTACTGTCTTATCCGCAAAGGTCAGTTTACCTGTATTGACAGATATAGGCAATACGTTGATATCCACGCTGTCTGTCTTGGTCTGTGAGCCGTACGTGTAACTTACCGTTACCGTATATCCGCCCTGCGTTACGTGCAATAACTTATCTATTGTTGCGTAAGTTATTCCGCTTGAGAACTGCGACCAAGACAATACTACTTCTTGCTCTACATGGTTGTCATCCAAAGTTCCGCTGTACGTAGCCGTCACTATTAAGTCGCCCTCTTTCAAGCCTGTCTGCGCTATGTACTTCTTAGACGGGTCTAATTCGACCTTTATTGAATCCAACGTGTCTGCCTTTAGCCACTTCGCCGTCAAGGTTACAGCCTTGGTTACTCTGTCTTGCGGTACATCTCCTACTGAATTAAATCTCCAGGCTCTATTCCTTGTGGCTTCACTACCGTCGTCGGCTATATAATCTTCATCAAAGTACCAACCTAAGAAGAGCATCTCTCCGTTGACCGGGTCGGGAGTTGGTTTCTTCAAAAACTGTCCGTAGCCGTACGTTTCTTTCGTAGGCGAAGACGTTCCGCCGTTATCCGGATTGAATACTACTTCATATGATGCGTCTTTGAACGTGACCTGTATTGTGTGTATCTCATTTATGCCGTTGTATTCGGTATCGAACTTATCTGCGTTGGCGTCGCCGTCTACTATCGACATGCCGTCTAAGTATGGCGCTTTACTCTCCACTACGCGTACCGTAGCCGAATCCCACGTAGAGAGCGCTTTTAAGTACGCCTGCTGGAATAGGTAAATTATCTCCGCCGAACCGTAGTTTTGTCCGTACTCTACTTCTACCTCTATCTCCTTGCTTATCTGCTCCATGTTGAATTTGATTACCAATGCTTGCGCTTCAAATTCAACCAAGAACTCATATCTAGATTCATAGTTATCCGTATCTGCGGGAACTATTACTATATACTTATCGTCGTTTGTTCCCGGTGTTACAGAATCTATCTCTATCTGCCATCTTGCCGATGCCTGCGCAACTTCTATATCCGCTTTATTGTGCATCTTGACGGTAAAGTCTATGTCGCCCAACTCCTTGCCGTAGTACGGTGCTGTGGACGTGGAAATCTTGAAGTCCTTGAGCGTCATGTGCTCTAACTTGCCTTTCTCTATCTTTATATCTACGCTATTGCTCGGCGTTCCGTCATATCTCCATAAAGGCTCTAGACCGTCAGCTATTTTATACTTAAACGTATATTTTCCGCTGTCCTTTACTGTCTTTACCGAAAGTACACCGCTACTCTTTGCACTGGCGAAAGTCGTCTTATCTTTCCCGTCTTGTAAAAAGTAATACGTCGTAGACGGATTGGTCATAGCGGTTAAGGTATGGTCTGCCTTGGCAGTAATAGTAATTGCCTCTTTGCTATCATACTCTATTAGAGTTTTGTCTGAAGTAAGACTTGTAGTTATCCTTGAAGATACGTATGTATCGGGCAAAGTCCATACGGCATACAGCGTGATATTTCCAAAAAGCCCACTAGGCAATTCGGTTAATGGCTCGCTTTCGCCGGTCGGATCATCCGTCCAACCTAGGAATACGTGATTAGAATTTACCTTTGTATTCAGATAAGTATTAAAAGCGCTAACGTCGCTTGTATCGTCAGGTAGTTTATCTCCAAACTTATATGGCTCTCCGTCAGGTAGTCCCACATTCTCTTCACTATTGCCGGCATTATTTAAGTTGCGGAAATTAACTAATGCCATAAGATAGTTACGTACAGGAGATTTGTCAGGAGTGTAACCTCCTATTTTGCTCGTATCCCAAATTTGCGAATAATTGGCTCCGAAGTACTCCTCAGCTTTTGAATTCAATGCACTAGACGTAGTGTATTCTGTAAATCCCGTCACTCTGTTACCACTACCGCTTACGTACGTCGAACAATACGGTACGTCAGTAGGTTTTACAATATTAATATTGCTAATTGTATTACCGTCTACCGTTCTTGTACCTCCCGTTGCGCCAACTGGGTGAAGAGCCGATTCCGTACCATTTACTACAATGGTACTTGCCCCGTAACAATTTTTTAACGTTTGTATCGTAACGCCCAGATAGTATCCTAACAACCCGCCGTCATTGGCTCTAAGCGTGGTAATACTCTTATGATTGTAAACAAAGTTTTCAAGATACATGGATTTGTTATTTGATTCAAAACATGCTACCGATGACGCAGTCGCAGAATTCATTGCGCCGGTTGTGGACGCAGTAAGATTAGCAACACAATCGTAAATATAAATGTTTCCGCCGGATGAACTATCGCCGAGAAGTCCCCCTATATGACAATTCATACCACCCATTGTAACAGTTATGGTAGCCTCAGTCGAACAACGATAGAAATACATATTTTGACCGGCGCCCGCCGCGTCAGATCCAACAAGTCCACCAAACCCCATATGCGTAGGATACTTAAGGTCTGATGAAATAACACCGGAAGTATGGCAATTAAGATAATTCACGTCACCGAAAGCAAAGCCCACAAGTCCGCCGGTATCGCCGTTAACACGATATCCGCTATAATTATTGCTATGTCTCGGCATTTGCTTATATGAAAAATTCTCTACTATCAAATCGGCTATGGTAGCATTAGTCGCTCTGCAAAATACTCCGTAGCCGTATGGACATTGCGCTCCAGATAAAGGAATTGTAGCATAATCAGTTCCGTTCCAATAAAACCAATTTGCTCCGTCAATAGAAATATTCTTTATTTTGTTACCCATTCCATAAAAAGTACCGTTGAAAAAACGAACAGGATAAAAAGTAATACCGTCAAAATCCAAATCGCTTGCCAATACGAAATATTTTCCGCTACCGTAACTAGCTATTGATCCGTCGTCTAAATTCTTTGCAAATCTAGTCCAATCATCTATACTTGCAATTACAAAAGGATTTTCTTGCGTACCTCTCGCTTGCGTCTTATCTACTTCTACAATAGATATATCATAAGGAGTATTGGCATCGCCTGCCCTATATTTGTCAACTAAGGTCTTGTCTGTGTATACGTAAGAATATCCATTGTTAAACTCGCCTAATCCGTCGCTTGTATTCTGCGTAATATTCATAGCTGTATCGCTGATTGCATTGTCTTCCAATTCGGGTACTGAAATATTAAACGGCAAGCATGCGCTTATCGCTCCCAATAAAAAGCAAACGGATATTATCAATATCGCAGATTTTAGATACTTTGCTCTTAACTTCTTTGAGTCCATATGTTTTCCTCTTCTTGTATACTTTTCTTTTACAACCCTTTCGCCATTTCGTGGCACCTTCCCCTCAAGGGGACGGCAAGGTAAGCAGTTGAGATATTTCGATGTTTTGACGCTTTTATTTGTCACCTTGAGCAAAGTCGATTTTCGTCTATTCAAAATGGCTTTTCCCACGCTTTCCAAGA
>JAIDUT010000023.1 GCA_029060065.1 Clostridia bacterium | reverse complement strand
CATATACATAATAATGCAATAGTGTGGGAAATTGCGTGAGTTATCCACACGAACACTTGTTTTTGTGGATAAGTATGTGGATAAGTGGGGTTTTTGAGCAAAATTTTTTGAAAATCCCCGTTTTGAGAGGCAAAAAAGTTAATTTAGAAAAATTCCATATTTATTCCCGAATTATCCTAAGTCGAGATGGCATTTTCCGCAAAAATACATATAGAAAAATAGCTATTTTTGCATAGAAATTTTGATATTTTAATATATTATTTAGCAGAAGGAGAGCTTATGATTTTTACGTTAAAAAAGAAACATATTGTAGCGGTCGCTATTATATCGGTTTTTGTTGTTGCTTTGAGCGTGGGCGGAGTGTATATATCAGTTCACAATGCCCAAGCCACCGCAAAAATAAGCGAGTACACAGTCGTAATTGACGCTGGCCACGGAGGTATTGACGGCGGAGTTGTCGGCAGTCAGGGCGTAAAGGAAAGCGATATAAATCTCAAGATGGCAGGGATACTTCAAAAAGAACTCGAGGACAGAGGTTTTGGCGTCGTTATGACGAGAACTAGCAAAGACGCGCTCAACAACATCAAGCGTTTGGACATGCAGGCGCGCAAAGATATTATCGTCAAGGCTTCGCCCATTGCGGTTATCAGTCTGCACGTCAATAAGTTTTCCGACCCATCGCGTAGGGGAGCGCAGGTATTTTACGATGATACGGGCATAGGTAAGGATTTTGCCGTGAGCATGCAGGATCGCATAAATCGAAATATCAATGCCAAATACAGCGGGCGCGACGACTACGAGGCGATTGCGGGAGATCTTTTTATTACCAAGTGCGTAAAAGTTCCGTCTATAATAATCGAGTGCGGTTTTATATCTAACGCCGAAGACGAAAGACTGTTGCTGTCACAAGACTACTGCAATGACCTTTGCAGGAATATTGCCGGCGTTTTGAGCGAGAGTTTGAGCGTATAAAATCTGAGTATATTCACAACATAAGAAACGTAAACGGTATTATGACCGTTATGGAGATGCGCATGAAGAAATTTGCTTTGAGTTTGACGATTATATGTTTAGTTTTGACGGCTACGGCATTGGGGTGTGGCATTTTTCATGCTAACGGCTTGAACAGTCAAGTTGCTTCAATGAGCGAGCAGGGCAATTCGCAAACTTCCCTTGGCGATTTAACTATTCTTATGTATCACAATACATTGGCAAAGGGAAAAAAACAAAGCGTGTATTGTATCAATCAAGACAGCTTGCGCAAAGATTTTCAGTATCTTAAGGATAACGGCTATCACGTAATTAGTTGCAAAAACCTTATTGAATACGTAGACAACGGCAAATGTCTTCCCGACAAAGCGGTGATTTTGACTTTTGACGACGGATACCTCAACAATATGACTTACGCGCTACCGCTACTTGAAGAGTTTAATTATACCGGACTATTTTCCGTCGTGGGAGATTATACTTTATATGATAAAAAAGGCGGAAAGGGCGGAGGTGACTTCACGTACTTCGGATGGGACGATATAGCCGAGGTCGCTCAAAACAAAAACGTGGAAATAGGGCTTCATTCTTATTCTATGCACAACACTCGCCCAAGACTTGGCGTAGCTCAACTCAAAAGCGAAAGTGACGATATATACGAGCAGGTGTTTGCAGACGATACGCAAAAGTTAGTAGACAAACTTGGGGAATTGGGAGTTTCGTCGAATATATACGCTTATCCATACGGCAAATACACTAAGATAAGCGAGAGTGTACTCAAAGAAAAAGGCGTAATAATGACCTTGACTTGCAACGAAGGTATCAATCATATTTACGGACGTCGCAGTCTATATCTTCTCAGAAGAATTAATAGGGACGCTACTAAAAGTTCTTTGAAAGCAATACTAAAAAAGTACGAGTAACTGTTCCCGTACTTTTTTCTCATTGTTGAAATTTCTCCGCCCCCGTCGAAATGACAGCTATATTATCTTTGCTTTTATATTCTCAACTTGCTCGATATCTTCCAGCAAAATCTTTTTAAGTTCTTTCTTTATTTCTTTATAGTCTTTATTTCTTACTAAATTTTTATGTTGAGCGGGGTCGACTGTATTGTCATACAGAAGGTCTTCTTTATAAAGTTTGCAGGTAGCTTTTTCTATGCCAAAAGAAAAGGGCTTCTTTACGCTATAAGTATACTTATCCGTAATAATAGCGCGTCCGAGTTGAGATTCGCTTATCTGTAAGAAGATATGGTCGCGTCCCTTATCGTTTTCAAGCATAGGCAGAATGCTTTGACTTTGATATTCTTGAGGAATCTCCGCGCCTGCGATATCCAAAATCGTTGCGGTGAGGTCCAAAAGACTTATGAAGCCGTTAAAGCGTTTGCCAATGAATTTTTGAGTAGATTGTAACTTGTTGAGTCCACCGCCCGTCATTACGAAAGGTAGGTGAGTGCTGGCGTCGTGCGCGCTTCGCTTATACTCAAAATTTCTTGTCTTAAAGTGACAGCCGTGGTCAGAAGTATATATGATAATAGTATCGTCCCACAATCCTTTGTCTTTCACTTTTTGGACAAGGTCGGCAAAGTTCTTATCAAGCCGTTTGCAACACGCGAGGTAATGCGCATACTCCGCCTTATAGTTGCCTTTTAGACCCACGAGGTCGTCAGGGTATGGGCAATCTTCAAATTGTTTATCTTCGCCTTCTACGCATTGGAAGGTGTTGGCGGTGTTTTGGTGGTGCGGTTCTAACTGTGAAATCATTAGGAAGAAAGGTTTGTTTTCTTCGTATTTGTCGATATAGTCTATGGCAAAGTCGTTTATACAATCGCTTCGTACGCCCTCAAATGTGACTTTGTTGTTGTCCTTATCGAACATATATCCGCCGTGTATATCCGAAGTAAATTCCAAGCAGTCGGCAGAGAGCCAATAATCGTTATATCCACCGCGAAGTTCTTCGGGTATTGCCGATTTCTGCACATTGAATTTTTTCTTCATACCCATGGTATCCGACGCTAAGTGCCATTTGCCTATATACGACGTATTATAGCCGTTGCGGTTAAGAGTTTTAGCAAGGGTATTGTCGTTGTCTTTGTCCATTGAAATACCGTTGATATAGCATCCGTTTTGAGTGGCGTAAACTCCCGTTTGAATACAAGCTCTTGCAGGACCGCATACAGGTTGGCAAGTGAAAGCGTTGTCGAAAAAAATACTGTCGTCCGCCATTGCTTCAATGTTTGGCGTTACGGTTTCGTTGATTGTGTCGTATCTTTGTTGATCGCTGAAATACAAAATAATATTCATAATTTCCCCCAAGCAAATTGCTATATTCGCATTATATCACATGTTGAACTATATTTCAATATATTTATGAATTTAACGCGACAGAGTTTGTAATTATATTGATTACGCAGATTATCATTACGGCAATTTGCATTAAATTAAAAGCTACGGCAGTAACCTTGCCTGATATCTTTTTGCCGACAAAACTGCCTATAAGCCCGCCCAATACTCCCGCAACAACCATATAGGGGAGCATTGACAAATCGTATCCGCCAAAGCCACCGCCGACAAGTATAGTTACGACTTTAGCAATTTGCGCGAACATTATCGTAACTATCGACGCAAAAGTTGCTTCTTTGATTTCCATAGCAAATAACAGCATGAGTATAGCTACGTTGAGAGGTCCGCCTCCTATTCCCAAGAAAGACGACAGCACGCCCAGCAATAGACCTACCAATATATAAAATACGTAATTTTTCAAATGCAGAGGTTTGATTTTTTCTCTGAAAAGCATATAGAAGAATATGCAGACGATTAAAAACAAAAGTATGGAGTTTTGAATTATCTTTATAGTATGTCCGTTGGTTGCGCCCTTAGTCATAATATCGAAGAGATACTGTCCGAGGACACCGCCTCCCGCCGAGGATATGCCCAGAACTACTAACTTTGCAATAGACGTCTGTCTTTTTTTGCCTACTTGTCTGGCGAAAGTAGTCAGGGACATAGCAAGTACGGTAATAGACGACAACGCTCCTATAGAAGCGGTATCAAAGTCGCCGAGTAGATCCAGTACCGGTTTTATGACGACACCGCCACCCATTCCCGTAATCGCGCCCGCAAACGTGCATATCAAGGCTATAAAAAAATACAATAAGGCAATCAACGCTTTTCTCCTTACTATTTTATAATATCAAAATAATCTTAAGTTTGTCAATTTATATCTACTTTACTTATAAATATGCTTACTGTATAATGTAGTTGAGGTGAGTATGAATTTTTTTGAAGAAGTGTACGAAGCCGTCAAAGCTATACCCAATGGTAAAGTTGCGACGTACGGTCAGATTGCTCGATTGCTAAACGCGCCGAGGTCGTCAAGGGCCGTTGGATACGCTCTGCACGTCAATCCAATGCCGGGAGTTATTCCTTGCCACAGAGTTGTCAACAGGTTTGGACAGCTTGCTCCTGCGTTTGCCTTTGGCGGAAGAGAGGTCCAAGCGGAGATGCTAGCTAAAGAAGGCGTTGTGTGCGACGAAAATTTTGCTGTTGACCTTTCCAAGTACCAATGGGACGGCAAATGTTGAAAAGGCGAATTGAGTATATTGCGCCATTCGACGGAAAAGTCGAGGATATATTGAAATGCAAGGGCATATCTTCGTCTATTTGCGTTGCGCTGAGAAAGTCTTTGGGACTTGTATGTAGAGTCGTCAATGGAAAAGAGATACCTGTAAGACTTATCGATATGCTGTCGCAAGGCGAGAGGTTTTGCATATATCTGGTAGATGAAAATATTACGACGATACCCAAATTGGATATGCCGGTAAATATCGTCTATGAGGACGAAGACATTGCCGTAATCGACAAGACGGCAGGCATTGCGGTTATTCCAGTAAAAGCGCACTACGGAAGATGTCTTGCCAACGCTTTGGCAAATATCTGGGGCGATTTCGTCTACCGTCCCGTCAATAGGCTTGATAGGGACACGACAGGGCTTATGATAGTGGCGAAAAACCAACTTGCGCACTCTAAGTTGACGACAGAGCATATCCATAGGGAGTACGTCGCTCTTTGCAGTGGAGTTTTCGTTGGGGAGAAAAGCGGAGAGATAGACCTGCCGATAAAACGAGTTGGCGATAGCTTGCGCCGTCAAGTAGACCCGACTGGCGATAATGCCTTAACTCAGTATGAAATATTGAAGCAATACAGCGATTATTTTTCCGCTAAGTTTGTACTCAAGACAGGCAGAACGCATCAGATAAGAGTGCATATCTCGCATATGGGATATCCGCTTTGTTGCGATAGGTTGTATAATCCAAATTTTGGGCCTATAATTTGTCCCAACAATAAGACGCTGGACAGACAGGCATTGCATTCTTGCGCGCTTGAGTTTGTCCACCCGATAAGCGGAAAAACAATGACTTTTTCTTCTAAAGCGGAATTTTTGTAATACGGTAATCATTTGACTTTTATAGGCGTAGTAATATATAATTAAATCATAGATTTTTCGCGTTTGCGATATAAGGAGAGAATTATGAATATTTTCCAAAAAGCATGGTATAGAACTTATCAAAAGACGATATATATTGTTTCGCCTTTTTTGAAATGGCGACAACCGCAACTTCTCAAGTTTGACAACGGTATAGCAGACTTGCCCAAGTTTATCAAAGACAAGGGACTTGACAGCGTTTTGCTTGTCACCGACCCTATGCTTATGAAACTTGGTATGCCACAGCCTATCATTGACGCTTGTAATGAGATAGGTTTGCATTGCGCTGTTTTCAGCGAAGTATGTCCCAATCCCACGATTGATATAGTAGAGCAGGCTCTGCAAGTATACAAGGACGAGAAGTGCCAGTGTATTATCGCGCTTGGCGGAGGTTCTTCTATGGATTGCGCAAAAGCCGTAGGCGCGAGAGTAGCCAGACCTAAAAAGCAAATTCCGCAAATGAAAGGTATTCTCAAAGTCGGCAAGAAGCTCCCGACTTTGGTAGCTATCCCTACGACGGCAGGCACAGGAAGCGAAACGACTCTAGCGGCGGTCATTACTAATTCGCAGACGCACGAGAAGTACGCAATCAACGACCACGCGCTTATTCCCGAATACGCTTTGCTAGACGCAACTTTGACGACGGGACTTCCTAAGCATATCACGTCTACTACGGGTATGGACGCTTTGACGCACGCAGTCGAGGCGTATATCGGCAAGGGCAATACCAAGCAGACTAAGGCAGACGCGGAAAAGGCGGTCAAACTTATATTCGACAACTTAGTTACCGCATACAATGACGGCGCTAACCTAGAAGCAAGAGAAAATATGTTGATGGGCGCGTACTATGCCGGAGCGTCGTTTACCAGAGCGTACGTCGGTTACGTTCACGCAATGGCGCATACTATGGGCGGTTTTTATCATACTCCGCACGGATTAGCCAACTCGGTAATCTTACCGCATATACTAGATTGGTTCGGTAGCAGTATCTATAAAAAACTCGCTAAACTTGCGACTATAGTCGGTATTGACGGAGAAAGCGACGAGGTAAAGGCAAAGAAGTTTATCGAAGCAATCAAGGATATGAATAAGGCTATGAATATCCCAGAGAAGATAGAGGGCGTTGTTGAAGAAAAAGACTTGCCGACAATGGTTGACAGAGCATATTCCGAAGCGCATCCGCTTTATCCCGTACCCAAGTTTATGAACAAAAAAGAACTTGAGAAAATGTTTAGACAAGTTTGCCCGCCCAAGAGCGAAACCGCAAGCAATAGCGAGCAAGAGTAATTGTATGAGATGCGTATTTGTCTGCAACGGAGAATTTTCTCCCAATGACTTTTGCGTAAGCGAGCAAGATTTCGTAATTGCCGTAGACGGCGGTTACGCTTATATTAAAGATTTGCGCCGAGTAGACTTGGCGGTAGGAGATTTTGATTCCCTTGGGTACATTCCCGAGGGAATTGCTACTTTGCGACACGACCCAATCAAGGACTATACAGATACGTACCTTGCTTTTGAAGAGGCTTTCAATAGAGGATACGACGAATTTATAGTATACGGAGCGTTGGGCGGTAGACTTGACCACACGTTCGCCAATCTTCAGTGCGCTTACTCTTTTGCCAAGAAAGGAGTGCAAGTAAAACTAATCGGCAAAGATTGCGTTGCCGAAGTAATTACCGGTAAGAAGATAATCGGCGGAAGTAAAGGACAGACCTTTTCGTTGTTTTCATTCGACGAGGTCAGGGGAGTACATATTAAGAACGGCAAGTACCCGCTAGTCGACGCTACGCTCAAAAATACTTTTCCGCTTGGAGTGAGCAATGAATTACTGGATAATGACTGCGATATAGAAGTGAAAGACGGTTACGCTTTGTTGATAGTAAATAAACCTGAACGAGAAAAATAAACACGAAAGAATTTATAATAGGTAAATATGCAAAAGGCAGTATTTTTTGATTTAGACGGCACTGTGCTTGATACGCTTCCCGACTTAGCCAAGTCGGCAAATTACGCGTTGAAAGAGTTGGGCTATCCCACGCAAAGCGTGGAAACAGTGCGCATGGCAATAGGTCACGGCATACGCAACTTACTTCGTGAACTTATGAATTGTACCGATGAAGAGGAACTCGATAGGTGCAGAGAGATTTTCAAGGAATATTACGACTTGCATAAAGCCGATACTACCAAGCCGTTCGACGGCATACTTGAGCTTTTGAGTAACTTAAAGCAAGAGGGTTACAAACTTGTATTGATTTCCAATAAATACGACGGCGCGACAAAGGACTTGGCGAGGAAGTTTTTCGGCAATTTATTCGACTGGGCGTACGGCTCCCGCGATAATGTTCCCGCCAAGCCAGACAGGGATTTATTCGATTTAGCATGCAAAGAAAATAATCTCGCTACCGACGGCATTATATACGTGGGCGACAGCGAGGTAGACTGTGAATTCGCAAGCAATTGCGATATGACTTTGATTGCGGTAGATTGGGGCTTTAGAACTCACGCCCAACTTGTCGAAGCGGGCGCAAAGGTTATTGTCAGTTCGTCTAAAGAATTGTATAATAAAATAAAAGAGATTTATTGTCATTCTGACCCAAGCGGAAAATCTAAACAGTAAAACAACTCTGTTCTTACCAAAATTATGCAGAATATATTTACTCTTCTTTCACAAAATAATATTGTGAAAAGCCGTAGGAATATAAATAACTGCATATTTTTATTTTTTATTTGTATCGCCTTAGTAACTATTACGTTGGGCGGTGTATTCTTATACGCAGGAGTAAATATGCAGAGCGCTCAAGCAATGAGCAGTCCCAATCCTTACGGCTTTTCTCCTAAAATGCAACTCGTATCTTCATTTAGCACTGACTTTTCTACATCCAAGGAAGAGCGCGCGCACAACGTAGCTTTGGCAAGCAGTAATTTTTGTTGGCTCGTAGTCAAAAAAGGCGAAACGCTTTCTTTCAATACCGTAGTGGGCTCGCGAAGTGAGGAGCGCGGATATAAGAACGCCAAAGTTATCGTCAACGGCGAGTATACTGAGGGCGTAGGCGGTGGAGTGTGCCAAGTATCCACGACTCTTTACAACGCTTGGATAAGGGCGGGAATGTCTGCTAAGTCAGCTAAGTCCCACTCTTTGCCATCGTCCTATTGCGGTCTATCCCAAGATGCTACCGTCAGTGAGTTTATCGATTTGGTACTTCTAAACGACAGCGATTACGATGTAATCGTCAATGGCTATACCAAGAATAAAAAAGTTTACTTTGACGTCTACGGACACCCATTGCCATACAAGATAAATTTGCGTAGCGAAATCACAGAGGTTTTGCAACCGCCTTTGCCTCTCGTCGAATGGTCGGAGGAGTTGACCGGCGAAGTGCAACGTGACGCCGACGGCGAATATACCGTCACTCAAAAAAGCGCGGTAGGATATAAGTCAAGAGCTATAATCGAATACGTTAAGGACGGCAAAGTAATTTTCCAAAAAGAATTGAGAAAAGACAATTATCTGCCTGTGCAAGGCAAGATTATCCGCAAAAAGCAGTCGCAAGACGACCAAATAAAAGATTCTCAAGATAAAGACTTCCCGTGGTTTGATAAGATATATCAGCCGTCAGCAATAGGCGCATAAAAAAATGCAGGTTAGGACCTGCATTTTTTATGTTGAATAGTTTATATTCAACTCAAATAATAAATGGTTGTCAGTTGACTTTTTGCGTTGTTAATATGTATAATAAAAATATAAAATTCAAGGCGGTAATTAAGGTGGATATAGAACTCAACAAGGCAAGATTTATTAAGATATACGAAGAAAATATCAAGAGAGAGGGAAGCGACAAACTTCTCAAGTGGCTGTGCGATACGGATTTCTTCGTAGCACCTGCGAGTTCTAAATTTCACAATGCGGTTACGGGCGGTCTTTGCGACCATTCGCTCAACGTCTACGACAGAGCGGTCGAGCTAATCCAAGCGGAAAACAAAAAGGAAAATTCGCTTTTCAAAAATATTTCTGCGGAGAGCATAGCCATATCCACGCTGTTGCACGATTTGTGCAAAGTGGACTATTACAAGGTTTCGCTCCGCAATCAAAAGAATGAATTCGGTACTTGGGAGCAGGTGCCGTACTTCCAAGTCGATGAAAAACTCCCTTACGGACACGGCGAAAAATCGGTGTATATGATAAGCGGATTTATGCGTCTTACAAGAGAAGAGGCAATGGCCATAAATTGGCATATGGGCGGTTTTGATAAGCGTGTTATTGGCGGTGACTATTCCATAAGCAAAGCTTTTTCGCAATTTCCTTTCGCTACGCTCGTACATATTGCAGATATTATGGCTACGTATTTCGACGAGGATAGGGTATAAGAGTCTATCGTTAAGCTCGTGCGTTAATCTTGCTATCGAATTACATACTAAGATTTCTACATATCTCGACGTACATATAGTGCGATTGTGGTACGGACGAAATGACATTAGAATGAATATTGTAAAAAGTGTAAAAAGGTAATATGCTTAAAATAGAAAATAATATAATAAAAAGACCGTCAGACGGCAAAAGAGGTTAACATGTATAAAGACAATTACAAGCAATGGTTGGACAACGTAAATGAACAACAGAAGAAAGAACTTTTGGCGATATCTTCCGACGAGAAGGAAATCAAAGAAAGATTTACATTGCCACTGGCGTTCGGTACGGCAGGTATGCGCGGAACTATTTGTATGGGTATCTCCAATATGAACGAGTACACAGTCGCAAGAGCCACTAAGGGACTTAGCGATTATATAAATTCGCTTGGCGGGGACGAAGCAAAGAGGGGCGTAGTCATATCTTACGATACAAGGCGTATGTCCTTTGAATTTGCGTTGACGTCGGCGAGAGTGCTTGGCGCTAACGGTATTAAGGTGTTTTTGTTTGAGAACGTCAGACCCGTACCTATGTGTTCTTTTGCGGTACGTCAGCTCAACTGTATTGCGGGTATTATGATTACTGCAAGCCACAATCCTAAGGAGTACAACGGATATAAGGTCTACGGCGAGGACGGCGCGCAGATGTCGCCCGAGGCTACCGCAGGAGTAGTCAAGTTTATTCAAGATACGCCGTATTTCAATTTGGCAAAAGAGGACGTTAAGACTACCTGTCATAAAGAGATTGAGGGCAAAGACGGTTTTGCTTTAAGCGATCATATTACCGTTATCGGAAAGAGTTTGGACGATAAGTATTACGACGCTTTATCCAAGCTGTCGCTTTCTAAAGAAGCTGTAGAGAAAGTGGGTAAAGATATAAAAATCGTCTATTCTCCGATTCACGGTTCGGGCTATATTCCGGTGACGACTATGCTTGCGAGAATGGGTATCTCCGTATCTGTCGTTGAAGAGCAGAAGTATCCCGACCCTGAGTTCTCAACTGTCGCAGTTCCCAATCCCGAACAACCCGACGCCCTCAAAATGGGCATTGACCTTGCCAACAAATTGGGTAGCGATATAGTAATAGGCACTGATCCCGACAGCGACAGAATGGGCATAGCCATAAGAGATAATAAGGGCGAGTTTATGCTTCTCAACGGCAACCAAATCGGCGCAATGCTTATGGACTACGTACTTTTACGTCATAAGGAAGAGGGGACTTTGCCTAAGAATAGCGCAGTTGTCAAGACGATTGTTACGACGCGTCTTGCAGACAAGATTGCCAAGAGCTACGGCGCTACGGTGTATGACGTGCTTACGGGATTTAAGTTTATTGGCGAGAAGATAAAGGAATGGGAGAAGACCGGCAAACATACTTTTATGTTCGGTTATGAGGAGAGTTACGGATATCTTTCGGGTACTCACGCAAGAGATAAGGACGCGGTCGTAGCAAGTATGCTATTTGCGGAAATGGCTTGCTATTACACGTATAAAAATATTACGCTTTTCGACAAACTCAACTCTTTGTTTGAGAAGTTCGGTTATTTTGTAGAGAGTAGTAAGTCTATTGCTTTCAAGGGCTTGGACGGCATGGAACAAATGGCAAATATTATGAAGAAGTTCAAAGACGTCGATTTGACTCAAGTAGCAGGTGTGCCTATGATAAGCAAACTGGATTTGGAAGCGGGCATGGTCAAGTACTTTGAAGACGGCAGAATCGAGATGACTGATTTGCCTAGCGCCAACGTAATTAAGTATGAGTTTGGCGATGACGAGTGGCTTTGCATACGCCCAAGCGGTACCGAGCCGAAACTCAAAATCTACGTATCTACCAAAGCCGAGAGTAAACAAAAGAGCTTGGAGCGTAACGAGAAATTGCAAAGCGCGATTGTGAGTATGATATAAAAGTATTGAGATTTCTATACTATAATCAGAATGACGATTAGTATTGATAAAAAGGGACTGCCCGTTTGACGGGACGGTCCTTTTTCATTTAAGCAGATATATTTATCGCATATCCGTCAATAATCGTATTGAGAAAACTAAGAGGTGAGATATGGATAAGAAGAATATAGCAATAGTCACGGGAGCAAGTAGCGGAATAGGCAAGGAATTTGTTGAATTGCTTCTAAAAGAGGACGGCATAGACGAGATGTGGGCGATAGGTCGCAATGACGAAAGACTTAAAGAAGTCAAAGAATTTGACAAAGAGCGAGTACGCATATTTTCTATGGACCTAACGGATAGGAGAAATCTCGATATAATCGAAGCGCTAATCTCAAGCGAGGAAGTCAACGTCAAGTGGCTTGTCAACTGCGCAGGCTACGCCAAGTTCTGCGACTACGGCGGTATAGACAGATACACGTCGATAAATATGATAGACCTTAACGTTAACGCGCTTGTTGCTATGGGGCTTATTTGTCTGCCGTATATGGAGAAGGGCGCGCATATCATAAACATGGCGTCGCAAGCCTCATTTCAACCATTACCTTATCAAAATATATACGCATCGACAAAAGCCTTCGTTCGCAATTACACTAGAGCGTTGAATGTAGAACTTAAAAGTAAAGGAGTAGTCGCGACTGCTGTATGCCCGGGGTGGATGCAGACCAGACTTATCGAACGCGCGATAGTCAAGGGCGAAAAAGGAACGCGAGTTTTTCCTCACATAGTCTATCCCGAAGTCGTGGCGAAGAAGGCTATTAAGGATGCAAAAAAGTCAAAAGACATTTCTGTCTATGGACTTTACGTCAAGATGTCGCGCGTTGTAGCCAAACTGTTACCGCAAAAGTGTATGATGGGAATATGGCTAAAGCAACAGAGATTGACGGAAAAAAACTAGTTGCCTAAATTCTCAAGCAAGTCGTTGAAAATCTTTATATGTAATTCTTCGTCTTGAGCAATACGCAGAAAGAGTTCGCTGAGCGATGCGTTGTTGATACAGGACGCGACTCTGCGGTAGTTGCATATTGCTTGCTGTTCGGCGCAAATATTATTTTGCAGAAAGCAGATTGGATTTTGGGTATAATTGAGATTAGACCCTGACCAAAAGCAAGTACTACCTCCCATAATCGGGTCTCCGCCCACTTTGACGATTGCTTCTCCGAGCAGTGAGTGGTGTTTCATCTCTGTCTTGGATATTCCCAACAAGGCGCGTGCCATTGTTTCGTCAATGCCGTCAGTGATATAATGTTGGTATAGGTATTGGGTGATTGCCGTCAGTTCGCCCGTTCGACCGGAGTATAAGTCCATAATAAGTTTCAAATCTCGATGAGGGCAAGTTCCTCTTACTTCGGGATATGGTGTGTCTAGGGCGCATTTAATAATTTCCATATTTAACTCCTTCAAAATAGCTTATATCCCATACTATGATGGCAAAAATTTTAATGTGAGAATTTTTTGTTAAAATCGTTGTGTTTTTGAAATTGATGTGTTATTATATTATGGCAGTCATATCGACGGAGGTAAAAAATGAACTATATAATGTTGCTTGGAGAGGCAATCTTCCAACCAAATATAACAGACTGGCTTCGCCCCCTAATTTTGGCGCTATGTCTAGTGCTCGGCATTGCAGAGATAGTAGTCATAATGATGCAAAAGCCACAGAATGAAAATATCGGCGTCCTCGGCGGTCAAGAGACGGACTCTTATGCCAAGAAGAATAAGGCAAGGTCAAAAGAGAGTATCTTGAAGAAGTTGACGATAGCGTTTGCGGTAGTTTTGGCAGTGCTTGCGCTTTTCTTCTTCATCACTTTTATTCAAAAGTAAGAGTATCTACACAACGACAAAGTTAATCGCCTGAGGGATTCCAAGGGCGATTTTTTATGGCCCTAAATGGTACGGATTGTAATTACGCGTTTTTGAACTTGGCGAGGAATAAGGAAAAAGTCGTTGAGAATAGAGGCTAAAAACATAGTACGCAAAGTTACGAAAATATTACTTGTTATGAATTGATATATATGTTATAATGACAAAAGGAGTATTATGGCTGACGGAATAAAGATAATTGACAACAACAAAAAAGCCTATTTCGATTACTTCATAGAAGACACTTATGAGGCAGGAATTGCTCTAGTCGGTTGCGAAGTCAAGTCCATAAGACAGGGGCAAATAAATCTTAAAGACAGCTTTTGTATAGTTAAAGGCGGAGAAGTATTCTTAATGAACGCGCACATAAAGCCTTATGAGAAAGGCAGTTATTTCAACGTCGATGCAAAGCGTCCTCGCAAGTTACTTCTGCACAAAAAAGAGATAGACAAATTACGCGGTGCGGTTACGCAAAAGTCGTATACTTTAGTGCCTACCAAGATTTATTTCCGTCAAGGCTTAGTCAAAGTGGAAATAGGGCTTGCCAAGGGTAAGGAATTGCATGACAAGCGAAAATCCATAGCGGATAGAGAAGCAAAAAGACAGATTGACAGAGCGGTCAAAGAATATAGATAAAATAACATAAGTTAAAAGAGGAGTTGCAACATGAGTAAAATAGAAACGATATGCGTACAAGGCGGATATAAACCCGCCAACGGCGAGCCAAGACAGGTGCCGATAATTCAGAGTACGACTTTTAAGTACGACACAAGCGAGGCGATGGCAAAGCTATTCGACCTTGAGGAGAGCGGATATTTCTATACCCGTCTACAGAATCCGACCAACGACTATGTAGCTCAAAAGATTTGCGAGCTTGAGGGCGGAAGCGCAGGAATGTTGACCTCTTCGGGACAAGCCGCCAATTTCTATGCGATATTCAATATTGCGGGATGCGGGGATCACATTGTAGCGTCGTCAACGATTTACGGCGGAACGTACAATCTGTTTTCCGTTACTATGAAGAGAATGGGTATTGAGTTTACTTTCGTCAAGCCCGACTGTTCAGACGAAGAACTTGAAAAGGCTTTCAGACCCAACACAAAGGCGGTATTTGGCGAAACTATCGCCAATCCTGCAATCGTCGTATTCGATATAGAGAGATTTGCCAAAGTTGCGCATGCGCACGGCGTACCTCTTATTGTAGACAATACTTTTGCTACGCCGATAAATTGCAGACCGTTTGAATGGGGCGCAGATATAGTTACGCATTCCACTACAAAGTATATGGACGGACACGGCGCAGGCGTAGGCGGAGCAATTATTGACAGCGGTAAGTTCGATTGGACAAAGTATCCAGATAAATTCGCAGGGCTTTGTACTCCGGACGAAAGTTATCACGGCGTAACTTATACAGAGAGATTCGGACTTGGCGGAGCTTTTATTACCAAGGCTACAGCTCAACTAATGAGAGATTTCGGTTCCATTCAATCTCCGCAAAACGCTTACATACTCAACCTCGGACTGGAAAGTCTTGCGGTGAGAATGGAGAGACACTGTTCCAATGCGTTGAAAATGGCGCAGTTTTTGCAAAGCCACAAGAACGTAGAGTGGGTAACTTATCCCAATCTTAAGGGAGATAAGAGCTATGAACTTGCTACGAAATACTTGCCCAACGGCTCTTGCGGGGTATTGAGTTTCGGAGTCAAGGGCGGAAGAAAATCCGCAGAAGAAGTGATGAAGCATCTCAAAGTTATCGCTATCGAAACTCACGTTGCGGACGCGCGCAGTTGTTGTCTGCATCCGGCGAGCGCTACGCACCGTCAGATGAATGATACAGAACTTGCCAATGCAGGAGTATCTCCCGAGCTTATACGTCTATCCGTCGGAATAGAGAATATCGACGACCTCATAGCAGACGTAAAACAAGCGTTGGACAGTTTGGATAAATAAGAAGAAGTTTTGCAAGTAGATTGCAAAAGGAGTTAATATGCCAATAGTAATACCAAAGGACTTACCTGCTTTTGACGTGCTTACCAAAGAGAAAATCTTTGTTATGCCGAATGAAAGAGCGGTAAGCCAAGATATAAGACCCATTGAGATTGCAATAGTCAATCTCATGCCTACCAAGATTGATACGGAAACGCAACTTATGCGACTGCTTGGCAATTCGTCGCTTCAAATCAACGTTACGCTTGTCAATATGGATTCTTATATTTCTAAAAATACGCCTCAAAGCCATATGCACAAGTTCTACAAGGTCTTTGACGAGATAAAGCACAGACATTTTGACGGCATGATTATTACGGGCGCGCCTGTTGAGCAAATGGGCTTTGAAGAAGTAGCGTACTGGAAAGAACTCAGCGATATTATGGCATGGGCGGACACCAACGTAACTTCTACGATACATATCTGTTGGGGAGCGCAAGCAGGACTGTATTATCACTACGGAATAACTAAACACAGCCGTGCCAACAAACTCTTCGGCATTTACGAAGTCATAGCGGAAGATAAGTACGACGCTTTACTCAAAGGTATGAATGATAAGATGTATATTCCTATGTCGCGCCATACCGATATAGACGAGGACAAGCTGAGAAGCATACCCGACCTTAAAGTACTTGCGAGCGGAAAAGAGTGCGGTGTTGCCGTAATCAAAAGCGTGGACAACAAAAGATTTTTCTTCCTAGGACACAGCGAATACGACCGCACCACCTTAAAGAAAGAATATCTGCGCGACGTTGAAAAAGGTTTGGATATTCAAAAACCCGTCAACTATTTCGAAGATGACGGACTTTATAATATCAATCTCTCTTGGCGAAGTACGGCGTATCTTCTTTTCAACAACTGGCTTAACTACTACGTGTACCAAGTTACGCCATATAAATTGAATTAAGAATTTAGTGGATATACTTTTAACAATTTTATATTAACGCAAATAAATAGACGCTTAATTCACCATTTCTTACATACCGTCATAAAATGCAGTATGATTTTTTGCTTTTCCGATATTGAATTTGATAGAGTAATTGAAGAATACGGCGCAATGATTTCTCCCAACGATATTTTACTCTTAACTCGAGAAGTCGTAGGTCTTGTAGATATGCCTGCAGAGCTAAGCGGTAGGACTAATATTCTGAGAGATATAGTGGAGTACAGCAAAGACAAGGGCGTAATTATCTTGGTTGCTATGCGCGCAAAAATTGGCGAGAAGATATACAACAGCGTATGCGTCATTGACAACGGACATATCTTGGGCGTCAGTGACGAGATAACTCCGCCAAAAGGATACGTAGCCTCGTCCACAGTGCGTTCTTATATGACCTCAAGAGGTAAGGTGTGCGTATTCGTTGACAGCGATATATGTTATCCTCAGCTTTGGCAAGGCGCGTTGAAAGGGTGCAGATATATCTTTTGTCTAAACTCTTCTTATTCCGATATAGAGAGAATTACCTGCGCAAAAACTCTGGCGTGCGCGACGGGCAGGTACGTGCTTTGCAAGTTTACGGATAGCGGAGTTTGTATCAATTCTTACGGCAAAGTCGAGAGTATAAAATGGGGAAGAATGTCTGCGTTTTATATGCCCCTTACTTTTGCCGTAGGCAGAGTTGTAAAGGGCAAGATAAAGTTTGCTGAAGAAAAGAGTTCTGAATAAATTATCTAAATTATCAATTAACCAACTCGTCGTTTAGAGCTTTGAGCGCGACTATGTTAACTTTTACGACTTGACGGTCGTAGGTTACTAAGCCGTTGACTTCGCTCTGTACGTCGCTAACTTGCGTATAAATCGAGGCGCACAGCCCTTTCTCTTTTGCAGGGATGATTTCATTTTGCCACAGTTTGAGCAATGCTCTATCAAGCGATTGTCCGTCTTTATATATCGCATATCCGAATGCTTTGTCGGCAAAGGTATGTCCGTCTACTTTCATTGCGTATCCGCCGTATTCGCTTAGCGCAACGGGACGGTTTTCATTGCGAGGCATTTTGAATTTAACGAAATATTTGTGTATGCTTCGTATCTCTCCGCCTTGGTCGCTCCAACCGCTCGCGTGATCTATAAGTCGGGTATGGTCGAGAGTTTTAAGATACTCGGTCACTTTTAGAGCGTCGAATTGTCCCCAGCCCTCGTTAAAAGGCGTCCACAGTCCAATGCAAGGGCAGTTGAATAATTGTGCTACTACTTCGGACATCTCTTTATAATACAGTTCTTTACCGACTTTATCCTTGCGAGCGTAAAATCCGTAATTATCATCTTTAATATTTATTCCGATATTAGGCAAGAGAAGTATTGCCGATTTGTTGTATTTACCACCGCCGTTTACGAAGTCTTGCCATACAATCATACCCAGTCGGTCGCAATGGTAATACCAACGCATTGGCTCGATTTTGATATGTTTGCGTAGGGTATTAAATCCGCAGTCTTTGGCAAGTTGGATATCGTATATCAGAGCTTCATCGCTAGGCGCGGTATTAAGTCCGTCCGACCAATACCCTTGGTCGAGTAAGCCCGTCATGAAATAAGGCTTGTTGTTGAGCATAAAACAGGGTTTGCCGTCTGCGCGTTTGCCAATGGAAAACTTGCGCATTGCGAAGTAACTTGTCACTTTATCTTTTCCGCATATGACGTCAAAATAATATAGGTACGGGTCGTCGGGCGACCACTCGCGGGGATTTTCTATATGAACATCGACTTCGCCGTTTTGCGTTGCGTAAGTTTTTCCTTTCAAAATTATCTCCGCTTCGCTAGGAACGTTAGTAGTCACTTTGATATTTACTAGGGAGTTATCAAGATTTGGGGTTATCTTTATCGATTTGATATAAACTTTAGGTACGTATTCTATCCACACGCTTTGCCATATTCCCGACGTGGGAGTATACCATATACCGCCATGTTTGATTTTTTGCTTGCCACGGCTTATTGGCATACTGTCAGAGGGGTCGACTACGCGCACTTCAAGGACGTTCAATTCTTGCAGATATTCACTTATCTCTATTTCAAAAGCCGTATATCCGCCTACGTGACCGCCTATTAAATTACCGTTGAGTAAAACCTTGCATTCATAGTCCACCGCTCCAAAGTGCAAAATTGCCAAACCGTCTTTTTCTTGTGTTGCAAATTCAAGGCGGTAAATAAGAACTTCGTCAGGTTGAAGAAATCCGTCCGTCAATCTAGATTTATCCACGCCTGAGAGCATACTTTCGGGCGAAAACGGAACTTTGATAATACCGTCGAAGTCGCCGTCTACTATAGGTGTATCCAAATTACCTTTTTGTATCTTATATTGCCAATTCCCGTCAAGGGAGTGATAACTTTGACGTTGCATCTGCGGACGCGGGTAAGCCGTCGTATCTATTTTATCCGACCAAGGAGTTTTTAAGTTGTTTGCCATATTCACCTCTTATCAAAAATATTATAACATTAACGTAAACTTTTTTTCAATATCATTTGACAATATTATATCTTAATAGTATATTTATATCAGTGAAACTCAATTTAATAGTGGGCAGTTCGTGACCATCCTGCCTTGCGTAAGCAAAATCAAAACTAGGGAAATTCGATACGTAATCGTAGCGTCCTTAGTTGGGCGCTTTTTTTGTGCACGAGCCAACGCTTAGGCTCATGCGATAATCTTGCTATCGATTCACACGCTAAGTTCGTCTACGCATTGTGGACGTAACTCTGCTACGACCGACAATGCGTATCCTGCTTATCGCGCGAATCGCTTACGCAATCTAATCGCGTCGCCTAAGCGTTGGCTCTCATTATAAGCGTTAGAGAGTCAGAATGTTTATGAAAGTGGTTTTGCAATTTTGCTACCGATTTGAGTTGACACTTATAGCAGTATGTTATAGAGATAAAGAGGTTATATAAAGGAAAAATATGCAAAGATATAGCGTAATAGATAACAACAGAAAGCGAGAAATCGTACTGCTTCGCGGAAGCGGTTGCGTATATAAGAAATGCAAATTCTGCGACTATTATTTAGATAGTTGCAAGGACGAAGCATTGAATTTTGCTCTCAATAAAGAGGTGCTTGACAAGGTTAGCGGAATATACGGAGATTTGGAAGTAATCAACAGTGGGTCGGTATTCGAACTTGACAAGGCTACGCTTGGCTACATCAAAAAGATATGTAATGAAAGGGGGATAAAGACTTTGCACTTTGAGGCGCACTGGCTTTATCGCAATAGAATAAACGAATTGAGAGAGCAGTTCAAAGAGTTCGACGTCAAGATGAAACTCGGCTTAGAAACGTTTGATTATCGCTTGCGTGAGGATATTCTTTGCAAAGGTATAGCCGAGAGCAATCCGCAAGTCATTTCCCGTGGCTTTGACGAAGTCAATCTTTTGTTGGGTCTAAGCGGGCAGAGCGAAGAAAGTATGGAAAAGGATATACGACTTGCTTTGGAGAATTTCGAGAGAGTGTGCGTAAATATTATGTGCGACAATTCAACCGACGTAAAACCTAATAAAAAGGTTATAGGCGAGTTTATGCAATTTATATATCCCAAGTATATCGACAACGACAGAGTGGATATCTTGATAAATAATACTGATTTTGGAGTAGGAGATTGATTATGAACGAATTGATTTTGATTTTGTCGTTAATAGTAATTTACGGAGTTGCGCTACTTGCATATAAGCTGTTTGGCAAAAGCGGACTTTACTGCGTGTCGGCGCTTGCGACCGTGCTTGCAAACGTCGAGGTAATTATACTCATCAAAGCATTCGGAATGGAGCAGACGCTTGGCAATGTGTTGTTTGCCGTGACGTTCTTAATCACCGACATACTATCGGAATGTGAAGGCAAGAAGAGCGCAAATAAAGCGGTGTTTATAGGCATCTTCTCTCAGATTTTCTTCCTTATACTTTCGCAGAGTTGGCTATTGTATAAGCCAAGCGAGAGCGATACCGCAATGCAAGCTATAAAAGCTGTATTTTCCAACACGCCAAGACTTATACTAGCGTCGCTCGCAGTATACGCTGTAAGTCAAATTTTCGACGTATGGCTCTATCATAAGTGGTGGAAGTTTACGGAAAAGAAGTTTGGCGAAAAACGTAAGTATCTGTGGCTACGTAATAACGGTTCGACGCTGATAAGTCAAATCCTCAATACGTTCTTATTTACAATAATAGCATTCGTAGGTACGTATGACTTCAAGACCTTGATGTCAATATTCGGTTCAAGTTACGTAATTTATATCGTAACGACTTTACTTGACACGCCTGTGTTGTATCTGGCAAGAAAGATTTCAGACAAGCGCAAGGCTACGACGGCAGGCGAAGCCGAGGCTTAACGTTTAGTTTGCCTGAACTTCTTGTTGATACTGTTTTGCTTGCTCTGTAATCTTCTCAAGATAAGCCGAGTCGTGGTGGAAGGTCGGCACAAGAACTTTGAGTTGTTCAACTACGGCGTGCTTGTCGTTCGTGAAGCAGATTTTGCGCATTTTTTCAAGTTCTGCCGTAAAATTCGGAATATCGATTTGCACTTGATGACCGATAAATATCTTCTCATTATCGGTCTTTTTAAGTCCCTCTTCGTCCATTAGCAGTTCTTCATAGAGTTTTTCTCCCGGGCGAAGTCCTGTAAATACTATATCAATATCAGTATACGGTTTGTATCCCATAAGTTTTATTAAGTTTTCCGCCAAAGAAACTATCTTGACTTGTTTACCCATATCCAGCACGAATATCTCACCGCCATGGGCGAAAGTTCCGGCTTGCAGAACTAGGCTGACGGCTTCAGGTATCGTCATGAAGTATCTAATAATATCGGGGTGGGTTACGGTGACCGGACCGCCTTTTTCTATCTGCTCTTTGAAGAGCGGAATAACCGAGCCGTTACTACCGAGTACGTTGCCGAATCTCACTGCGGCGAACTCCGTCTTAGAGCCTTTTTGCGCCATCATTTGCACAATCTCTTCGCAACAGCGCTTGGTTGCGCCCATAACGTTGGTTGGATTGACGGCTTTGTCGGTAGATACCATTATAAATTTCTGTACGTTGTGCTTATCGGCAAGCAACGCTACGTTGTAAGTGCCGAAGATATTGTTCTTGACTGCTTCTTCGGGAACTGTTTCCATCAAAGGCACGTGTTTGTGCGCCGCCGCGTGGAATATGATTTGCGGACGGAATTCCGTGAACAGCTCATCCATTTTGTCATAATCAGTGATAGATACGATTTCTACATGTAGGTCGTAATCCTTGCCGTAATTGCGCAACATCTCCTGTTGGATATTGTACGCGCAGTTCTCATACACGTCTACTATGACGATACGTCTTGGTTTATATTTAGCTATTTGACGGCAAAGTTCCGAACCTATCGAACCGCCACCGCCCGTTACCATTACAACTTTGTCATATATATAACTTGCTACGCCCACGTCGTCAAAGGTAATCTGTTGACGCCCCAAGAGGTCGGCTATATTAATGTCGCGCATTTGCTTGGTAATATTGATATTTTCAATCATTTCGCTCATATACGGCAAGACTTTGACTTGACATTTGGTAGCGTTGCAGTCTATAAGTATACGTTGACGCGCTTCACCGCCCAAAGAGGGGATAGCGAATATAATGACATCTATAGCGTATTTTTGTACTACTATATTGATATTCTTGGTATTGTCCACGACTTCGATATCGTTGATAATTCTGCCGATTTTGTCGGGGTCGTCGTCAATCATACAAATAGGGTCGTATATACTGTCGCCTCTTGAAATCTCTTCAAGAATAGCGCTTGCAGTATATCCTGCGCCTATTATAAGCGTACGTTTACGTTTGACGGTTTCGAGCTTGTCCCTCTGTCTTGCGTAAATAAACTCGTATATCATTCTGAAAATGACGATTGTGGCAGTTGTGAAAAATCCCAACATAAAGTAAGCAGGATAAATAATTTGCTTGCTGTTATTAGGCGAGTCGATTTTGATGAGATTCATCACTTGGTCCAAAAGAGCAAATAAAACTGTGCCGACGACGCAAGCTCCGACTATGCGCAGATAATCTCTACCTCTTGCGTATCTCCACACGACTTTGAATACTCTGAAAACCAAAAAAGACAGGAAGAATACGATGAGTACTATTGGCAGACAAATAAAAGCGCTTCGCAATATTTGCAGAAGTGGGACGTTGGTAGGGAAATAATTTTTAGATAGCACTCCTGCCTGCGAAAGTACTACCGCTCCCAAATAACATATGGTTACGGTCAGCAGGTCGATTGCCAAAATACCCCATTCTCGAAGGGTACGAATGGAAAAAGATTTTGTCTTTAGTTTAGGACGCGCCATTTTTATTCTCCATATCCGTTGGGATTTTGGCTTTGCCATCTCCAACTATCTTCACACATATCGTTCAAATCATACTTACATTCAAAGCCCAATTCTTTCTTTGCAATAGCGGTAGACGCGTAGCACTCGGCGATATCTCCGGCTCTTCTGGGCGCAATGACGTAAGGCACCTTTTTTCCGCTTGCTTTTTCAAACGCCTTTACCATATCCAACACGCTGTAGCCTTTGCCTGTACCTAGATTATATATTACAAGCCCGCTTCCACTCATGAGTTTTTTAAGCGCCAAGATATGACCGCGCGCCAAATCCAGCACGTGGATATAATCTCTTACGCCAGTGCCATCGTGGGTAGGGTAGTCGTCGCCGAACACGCTGAGTTTTTGCAATTTGCCGATAGCAACTTGAGTAATATACGGCATTAGGTTGTTGGGTATACCGTTGGGGTCTTCGCCGATAAGTCCGCTCTTATGCGCCCCGATTGGATTGAAATATCTTAGTAGCGCGATATTGAAAGAATTGTCGGCCTTATAAATGTCTTTAAGAATGCCTTCTATATAAAGTTTTGTAGTTCCGTAAGGATTGGTAGTGGAAAGAGGGAAGTCCTCCGATATAGGCACGCTCTTCGGCTGACCGTATACGGTGGCAGAAGAGGAGAATACGAGATTTTTGCAACCTGCCTCTCTCATTACCTGTATGAGATTCAGAGTACTTATGAGGTTGTTCTGGTAATATTCGAGCGGTTTATGGCAAGATTCTCCCACCGCTTTAAGTCCGGCAAAGTGAATACAAGCCTCGATTTTTTCCGACTTGAAAACCTCTCTTAGCTTTTCTATATCGCACAAATCGTATTGATAGAATTTGATTTTTCTACCTGTAATTTTCTCTAATCTCTCGATAGCAACTTTTTTACTGTTGCAGAGATTATCTACAATTACCGGTTCAAAACCGTTTTCGATCAATTCTATTACCGTATGGCTACCTATATAGCCGGCGCCTCCGCTTACTAAAATACTCATATTATCTCCTATTGATATTATATATTATTTTTGCATTTTTTTGCAATTTCCAGCATTGCGTCGCTTTGACGCTCCATTTTCTCCACGAGTTTGAATTGCGTATGGCATCTCACAAGATTGTGGTCGTCATAATCTGTCTTGAAGTATATATCGCCGTCAAGATAGTCGGTCAAAAATCTAATTCCGCATTCCAGCGTAATTATTATTGCGCCGATATGCAACATTTCAAGCTCTTTGTCGGTAATTTTTTCGCCTATACCTTTCAAAAAGCCCTTGCAATACGCTTCATATAGATTGATATTAAAATCCACTATGTCGAGATTTTTTTCGTCTTCTAGGGCGGTATTGCAACCTGAGCGTATTGAGTCGCCGAAATCGTACAGAAGCGAGCCCGGCATTATGGTATCAAGGTCTATAATGCAGATTGCTTTGCCGGTATTTTTATCGATAAGCACGTTGTTAATCTTGGTATCGTTGTGAGTAACTCTCAACGGTATTTGTCCATTGGCGAGAGCGTCTACGATTAGCGAAAGTTTATCGGCTCTTTCTTTGACGAATTTTATTTCGTTTTGAACGAGGTGAGCTCTATTGCTCTTATTATCTTCTATAGCTCTTAAAAACTTTTCGTATCTGTCGACGGTATTATGGAAGTTGGGGATAACTTCGCAAAGACTGCCTGCGTCAAAGCCGTCAAGTCTTGCGATAAACTTTCCGAAAGCTTTGCCTGCGTCTTCAAAAACAGACGGCGAGTCGATAACTTGATATACTACTGTATCTTTTACAAATAGCGACATTCTCCAGCAGTCATTGCCGACGGCATAGTACGCCTTGTTGTCGAGCGTAGGTATAAGTCGCATACACTCTCTGTCGACGTCTCCGCCTTGAGAGCGTACTATATCATGCATTACACTCGTAACTTTTTGTATGTTATCCATCAGACCTTTGTAGTTGGTAAAAATCTTAGTATTAAGTTTTTGCAAGATATATTGCGTGGGGCAGTCTTTCAGCGTGACGAGATACGTATCGTTAATATGTCCTTCTCCGTAAGGCACAATACTTTGGGTTTCGCCTGCTATTTGGAATTTTTTTACTATATCGTAGTTATTCATACTTTCCTTTAATTTGTGGCGCTTAAATAAAGATTTTACGGAGCAAGCAATAGTATTGCCACGTAAAATCTCTATTTATCTCGCAAAGAGTACACACGTTGTTACGTGTGTACTCTTTACTTTAGACTTATTTCTTAGTCGCAAAAAGATTTGTAAACGCGTTGACCAATTCTGTGTTGATAACGGGTTCATATTTGTCAAAAGTAGTATATCCCGAAAGGTCGAGCTTCAAATTCGTATCCACTCTTTTATTCTTAAATACGGTACTTTGACCAAGGTCAGGCCAGTAGAGAGCTACAAATCTTTCAGCGTCCGTATCGTTGTCGGAGTAGCTGAATGCGATTGTAGCAGTATTGGAAGTAGTTCCGCCACCCTTACAGGTGCCCGGCAATACAACCAAAGGACAGTTGTCGTTGGAGTTAAGCACGTCTTTCTTTTGCATAGACTTGATAAGTCCGTTGCCGTATACTTCGAATTTGCAAGTAAGTTCTGTAAACTTAGCGTTCTTAAGGCTTATGTAATCCTTGGTAGATTTAACAAGGTCGCCTGCCGCGAATTCGCACGCTTGTTGTACGTATTCGCTTTTTACTTTAACTTCGATAGTCCAAAGATCGAGCTTTTCGGAATAAGTTATTTTCGTATCTTCCGAGAGGTATTCCGGTCTTGAGAAATCGTAGAATGCAAAACTTGCGCCATAGTTGCCGTAACTGTATCTTGTGTCTTCTACTATAGCGTGATTTTCGATTATTTTGCCCGTAATATTACCGCTCTTATCTTTTTCCCAATATCTTGCAGGTATTCTATTGAGCGGTTCCCAAGCAAGTCTGTTTGGTTTGAACTCAGGAAGTGCTACACCGCTGAGCGTGGAGTTGCTTGGATATTCCGTAGCCGTCTGCACGTATTCGGGAAGCTCCGGATCTGATTCTTCTTTACCGGCAGGAGTAATCGTGAGTTTATTACCTTTAACTACTTTATTCAAAGAATCGTTGTATGCGCCGAGAATGTATTTATATACTGCATTTCCCAAATCGTTTTCGGTTGGGAATTGAGCTCCGCCGTTAGAGCCGACTCTCTTTGCGTTGAAAGTTGCGCCGGAGTAAACTTGCTCGCAGTAACCGAAATTGGTTTTGAGTTGATTGCCCACGCTTCCGACACCGTTCAACTGTGTTACGCCCGATACGGTTTGGGAAAAAGAACCTTTCTTTCCGTCGAAATAGGAGTAAGTGCTTCTAATTCCTACGGTGACGTCTTTATTCGCAAGAGTAGAAACTTTTCTTGCGTTTACCATAGCGTCGGTAACTATTAAGTAACCTGATTGAGTAATATTGTTGTAGTTGGTAACCGCAAGCGCGTAAATAGCGGCCGCTGTTGCAGTCGGATCTGCATCCTTATCGATGCCTGCTTTTGTCAACGCGTCATTTACGCTGACGATAGTTGTACCGGATTTAGTAATTGCTTGAAGCGTATCATTATCCACGTTACTTTGGAAGTCGCCCAAGAAGTAAACGCCGATAGGCGTTTCGCCATACATTTGCTTACAGCCTGCCAAAGATAGGCAAAGAATGCTGGCAATTAAAATCACAGCCAAGCAAGTCATCACCACTTTGGACTTTGTTGTTTTGAAAATTCTCATAATCCCACCTCTAATTTTTTTTGTACCGTTATGTTGTACTATATTATTATATTATAAGTTTTACGTTTTGTAAAGGGGGAATTTATTATTTATTAAATAATTCTCAAATCCAATTAATTTATCAAAATATTGACACAATTAGCAAATAATATTATAATGAGAGTGCAAAAAACGCTCCGTTGGAACACTGTAAAAGTGTCGAGCAAAATATGCTCGCGTTTACGCAAGGAGAAATTTCAGTGATAATAACCGTAAAGAACGCAAAAGTATACTCTCAAGGCGAGTTTATATCCGCAAACGTGGTTGTAAAAGACGGCGCGATTGTTTCGATCGGCGAAGCCGTCGAAGGCGAAGTCATAGACGCGCATGGCAAGTTATGCGTCGCCGGATATATAGACATTCATACGCACGGCGGTTGGGGCAAAGACTGTATGGAAGCCGACATTGAAGCAATAGATGTGATAAGCCGTTATCATTTATATACAGGCACTACGTCGTTCGTACCCACGACAATGACGGCAAGCGCCGAGGATATTGACAGAGCGGTAGAAAATATAAGAAAATATAGCGCTAAGTATGCGAGGATATTAGGCGTACATCTAGAGGGACCGTATCTTGCGCAAAAGAGCGCAGGAGCGCATCCACCGCATTTATTGATACCGCCGAGCAAAGATTCTTCGTTCGTGTGGGATAATATTGATTTGATCAAGCGAATTACTTTAGCTCCCAATCTTGACGGAGCTTCGCAGTTTTGTCGAGAGGCGACAGCCAAGGGCATACAGGTGTCTATGGGACACGACGAGTCAATTGACGATGAGATATATGCTTGCGTAGAGAGCGGAGCAAACAGCGTAACGCATATGTACAACTGTACGTCCCGTCCGTCTAGACGCGTTACGCCTAAAAAGCACTTGGGATTGACGGAAGTAGGACTAATTGACGAGAGAATAGTAGCCGAGGTCATCGCCGACGACAGACACGTCCCGAATGCGCTTTTCAAAATGATATACAAGCTCAAGGGCGCAAAAGGAATATGTTTGGTTTCCGATTCGTTGAGCATTGCCGGTATGAAAGAGGGCAAGGATTATTATCTGGGGAGCGGAGCAAGCGCTCAAAAGATAAGAATAGACGACGGCGTAGCGATATTGCCTGAGTTAAACACTTACGCAGGTTCTGTGACGCCCGTTGGCAAAATGGTAGCCAATCTAAACGGAATAGGCATTCCGCTTGAGGATTGTATAGACATGTGTACAAAGACCCCTGCCAAGTTGTTAGGCAGAGACGATATCGGAGATATAGCCGTGGGCAAAAGGGGAGATATAAATATATTGAATGACGATTTGTCAGTATTTGCAACGATCATTGACGGAGTTTTAGTAGACAGAGAGGCGCTTAAGGACAACATTAATGCGCAGTAGAGGTAGTAAAATGTCAAAAGAGGAAAGAGTACAGAAGAAAGAAGACCGTAAGGAAAAAGTAGAAGCCAAGAAAAAGAAAAGGCTGATAAAGATAAGTACGTCAAAACTTGCTAAGCTCATCTTTGACATTGACGACAACGTCAAAGGTTTTGTTACCAACAAATATAAAAGCAGTAATAAAATTTACGAAATGACCGATATAGTATATTCTCCCGACGAGGGGGAGATATGCAATCTTGATTTGTTTAAGCCTGAGCTTGTCGTAGACGTCAAATTGCCCGTAATAGTCAACGTCCACGGAGGCGGATGGGTCACAGGCGATAAGCGATGGCGCGTCGCTCAAGGCAAGATTTTTGCCGATATGGGTACTTGCGCAATAAACGTAAATTACGGCTTAAGTCCGACCTATAAATATCATCAGTCGTTGAGGCACATATTCTTAGCGCTACGTTGGTTGGAAGATAATGCCGAAGAGTATAAGCTCGACCTTGACAACGTATTTATTATGGGAGATTCTGCCGGCGGACAAATTGCCTGTCAAGTATGCGCGACGCTTCACAATAAAGAATTTCTTGCGAGATTGGGAGTAGAACCTGTTAATTTCCGTATTAAAGGCGCGCTTCTCAACTGCGGAGCTTACGATTTCGACGATTTGTTAAAGAATCCTATGGCTACGGATATAATAAAGGATATGACAGGAAAAGAAGTAGACGTTATTGACGAATACGAATACAAAGATATCCTTTATACAATACCTTGGGTCGATGAAGATTTTCCTGAAAAAGTATTTATATCCTATGGTAAAAACGATGTATTCGTCGGAAAACATCATTTGGCTCTGCTCCAAAAGCTTGACGAACTAGGCAAATCCTACGTTACTTATTGCGGTACTTTCCCAGGCTTGCATTGCTTCCACCTCTTCTACAAGATGTCTGAGTCGAAAGCAATGTATATCGAAGCCAAGAAGTATTTAATGGATATTGTTCGCCAATAAAGCGTTATTTCATAGTAATGTCAACTTCGACTTTCAACTGCATATTTTCAAGGAAGTCGCTTTGCATATAAAAGTCTTTGCCTTGCGCGTATACTCTTTGTCCGAGGAAAAATATGTCAAGGCCTTGTTCTTGGCAAGTCTTAAAACATTCTTCAACGTAACTTTTTACGTTTTTCTGTAATGCTTCCACGCTTCTTTTTTCATCTATATTTTCAGGAACATAGGCTCTGTCGTTGAGTTTAGCTTTTATCTTAACGGTTGCAGTATCTTTTTGCGCTTTTATATCTGCGCTTGTTTTTACTATTTCTACTTGCCCCATTTTATTATCAAAGCTATAAGAGAGTTCGCCTCCTTTAAGTTTATTAAGAGTTAGGCTTAAACCCTTAGTGGCATTTTCGGAGAGGATGGCGTAGTTATGTCCGTCGGTCACAAAACTCTCTTTTACGCTTATAAAAGTAGTATCTCCTGTTTTTTCAACGCTAACGCAGGGCATATATACGCAACCGCCTATGCGGTATCTATTTTTGATATAGTCTTTTACGATAATTGGTATCACTCCCAAATCGGTTACGATATTACGTAACATTCCGCCAATATAATAACCTCCTCCCTGTCCGTTGGAGAGTTTGGCGGAAAGTACTTCTAATGGGGAACCTTTGCTTGCCACAATCATAGTATTGTTGCATAGTTCTTCGTTTTCTACAAAGAATCTAATAGCTTTGTCATTGTCTTTCGTCAGCAGATTTTGTCCCAGAATAAGCGCCATCGTATGACATAGTGACACCGTACCGCCTGTATCTTGCGAGAGCTTGGAAATAATCTCTGTCATTTGAGTTCCCGTGGTAGAATAGGTTATAAATTCCTGTTTGTCCTGTTGCCCGTCGGTTTTTAGCACCTGTATACCCATTTCATACTCGTTGTCTTTCCAATCCAGAGATATGGCAAGTACTATTGCTCTTGTGCTTACTGTTTTTTGTTCTTCAAGAACAGAGAATACTACTAGAGAAACAATGATAATAGCAATTACCAACCATTTTTTATCGACTATTCTAGGTTTTTTCATATCTCTCCTTGCAACTCGTCGGTTTGATTTAAGTTTTGTTGCGTTATATTTTCCGACGGAATATTATTTTGTTGTTTTTCTTTTTTACTTTGACATACGCGCATAGCTATATAAGCCACAATAGTTACTAAGAATTCAATAAAGAACGCGACGTATCTTAACCAACTAATATCAAGCGCATAGTTGGTATTGAGATTGCCTATGCCAAAGCAAATTATGCAATAAATTATTACTCCGCTTATAATTGATAAAATAAACTTATCGCCGAAGAAAAACTTAGCGCATGTAGACATTGCGTATACAATCATAGAGAATTTGATTGTATACATAACCAGCCAGCTTAGCACTGTAGGTAAGTCTGCAGAACCTATCATAAAGAAGATTTTATTTAGAGACGAAACGTTGAGGAAAGCATTGCCGACTAATTCGCCCGCTTCGCCGAAAGTACAGATGAATAATATCGTTACGCCTACGGTCAGCAAAAATGCGCCGAGTATCGCAAATAAGGTCCATACTGCCATTCTTTTTTTACCGTGATTCTTAGACTTTGTTACCGTTACTAAAAGCAGTGGCGTAAAGTCGCCGAACCACATCAGATATTTATCGCAAGCGACTGCCAATTCGCCGGATATTTTGAAGGGCATGAGATCGAGCGGGTCTAGCTTGATATTGGAAAAAACGATGAAAAATACGCAGGCAAAAGCAATTATCCAAAAGAATATCTGCGCTGAACGCGCAAGTACTTTTGCGCCTTTCTGAGCAATATATATACCTACCAATATCAATGCAAGAGTAATGAACGTCCAACTCACGTTTGCGTATAGTGAAGTCGCGATATACGCTATGCCCTCGCTACCGCGCACGGTACTTTTTATTACGGATGACACTAGAATTAATATAGCAAACACTCCTTTGAGCCACTTTGGAAAGTCTTGTTCCAGTATTGAGCCGTTTTTTACGGTACCATATACTACGGTAAGCATCATTATCTCTATTGCCACCATAAATGCTACTACTAAATAGCTATTGTTAGCCACTGAAGATACAAGATACTGAGGTAGCATTACGATTTTGAAAGTGACTACCGATATAAATGCAAGCAATAGGAACTGTTCTTCATATATTTTGTTTTTTTGATCGTTTTCCATATATCACCTATTTGTTTGCTTCGTTGTTTTCTTGTTCTTTGTTATCTGCTAACAGCGTGCGTTGACGAGTTCGGTTGTCGGTAGGGATAGAATAAGGACGTTCGCCGAATTCCTGCAATTGCGCTTTGATGGGTCCGTCTTGCCAATCGTGCATAAGCGAAGGAGCAAATGGGGAAGTGTATGCTACTCCGTAACTGTTTATAGAGCAGATATACGCTACGAGTCCCGCCATGCCCAGCAAAATACCCAATAATCCAAGCACACCGCCTACGGCGACAAAGCCGAATCTTAAAATACTTGACGAGTTTATTTCGTCGGGTACGCAATATACGCCGACTGTGGATATTGCAACGATTATTACAGACGATATGGAGAACAGTCCCGCTGTTACCGCCGCTTCGCCGAGAATAATTGCGCCTACTACCGATAGCGCCATACTTACGTATCTCGGCATACGTATGGACGTTTCGTTGAGAATTTCGAATATCACCAGCACCAAAAGCATTTCAAGCATCGGGGAAAGCGGTATATTAGAGATTTGTCCCAGTACGGAGACGAGATATTTGATAGGGAACAGTTGGTATTGATGCTCTTGCAAAGCCACGTATATTCCAGGCATCAGTATGGAAAAAATCAAGGCAATAAGTCGGATGATACGCACCATTGTTGCGCGATAACTCTTGATATAATAATCCTCGCTCATCTGGAAGTTTTCATACATTAGAAAGGGCAGAGTGAGCACCGATGGCGAACCGTCTACAATAATCGCCACTCTACCTTCAAGCATTTTTGCCGTTATTATATCAGGTTTTTCGCTTGAGCCGACTTGAGAAAATAAGGAAAACTTATTTTCCTCCAAATATCTCGCGATATACGACGACTCGAGCACGCCGTCTATTACGATGTTCTCGATTTGCGTCTTGATTCTATTTACGATTTGCGGGTCTGCTATGCCGTCGATAAAGCCGATAGCGACTTTGGTTTGCGTATATTTTCCCACGCTTAGCGTTTCGAAAGTCAGTTTGGGAGTGGCAAGTCTGCGTCGGATCAAAAACATATTGGTCTTAAGGTCTTCTATAAAGCCTTCGCGCGGTCCTCTCAAGACCGTGGATACGGGCGGTTCTGCTACCGAGCGCAATTGATACTTCTTTTCGCTATACTTAAAGAAACTCTCAGAGCCGTCGGCAAGCAATATAATTTCACCTGCTGAAATCTCTTCAATGACCTTAGCGGTATCCGTCAATTCCTCGATAGGCGTAGTCATTTGAGTATTTTGGTTGAGCATATCCACAGTGACTTGACCGTCGCCTTGGAAGTTCTTTAGCGGAGATAGTATATTGTCTTCAAAGAGCAGAGTATCTATATATCCGTCGATATAAAAGAAACATGCGCTTTTTCCGCATATCGTCAACTCGATTTTTCTCAAGTCGCACGTACCGCCGAACTCGCTGTTGATTTTGTTGTATTCGTCTTGATAATTTAGCATACTTAAGTTATTGCATTATTGCAAAAAATTATACATTGAATTTATGCCGTAACTAAATAAAGCGTACCGACCGATACGCTTTATACATTTTTATCTAGGAAATAGCGAATTACTTATCGAAAGTTCTCGCAATATAATTTGCAAGGTTAATTGGATTCCAAAAGATTACTGCTTTTTCAATCCGGTCTTTAAGAGCAGAGTGTTTTCTTTCCACGTCGCATAGCGAACGCGCAGTTATTTTTTGCATGATACTTTCTATCGTTTCGCCGTTTGGCAACTTAAAATACACGCTTTTTCTTTGATTTGGCAACATATCGAAATAGTTGTCCGAGAGCATAGCAGAGTAGCCTCTCAACCTTATTTCGACAAAGCGCGCATAGCCTGCGGATTCTATATCCATTCTGACATTATCGCCGTCGAGCGATAAGTCGTAAGATAAATTCGCTTTGGGTAGTTTTACCTTATTTTCGTCAGTTAACGGTAGAGTTTCCTGACATAATATATTATCGTTTTCATCGTAAGCCAAGGCGTACAAATAGCAAGTATTTTCTTTGCGTTTTTGCAGTATAGTTTTTAAGTTGAGAATCGCTACGTTGCCTACGCTGTATTCATTTATTGAGATATTATTGACTACGTCGTTGAGTTGAACTCCGTCATAAGTCATTACTCCGCACTTTATTTTAATCTTAAGTTGCGTAGCGCAGTCGTTGACGAAATGCAATTTCACCGTCGCTTTCTGTCTTTGGAAAACCAGCAGAGTATTTTGATTAAATCTTTTTGCGAGGTATTGCAGTGCCTTCATATTGCCGTAGTAGTCCATACCCGACCAAGAATTGACGCCCCAGCAGTCATTGTATTGCCAATACAGCGCGCCGTTACAGCGAGGGTTTATTCTCCAGCCTTCCGTTGCATTTTTGACGCACAGCGCCTGTGTGAGTTGCGATAGATATACGGTATCTTCAAAGCGTTTTGGCGTCCAAAACTTAGAGAGCATATAGTACTTTATCTTGCCGTTTCCGCCAATGCATTTTTGGTGAGCTTTTGCAAGAGCGCAATGCTGACTTGTGTATTCATTGCCGTCGGCGAACTCTTCTATTGCGTTGAGAGAAGGCAGGGATTCGATACCGAACTCACTGCAAAATCTAGTAGGCATGGTCTTATAGTAATCGAGTTTTCTCAGTCCGTGCCATACGTGCCAAAGGTGTGTGTCGCCCTTGTCTGGGCTGTTGATATTTTTCATATACTCACCGCTTGACGGAGTGCAAGCCCAATAAGGCGTATTTTCGTCGAGCGGAGCGAGATACTCGGGGAGAGTTTTGTAGAAAAATTCTCCGCAGTTCTTAATTACTTTTTTCCTATTAAGCCATGCCATAGACATGGATTCGATTTCGTTATTTCCCGCCCAAAGGCATAAACTAGCGTGATTTTTAAGTCTGAGTACGTTGTCTTTTACCTCGGCAAGTACTTCGTCTAAAAATTCTTTGTCGTCAAAAGGGTACGGAGAGCAAGCGAAGTTAAAGTCTTGCCATACCAATAATCCGAGTTCGTCGCATATGTCATAGAATCTGTCGCTTTCATAATATCCGCCTCCCCATACTCTTATCATATTCATATTGCACGCCTTTGCTTTATAGAGAAGGTCGTAGAGTTTTTCGTCGCTTACGTTGTTGATAAAGCTGTCGGCAGGTATCCAATTCGCGCCTCTGGCAAATATCTTCTTGCCGTTGATGTAAAAGCAGAAATTGCGACCTATATCGTCAAGCTCTTTATCTAGCGTAATAGTTCTAAGTCCTATTTTTTGCGACTTTTGCGCAAGAACTTTATCTCCTTGGCATACCTTGACGTCAAGGTCGTATAGCGGTTGTTCGCCCATATTGTTGCACCACCATAGGCGAGGGTTATTTACTTTGAGAGTAGTGGGATTTTCGCCTGACGAAGAGCAGATTTCCATCCCTCCAAAAGATAGCGTATATGATACGGATAAGCCGTCTACGTCATTGGATAGATAAGTTTTTAAGTTAATATCCACGCAGTTTTGACTGTGCGTTTGCTTTATATCAAGGCGTGTGATTTTGCACACGTCGTAACAGTTTAGGAAAATATCTCCCGAGATTCCGCACGTAAGCAAATGCGGACCCCAGTCCCAACCGAAGTGATAGGGGCTTTTGCGGATATGGCAAGACCCCGCTTCGCCGAGCGTAGAATTGGGCAATGGGTTCTTTTTGTGCTTATCGGCTATATAGGGAAGAGGAGAGTAGAAGCATATTTTAATTGAGTTTTCTCCCTCTTTGAGAAGTCCTTTGACGTCGAAAGCGTAATGCCTATTGATATTTTTCACATTGGCGACGAGTTTGTCGTTGACGTATACGTCTGCCAAAGTGTCAAGCATATTGCAATTTAGTTCTATGTATTGGAAATTTAGAATTTGTTCGTCAACAGTAAAAGTTCGTGAGTATTCCCAGTTTGAGCGTCCCACCCACTGAACGGTTTCTTCATTAAGACCAATGAGCGGATTGTCTATTGCGCCGTTTGCTATCAGATCGGAAAAGACGTCGCCGGGTACCTTGGCTTTATAAGTTTTTTCGCCCGATTGTAGCGACCATTGACCGTTAAGTGTGATTTTCATAATTTCCCCCCGTATATTATGCTAATAAAATAGTATCATGTATTATATTGAAATGTCAATATGCAAAAACAGCGAGGGATACTCGCTGTTTTAATTTATAGTGTAATTAAATCGTTTGATTAAATAAACTTTTTATATCCTTCTCCGTATTGCAATGCTCTCGACACTCTTGACAGCGTAGCCGAAGAAATATTGGTTTGTTCAATGACTTGAGTGTACGTCATACCTTGTTTGAGAAGTAGGGCGGACTCTATGCGTTGCGCCATTTGCTCAATCTCTTTGTTGGTGCAAAGGTCTTGGAAGAATTGCTTACATTCCTCTTGAGTTGAGAGCTTAGAGATTACCAAATACAGTTTTTCTATCATTTCGTCCATATGGTCTGCTTTCATATCAATCCTCGTCTATAGATTTTTCGCTTTCTTGCAAAAATGCCTTTGTCTTGGAGCTTTGCGGATTTCCAAAGACTTCTTCGGGAGCGCCTTGTTCTTCAATCACGCCGTCTGCCATAAATATAACTTTATCAGCTACTTTTCTTGCAAATTCCATTTCGTGAGTGACGACTATCATAGTATGTCCGTCTTTCTTGAGGTCCTTTATGACTTTAAGTACCTCTCTTGTGAGCTCGGGGTCGAGCGCACTTGTAGGTTCGTCAAAGCATAATATTTCAGGTTGCAATATCAACGCTCTTGCAATAGCTACGCGCTGTTGTTGACCGCCTGAAAGCTCGCAAGGGTAGGCTTTTAGTTTGTCGCCAAGCCCCACTCTGTTTAAGAGTTCGACGGCTCTTTCGTCAATCTCCTTGAAGGCTTGTTTTCTGGCGGTTCTTACCGACTTCGAGAAGTATTTTCCAAAAGGATTAATTGTTTTGTCATACTTTAGTCTAGTAGCTAAGGTAAGGTTTTTAAGTACGTTGTAGTGGGGGAATAAGTTAAAAGATTGAAATACCATTCCCATTTTAAGCCGTTGCGTAGCAATTTGTTTTTTCTTCTCTTTGCTGATTTTAATTGGCTTTATTTTCTCTTCCTTAGGCTTTTTATTTTTAGCATTATTTTCTTTAGAAGTTCCTATAGAGTCTTTACTGCTTTTTGAATCGTCTATTTTAGCGATTTCGTCGGCAGTGACCTCTTCTTTTGCGTTTTCTTGGACTTCGTTTTGCAAAGCCTCGTTTACTTTGTCGAGATTATCTACCGAAAATATGTTTTCACCGCCCAAGAAGATTTCGGCCTTGTCGGGTATTTCCAAGAAGTTTATACATCGCAGTAGCGTAGTTTTACCGCTACCCGAAGAGCCGATTATGGCAAGTACCTGACCTTCGTCAAGTTCTAAATCAATGCCCTTAAGCACTCTGTTGGCGCCAAAGTTTTTATATATGTCTTTTACTTCAAAAAATGCCATATTCACCTCACGCCTTGTAATAATTCATTTTCTTTTCGAGCCACTTGAAGAAGAGTGTCAATACGCCTACCATGACGAGATAGAATACGCCGGTATAGAACAGTGGCCAGAGAAGAGCTTTTGTCGATACGATTTTTTGAGCAGTCATTATTACTTCGGCAAGACCTATCACGCTGGCAAGAGAGGTATCTTTGACAAGCGTAATTACTTCGTTGCTCATTGCGGGAGTTATTCTCTTTACGACTTGCGGTAGGACAATAAGTCTATTGACTTGCATTCTGTTCATGCCCAGTACTTGTCCCGCTTCGTATTGACCTTTTGGTACGGCAAGTATTCCGCCCCTGTATATTTCCGCAAAATATACTGCGTAGTTTATTACAAAAGCAATGAGCGCCGCAAGAAATACTTCTTGAAAGGGTATTTTTAACAAAAGTCCCGGCGCAAACATTACTATTATGACTTGCAACATAAGCGGAGTACCTCTGATTATCCAAATAAATACGTTGGTTACGTATTTCAACGGTTTGAATTTACTCATTGCGCAAGCGCAAATTACCAACCCCAAAGGTATGGCAATCGCAAGCGTAGCAAAGAACAAGCCCAAAGTGTATTTGCACGCATCAAGAAGTTGATAAGTTATTTGTAAAAACTGTTTCATTTTATTTTTCGTATGCTATAGGAGCAAAAATTGTGCAACCTACAACAAAATAACCTTTTTCTTCAATTTTATTCCAGCCGGCTTTTTGTTCGTCGGTGAGGTTTTCCCATTGCGGGGTATAGTTCATCTTAATTATTTGGTCTTGAAGTCCGTATCTTTTGGCGATTTCGTCTACAGTGCCGTCCTCTTGTAATTTCATAATGGCGGTACATATCTTATCAAGAGTACCGAGGTCGCCCTTACGCATTCCAATTCCGTAAGTTTCTTCGCTGAATTCTACTGCGATCATAAGGTCGGAGAATGAAGAATCGGAAGAACTGTAGAAATTGGCAAGCAATAGGTCTACTATAGCTACGTCGCTACTTCCTGCAAGTACTTTCGTCATCGCCAGCATTTGCGATTTTGCGCCGGTGCCTTTATAGTTATTCTTTTTTGCAAACTTTTCCGCGGCGCTTCCGCTTTCATATGTAAAGTTAGCGTTTTTAATAGACTCAAGAGAGTTAAACTTGCCTGCATTTGACTTATTGATAACGCCCACTTGTTTGTTGAGCATATACGGTTGCGTTATTTCCATTTCAGATTTAAGGTCGTCAAGAATAGTCATGCCGTTCCAAGTCATATCGATATTTCCGGCTTTGAGCTCAACGATTTTATTATTCCAGTCGATTTCCTTAAATTTGACCTCTACGCCAAGTTCTTTTGCAACTGCTTTTGCAAGGTCGACGTCATAGCCGATAAGAGTATCGTTGTCGAGGTATTTTTGACAGCCTGCGAATGCCAATACGCTAGTCAACGCAATTAAACATATAAGTAGCGTAACGATAATTTTCTTTTTCATTTTAATATCTCCTTTTATCTTTACTTTAGGGTAGTGAAGTCATTATACTTTATCTCGCTAAAGTTGTAAAGTGATTTGAAGCATATTTTTCAAAAAAAAATAGCCCGCTACCTTTTATTGTGAAGATAGCGGGCTATATTGGTTATATTTCAAATTTTAGAGAATGGTTTTACGCTTCTTTAAGAGTAATTACGCCTTGTTTTGCTTGACATACGGGGCAAGTATCGAAGGCTTGCTTTGACGTAGCTTCGAATCCGCACTCCGGACATCTCCAAACTACCGCGGTGTCGCTCTTGTAGAGCTTTCCTTCTTTGAACATCTTGTGTAGTCGCATGAACTCTTTTTTGTGCGTTTCTTCAATCTTGATAAGATTGTTAAAGAGATTGGCTATATCTGTAAAGCCCTCTTCTTTTGCCACTCTTGCGAACTCGGGATAGAGTTTATCTGCTTCCACGCCTTCGTCTTCGGCGGCTAATCTCAAGTTGTCCATAAGGTCCCACTTTTGTCTGAACGGATAGCCCGTGCATACTTCGATATTGTCAATCGTGCCGTCGTCCGCGCTTTGTATAAAGCTGTAAATCATTCTAGAGTGCGTAAATTCTTGGAACGCTATTTTGTCGATAATGTCGGCAAGAGCTTTATATCCTTGTTCTCTTGCGCCGTATTCGATAAATTCGTATCTCGTTCTTGCCTGACATTCGCCGGCAAAAGCTCTAGCTAGGTTTTTGTAAGTTTGACTGTCTTTTAATTTCATTTTTAATACCTCCGAAGAGAAGTATTGCCAATAAGAGTTTAGTTATACATACAAAAAGGCTACGGTTTGTATTTTCGCCGTAGCCTTGAATATAAAATTTATATTAAGTTGATTTATATAAATTGCTCAATGATATACAAAGTATTTGTTTGTTGATTATAAGCGAGCAAGAGGGTGTTGTTGGAATTTTTCGTCTTGCTCATCCATATATAATTTTCGTCCGGCTCAATAAGTTTGCTTTTATCAATGTTACTAGATTGCAACATGGTAGAGATACTATTATACTTTTCCAAATTTTCGCCTTTGCTATCCAATGTGAAATTTTGCAAAAATTCGCTTGGAATGGAAGAGTATCGACATAACGTATATGTTTCACCGTCGCCGTTGAAACCGCCACAGCTTGAAAAGGTATATTCGATAGTAGCGTTGGGTATTTTCACATCCCAACTATCGTTACAATAATCAATTTTAGTCCAATCTCTATGCTCAAATGCATCTTTCAAAATATCAATTCCATATACCAAAAACAAACTTAATAATATTATTAAGATTATTGCCAGAGGTATCACGATTGATAGAGCAATTTTTTTACTTCCTGTCATTTATTTTCTCCTATTTTAGTAAAAATTAAATGAATTATATTGATATTTAATCATGAAAATCTTTTGTCGTCAACTACTGCACGTTCAGCATTTGTAAAATCTTTTGTTTTGGTACTACGCCTACGCTCGTTTCGACGACAGTATTGTCTTTGATTACGACAAGCATAGGTATGCTCGATACCTTGAAAGCGCTTGCAAGTTCGCCTTCCTTATCCACGTTGACTTTGCATACTTTGATTTGCGGATTTTCTTCCGCCACTTCGTCTACTATGGGCGAGAGCATTTTGCAGGGCATACACCAACTTGCCCAAAAGTCGATAAGAACAATCTTATCGCTGTTCATGATTTCTTTGTCGAAATTATCCTTTGTCAATTCTATTACGCTCATTTTATACTCCTGTTATTTGCGCTATATGCAGATTTTCAAATTAATTATAACACTTTTCTCAAATAAGTACACACTTTTTGATACATTTAATTGAAATTAAGCTAAATTATATTTTTTTGTAGTTTTTACATTATTTTGATATTGCAAAGGCAATAAAAGCGTAGTATAATGATTCTGTAAATATAAAGGAGCGAGTTTATGAGATATTGTAAAAAATGTGGCAATCGTTTGGACGATTTTGACAGTTATTGCTCGAGTTGCGGAGCGCAAGTAGAGAATATAGATTCTCGTACAGACGATAAGCAAGATAAACGTACTACGGTAGAGCAATCTATCAACAACATAACAGAGTCGGCAAGTGAGAATTTTGAAGCGTTGATATGCCTTATATGCGGTATTTTATCCGTTACATTTGGCACGGTTGTTTGCGCTATCGTAAGTTTAGTGTTTGCAAACAAGGCTAGAGAAAAGGGACAAGACAACGACCAGACGGGAGCGACATTCTGTAAAGTCGGCGAGATATGTTCAAAGATAAGTATCGCGTTGAGCGTATTGGCGGTTGTTATAGGTATCATAGCCGTAACGGTTGTGGTGTTAATATAAATACAGGAGAGTTATATGAAGCATTGTAGAAATTGTGGCGGACAAGTCGAGGATAACGATATCTATTGCGGATATTGCGGTTGCAAATTAAAGCAAGATGAGGACTTTACGCAAGAAAACGGTTATTGCAAGCAGGATTTTGAGGAAGTGACGTCAGCAAAAGACGATTTCCACAGCGACATCGATAAGGAATTTGACAAAGAGTTTAGTAATGACTTTGAAAAAAATGACGGCTTTGTCAATTCCCAAAGCGAATTTGAATCTCACGTGGAACATGGCGGTCAAGTCTTTACTACTTCTTCTCATAACAATAACGGCAGTCACGGTCATAAACAACTTTTGTTCAATAAGTTTGCAAAGGACGCCAATACTTATGGAATTTTGGCTTTAATATTCGGTATTCCCGGCGGAATACTTGGAATAGTTTTCGGCGCTATAGGTATTCTCGGCGGAATACTCGGAATAGTTTTCGGCGCTATCGGTCTCACAAAAGCCCAAAAAGCATTGGAACTTTGCAATACGGGAGAGTATGACGGCAAGCCTAAAGCTACCAACGGCAGAGTATTATCTATTGTCGGTATCGTTTTGGGCGCTTTATCAGTCATGTTTTATATTATTTAAGTTATTTGAAATTACTGCTAGGCATTGGACGGAGTATTTTTACCCCGTCCGTTTTTATATCAAGTTAGCGTATTACGGTACTTGAATTGCCTAGGCATTTGTGTTAAAATATAAAATATAATATACCAAAGATAATTTTAACAAGCATTTTGGGGGAGAGTAAAATGAATATAATACCTTTGCCGATAAAAGTTGAAGAAAAAAGCGGAAGTATCGCTCTTGGTAAATACAGCGTTGTGTCTGGAGCTTTTGCCAACACAAAAGCGTTAATGAAAGGATTTTTGGCAGATATAGAAAGGGGAGAAAACTGCCGAGTATTTTTTGAAATTGACAAGAATTTGCAAAATGAGGCGTATCGTATAGATTGTGTCCAAGACAAGGTCACTGTGAGCGCAAAGACGGAGCAAGGAGCATTCTATGCGTTTATGACGATACAACAGATTTTTACGCATGAGGGATTGCAGAGAGTTTACGTAGAAGACTGCCCGAATTATCAATACAGAGGCTTTTCTTTGGATTGCGCGCGCCACTTTTGGAAAGTTGAGAAAATCAAGCAAATACTCGACGTAATGGCGCATCTTAAAATGAATAAATTTCACTGGCACTTGACTGACGATCAGGGGTGGAGAGCAGAGATTAAGAAGTATCCGCTGTTGACGCAAAAGGGCGCAATTCGCAAGCGTACTCCGCTTTCGCCAAAGGCTTTGATGGGTTCTGGAAGTCGGGGATATGACGAGAATGAATACGGGCGCAATTTGTACTATACTCAAGACGATATGAGAGATATTGTCGCTTACGCTAAAGATAGGCATATAGAGGTTATTCCGGAGATTGATATGCCGGGGCATATGGTGTCGGCAATATCTTGCTATCCCAATTTGTCATGTGCGAAAGAGCCAACGGACGTCAGCGACCGCTGGGGTATTATGGACAATATTTGCTGTTGCGGAAAAGACGACGTATACGACTTTGCCAAAGACGTGGTTGATGAGCTGTGTACAATATTTACAGGTAGTTTTTTCCATATAGGAGGAGATGAAGCGCCAAAAACTCGATGGAAAAAATGTCCTTGCTGTCAGGAAAAAATCAAACTGTTGGGATTAAAAGACGAGAATGCTTTGCAGGGGTATTTCAACAACGAGATTGCAAAGTATTTGCGTACAAAAGGCAAGAGAATGATCGGCTGGAACGAGATGCTGGACGCCAAAGAAATAATGGATAACGACGTCGTTGCGCAATGGTGGATTAAGCACAGCGGTGGCAATAAAAACGAATTATATTGGATGTCTAAAGGCGGTCAGTGTATTTTATCTATGGTCAATTACGTATATATGGATCACCCGTACAACGTTAGACCGCTTAAGAAGACGTACGGTTTTTCCGCTAAAACTCTTGGTATCAAGGACGAAAGCAACGTTTTGGGTATGGAAATTCCGCAATGGGCAGAGTATATACGCGACGAGAAGAAACTCGATATGCTCACTTACGCTCGCTTGGTTGCTTTTAGCGAAGTGTGTTGGACAAAGACAGAATGTCGCAATTACGCTGACTTTGAAAGGCGTATGGAAAATCTGCGTCCTTTCTTCGATAAACTCGGTTGCAAGATTTGTCCGCCCAAGATTTATCGCGGTAAGACATATCCGCTCAGCGCGTTTTCGTATGCGCTCAAATGGAATTTGTGGAGAGGAAATCCCGATTATGAACTAAATCAACTTGCCAAAATCCAAGCTACCGAAAATAAATAAAATTCGATTATAAAGCCTCGTTGAAAAACGAGGTTTTTTATTGGCAATAATATATGTAAATTTATGTTGTTTTTTTGCGCGTATAATGTTATAATATTATAAATACTAAAATAGGGAAGTGCGTATGAATATCAAATTTTCACCTCCTGATATCACTCAAGAAGAGATTGACGAGGTCGTAGATACTCTCAAGTCGGGTTGGATAACGACGGGACCTAAGACTAAAAAGTTCGAAAAATTAATCGCCGAGTATTGCCGTACGCAAAAAGCGGTATGTCTTAATTCCGCTACGGCAGGACTCGAACTGATTTTGAGATTTTTGGGTATCGGCGAAGGCGACGAAGTTATCACCAGCGCCTATACGTATACTGCTTCGGCAAGCGTTATAAATCACGTCGGAGCTAAAATCGTGCTTGTAGATACGAACAAGAATGATTTTTATATATCGGCTGACAATGTACGCAAAGCCGTTACGGAAAAGACCAAAGCAATCATAGGCGTGGATATTGCAGGTGTAATTGCCGACTATGACGCTCTTTTTAAGATTGCCAATGAAAATAAAGGTATGTTCAAACCGTCCAACGATATACAAAGAGCAATCGGCAGAATAGCTATTATCGCAGACTCTGCGCATTCATTCGGTGCAAAGCAAAACGGTAAGATATCCGGCGAGATTGCGGACTTTACGTCATTTTCGTTCCATGCCGTTAAGAACTTGACTACTGCTGAAGGCGGAGCGGTTACGTGGAGAGATATTAAAGGTATTGACAATGAGTTTATCTACACTCAATTAGTACTCGACAGTTTGCACGGACAGTCTAAAGACGCGCTCTCTAAAATGAAAGCAGGCGCGTGGGAGTACGACATAAAGACATTGGGATACAAATGCAATATGACGGATATCATGGCTTCGCTTGGACTTGTGCAATTAAAGAGATACGATAGCCTGCTCGCAAGGCGCAGAGAAATAATATCGAAGTACGACAAGGCTTTTAAGGGTACCGTAATCCAATCTATCACACATTACTCAACCGACAGTCAAAGTAGCGGACATTTGTATATCACAAGAATTAAAGGTATCGACGAAGCTAAACGCAATGAGATAATTATTAAAATGGCAAACGCCGGCATTGCTACCAACGTGCATTATAAGCCATTGCCGATGTTCAGCGGATACAAAGAATTGGGATTCGATATAAAGAATTATTCCAACGCTTACGAATTATATAGCAACGAGATTACGTTGCCGTTGCATACGCTATTGACGGACGAAGAAGTGGAATATATAATCAAAAACTTTAAGGAGGCTGTAGGTGTATAAGTTCTCTAAGCGGTGCTTTGATATTTTCTTCTCGCTACTGGGTATATCCTTGCTACTTTGGTTATTTTTGATAATAGCTATAGCAATCAAGTGTTCGTCAAAAGGTCCGGTGCTTTTTAAGCAAGAGAGGGTCGGCAGACACGGAAAGACCTTTAAGATATGGAAGTTCAGGTCTATGATAGTAGACGCCGAGGCTAAGGGTATGCAAATTACCACCGAAGGCGACAATAGAGTTACAAAGGTGGGCAAGTTTATCCGCAAAACCAAGATTGACGAACTGCCACAACTTTTCAACGTCTTGTCGGGCAAGATGAGTTTTGTCGGTCCGCGCCCCGAAGTGCCCAAATACGTGGCTATGTATAGCGACGAACAACTCAGAGTACTGTCTGTAAAACCGGGAATAACCGACCTTGCGTCGATAGAGTTTCGCAATGAAAACGACCTTCTCGACGGCGATGACGACCCCGAAAGAAAGTATATAGAAGAGATTATGCCAGCCAAGCTACAGCTTAATCTCAAGTATATTGAGAAAGCAGGGTTCTTTTACGATATAGGTCTTATATTTAAGACGATAGGAAAAGTAATAAAAGAATAGAAAGGAAAGTGTTATGCAAGAATTCAGCGTATTGATGTCTGTCTATAAGAACGACGTTGCGGAAAACGTAATAACGGCGGTAAAGAGTATCATTGAGCAAACGGTAAGGCCGTCGCAAGTGGTAATAGTCGTTGACGGTCCGATACCTGAAGAGAGTATGCAAGCGTTAAACGGCTTGAGCGAAGAATACGGGGATTTGATTGAAGTTTATCCATTGGAGCAAAACGTCGGTTTGGGCAATGCGCTTAAAGAGGGTATGCAATACTGCAGATACGAACTCGTCGCAAGAATGGATAGCGACGATATTGCCGTGCAAGATAGATTCGAAAAACAACTTGCCATGTTTGAGAAAGACCCCGAGCTTTCTATAGTGGGAAGCGACATAGCCGAATTTATAGGCAGTGTAGATAACGTCGTCAGCATAAGGGACGTGCCTGCCGAGCATAATGATATCTGCGAATATCTTAAAAAGAGATGTCCGTTCAATCATATGACGGTTATGTTCAAAAAAAGCGAAGTCGAGAAAGCCGGCGGATACCTGCATTGGTTCTATAACGAGGATAGTTATCTTTGGGTAAGAATGTATTTGGCAGGTTGTAAATTTGCAAATATAAAAGAGAATCTTGTATACGCGAGAATCAACGAGGCAACCTTTAGCAGGCGCGGTGGCAAAAAATACTATATAAGCGAAAGGGATTTGTTTAAGTTTATGCTAAACAACAAGATAATAACTAAAGGCGAGTATAGAAAGTGTTGTTTTATGAGATACGTTATACAAGTTCTTATGCCAAATCGGTTGAGAAAGTTCGTTTTCATAAAGTTGATGCGACAAAAGCCGGTGAAAGAAAAATAATTAAAAAAGAGTAAGTAAATGAGTGAAGTTCGTATAGCATATTTAATATTGGCTCATAAAAATCCCGAGGCTATTAATAAATTGATAGATGCCTTGGATTACCCTTGCGTCGATTTCTATGTGCATATAGATAAAAAAAGTAATATCATTGGCGATATAAATAAAAAAGCCAATGTTTATTTTACTTCCAACAGAATAGACGCTAAGTGGGGACATATATCATTAGTCGAATCAATGCTTGAACTTATGAAATGCGTAAAAGAGGGCGAGCGCAAATATGACTACGTTTGGTTTATAAGCGGACAGGATTATCCAATAAAGTCAAATGAGTATATACAAAATTTCTTTGTGCAGAACTTCGGTTATAACTTCATTGAAATTATTCCGAAAGAGGATGAGAGGTATAGACGGTATCTTAAAAGAAATCAAACTTGGTATCCTACATGGGGAGCGTCGCCAAGATTTATTATGAGAGTTTTAAGAAAAATATACAATTATATGACAGGCGGAATGACACGTAGTCTATTTAAGCGGAAAAACATACTTGGAGTAGATTGGTTCTTTGGCAGTCAGTGGTTTGCGATTACTTATGGAACTATGACGTATATTTTAGAAGAAGTAGAAAGAAAACCGTACTTGAAGTATTTTAAGAACTGTATATGTCCCGACGAGAGTTTTTTCCAAACTATAATCGGCAACTCGCAGTACTCAGATAAAATAATGGATTATCTGACTTACGTAGATTGGAGTGAAGGGAAAAAGAATCCAAAAATCTTGTCATCGGAAGATTACGAGCAATTGAAATCAAGCGACAAATTGATTGCAAGAAAGTTTAATGAAGTGAACGATAAAATTGCGGAGCTTGCAAAAAAATAAAAAAGGAAAGGGAAATGAGAAAAATAGAAATTAATGAGATGCGTCAACGGCTTTTAAGTATGGCAGAATATTTGGACAACCTATGTAAAGATAATGGTCTGGAAATGTTTTTATCAGGGGGGACGTTGCTTGGCGCGGTTAGACATAAAGGTTTTATACCTTGGGATGATGATATTGATGTGCATATGCCTCGTCCTGACTATGACAAACTAATAGAAATATTCAAAGAGAAACAAGAAAATGATAGATACAAATTGTTTTCTCATGAGTTAAATCATAAGTACGTCTATACATTTTTGAAATTGGTGGATATGGATACGTTGCTTATAGAAGATGACGTTTATTCGGGAGTTGAAATGGGGTTATATCTTGATATTTTTCCTATAGACGGACTTGGCAATGACATAGCTACAGCAGAGAAACAAATGAAGAAAATGCATAAGTATCAAGTAATGAATTATTCATTATTGGTTAATCCTTGGAGAAAGGGGTGTTCGTTTGTTAAAAACTTGGCGGTAGAATTTTTAAGATTTTTCGTTAAAATATATGGCGTAAAAAGATTGCATAAGAAAATTTATAAATTAGCAAGAAGTTTACCTTATGATCAATGCGAATACGTTGGGGAATATATCGACCAAGTAGGAAGCAATAGAATAGTTAAGAGAGTAGAAACGTACGGGGAATGCGAATATATGCAATTCGAGAACTTAGTATTGCCGGCTCCTATAGGCTGGGATAAGTATCTTACGCAGTTTTACGGCGATTATATGCAATTACCGCCCGAAGAGAAAAGAGTGGCAACTCACGGGTATGAATTATACGACAAGACAAGAGAGGGGCAAGAATGAATATAGCTATGATTTTATCCGGCGGAGTAGGTCAAAGGTTTGGCGCTCCAACACCAAAACAATATCAAGACTTATTGGGAAAGCCCGTGGTTGAGTATGTGGTCAAAGCTACGCTTGAATCAAGCAAGGTTGACAGAACTGTCGTTGTGTGCGCGGAGGAATACCTAGATTGGTTTAGAGAAAGATTTGATGTAGACGTTTGCGTAGGCGGAAGCGAGCGTAATATCTCTTTCAAAAACGGTATGGAGCATATAAAAACTAATTATAAGTGTGAAAAACTAATGGTATTCGACGCTATGCGACCTTTCGTTACAAAAGAGTTAATTGATCTATATATGGACAAGTTGGATGAATTTCAAGTCGTGGCGACTTGCCAACGCATTGTAGATTCTTTGGGCTGTCTTGACTTTTGGGAGTGCGATAGAAGCAGATATTATATTCTCCAATCTCCAGAAGCATTTAGGTTTGACTTGATATACAAGAATTTTGATCCGCTTTCTTCATTGGTAGAGGCATATCAACAATTACCTGAGGGAACTACGCTATATAAGCATTTTGATTTCCCCGATAATTATAAATTGACTTATCATCACGATTTGGACTTTATGCGTATGTATATGTCGCATAAAAAATCAAAGGAGAGGCAATGAAAGTATTGCAAGTATTGTGGTCTACGGGTACAAGTAGCGGTGTTTCTAACGTAGTGATGAATTATTATCGTAATATTAATAAAGATAAGGTTCAATTTGATTTTTTGGTACTCTCGTTACCAAACAATAGTTTTAATAATGAAATAAATGAATTAGGAGGTATGGTCTACAAGTTTACGGTTCCAGGTATAAAAACCTATTTCAAAACATTAAAAGATCTTAAAGAGTTTTTCAAGGAACATGGAAGTGAATATGATATTATACATTGCCATGAACTTCTAGTTGCTAAAATGGTTTATAAATATGCTAGAAAATACGGCAACGTTAAATGTATTTCTCACAGCCATAATACAAAACTTTCGGAAAAACCTCTTAGAGCGATCAGAAATAGAATATTGGTAAGCGGACTTGCCCCAAAAAGCGATTATTGTTTTGCATGCTCAAAAGAAGCGGGACAAAACGCATTTGGCAAAAAGATTATTAACGATAAAAAATATAAGACAATATACAATGCAATCAACCTAAATAACTATGTTTATAATAGTGAAGGTCGTAAAAAGATAAGGGAAGAATTAGGTTTGCAAGATAAATTTGTTTTGGGAAACGTCGGTAGATTATGTTCACAAAAAAATCAAAAATTCGCGGTTGACGTATTAAAGGAATTACTAAAGATCAGACAAGACGTACGTCTTTTGTTTGTAGGTTATGGAAAGGAAGAGTCCGGCGTATTGGATTACGTCAATACTTCCGGCTTGTTAGAATACGTTATCTTTACGGATAATAGGAAAGACGTAGGAGATTTGTTGAGCGCAATGGATTGCTTCGTTTTTCCGTCTTTGTTTGAGGGATTGCCCGTAGCGCTAATTGAAGCACAGAGCAACGGGTTGCAGACGATTTATTTTGATTCGCTAACTAAAGAGGTTGCAATTTTAGATTCTGTGAGAATTATGGCTAATGATTCTACGCCAAAAGACTGGAGCGACACGGTTGTAGCACTTGATGGAGTATCAGAAAACGAAAGGAGGGGTTGTTTCGAGAAAATTAAGCAAGCAGGTTTCGATATTGTAGAGCAGGCAAAAAGATTGGAGGATATTTATTACAATATAAAAAGCCTATGAGTGATATGTTATTACTTACTGCGTTTGTATTTATATTTGCTTATCTTCAAGCAAAATTGTCTAAAAGAATTCTAAGCTATAACGCCAATTTAACTACAACGCAGGCAGAAAAAAAGGATAAAGGGACATACATGATAATTGCAATGATTGTCATGATGGTTCTTGCTATGTTTAGAGGAATCAGCGTCGGAAGCGATACTAACGAATATCATAGAATATTTATTAACGTAATATCTAATCCCGATTATGCCAACATAACTAGATTTGAATTAGGATATATTTTCTTGAATAAACTTGTCGGTAAATTTACAACAAATCCTCAAGGTATAATCATCTGCTCGGCTATGATATATTATCCTGTTTATATTTGGTTTTTGCGCAAACACAGTAGGAATTATTCTGTATCTTTGTTGTTTTTTTATTTAATGTGTTTTGGCTCAACTCTGAACATTCTTAGACAAGAATTAGCGATTGCATTTTTATTGATAGCATATGATAGGCTAATAAACAAAAAAATTATTATCTCATACTTTTGGATTATAATTGCATTTTTATTTCACAAAAGCGCTATATTATTTATTATAATACCTATATTGCCGTATATTAAATTTAGCAAGGTATTAGCAATAATTTTGACAGTATTAGTAATTATACTTACGGCAACAAATGGATTTTTCAGATTTGTTGAAATTATTGCGCCACAATATTCGCATTATTTTGATTCGCAAATATACTCCGGTGCAGGAAGCATGTCAATAACTTATTTAGTAATGCGTAATGTTATATTTTTTATTTTAATATTCATAGTAATTAGCAAAATAAAAGATAATCGGGTCATTGGCATCTCGAAATTAAATTATAGCTGTCAAAGAAATCTTATTGCATGGTTGGTTCTTATACCTGCGATAGGGGTAATATTTGGTTATAGAATCAGTTTGATTGATAGAATAATATCGTACTTTAGTACGTTTTACATAATTTTAATACCAAATGCTCTAAGAAAATATGATCTAAATAGTAAGAAAGCACTTACTTTCTTGATAATATTAATAATGACTGTGTATTTAATATTAGGTCAAATTTTGCGACCGGAGTGGAACATAATATACCCATATTCATTCTTTTGGGAAACATAGAAAGATAATAGTGTTGCCAAACGCTTAGTTTTTGGGGTATAATAAAATAACTCAAAGTATGAACAAGTATAAAAGACTGATTTCAAATTCAATAATTTTTGCAATAGGCAACCTTACGGGTAAGGCGGCTCAGTTTTTTATACTTCCAATGTTAACGAAATATTTACTTGAGAGTCAGTATGGTATAACGGACAATGTAGTGACTACTATCTCCGACTTATTTATCCCACTATTGACTTTAGGGTTAGCGGAAGCATTGTTTAGATTTTCGGTAGATAAGAAGTATTCGCCCAACGCGATAATTACCAATTCGTTTACTATAGTTTTTATAGGATCTTTAGTTTTTGCCATATTTGATGTCGCATTTTATTTTATCGCTAAGTATACGGGTTCAATCTATAGCGGGACATATCTTTTGTTACTAATTCCTCTTTTTGTTCTTAGAGGTTTTAAGGGGTTGTTGTGCGAGTTTACAAGAGGTATTGGCAAGACTGTTAACTACGCTATCTCTAGTATTATAGAGGCGGTAGCGATGTTGCTGACCGCATATATAGCTATAGTACCGTTGCGTCTTGGTATAAATGGGTATCTTTTATCACTAATTGTGGCGCCTATAGTAGTAATCATCTTACTTACTATTACCGTTAATCCTTGGAAGTATATTAAAGTTCGTGATTTCAATAAGATAACTTTGAAAGAAATGTTAAAATATTCTATTCCCAACGTTTCAAATAGCATAAGTTGGTGGATAGTGCAGACTTCAGGACGTTATCTAATGGTATACTTATCAGTAATAACAATCGCCGGTTTAGGAAAAAATGAAGAATTGTATCAACAGGCTTGGACGGTTGCAGGACTGGTTACAGCCGCAAGTAAGTTGCCTGCTCTTATCAATGTAGTTAGTAGTATCTTTTTGCAAGCATGGTCATTATCTTCTGCGCAAGAAAGCGAGAGTAGTGATAGGAATGAATTCTACAGTACTGTTTTTAAGTACTATACTCCCATTATATTTCTAGCTACAGGAGCAATTATTTTAATAGTTCCGTACATTTCTAAATTTTTACTAAAGAATAATTTTTATGAAGCTTGGATATTTTCTCCTATTTTAATTATGGGAGCTGTATCCGGTTGTTTTTCTGCGTTTTTCGGAGCGTTTTTCGGAGCATATTATAAGACAAAATACAGCATGTATTCGACCTTTATAGGCGCGGGAGTGAATCTTGCGGTATGTTGCGTTTTTATGCCGATTTTCGCGAAGTTTGTCGGATTAAGTAGCGTCGTATATGTGTCCATTATAGCTTTTTGGTTGAGTTATACGGTTATATTTGTTACCAGAGTATTACTGGCAAAAAAGCTTGTTAAGATTAATACTAATTGGTTTAAGTTTATCGCGCAATATATGCTTTTAATGATATTGGCTGTTGTTTATACTCTTAATGTTAAATATAAATGGGTTTACGCAACTGCTGTTATATTATTGATATTGATTGTTAATATGCGCGAAATCATATTCATTATAAAAAAGTTTTGTGGTATGCTAAAAAGGGGAAAGAAAATGCCTCAACTCGTCAATGGGGATACTCAGCACAATGAAGAAAACGAAAAATTAGAAAAGACTGGAGAAAATGAGGATACATTTGAGGAGAATAGCGATAATGAATAGAATTAAATTAATAACTTTAGTCAATAAAATTTTACCTAAACAAAAAAATAAGATAGTTTTTTACGGTAGGACAAGTTATGATAATAATCACCACGCATTGATACAGTATTTAATTAAAAACAAATATAATGAAAAATATAAGATTTATTTGGTGGTAGCCAACGACAACGATTTGATTTATTACGATAATATTAAACACATAAAAAAAGTAAAGGGCATATTAGCCGGAGCGTATCATACATTGACTGCCAAGTTCATATTTCATACACACGGAATGGGCAAAATGGCTAACAATACTCCTAAAAATCAAACGGTTTTTGATATGTGGCACGGCACAGCGCTTAAAACATTGGGCGAATATTCTTCTAATTATTATAAGAGGTCTACAAGAATTTTGGCGACATGTGAATTTAGTAAAGAATATTTCAAAAAATGCTTCGGATACAAAGAAAATCAGTTCTTTATATGCGGATATCCGAGGTGCGAACAATTTTTTGAAGAAAACCACGCAATGGAACAACTGGGAATATTAAAGGAAAACTATGATAAAATAGTTTTATATATGCCAACTTTCAGGAAGGCTTCGCGTTGGGACAGGAAAGATTCTGATCATGAGTTCCCGTTGTTTAGCGAAGAATCATTGAAGGAATTTAATGTTTTTCTCAGCGAAAGGAATATTATGTTTATAATAAAACCTCACCCAGCTCAAGACAATCTTGATATTTTCAATCTCGCTTTTTCTAATATTAAAATAATTAAAAACGATTTTTTGTCGAGCAAAAAAATTATGCCGTATAATTTTATCGGCGAAGCGGATATATTGCTTACAGATTATTCGTCAATTTACTTTGATTTTCTTCTTACGCAGAGACCTATAGGATTTGTCATTGACGATATTGACGATTATTCCGACAAGAGGGGATTTGTCGTCGAGAATCCGCTTGATTATATGCCGGGAGAAAAGATAAAGGACGTCGAGGAGTTAAAAGCGTTCTTGGACAGCATTTTAGCGGGAAAAGACGATTGGAAAGAAAAAAGAAAAGAAATAAATGATTTAGTTAATTTTGATCAAAGTTTGGATTACAGCAAGAAGATTTTGGACTTTGTAGGGATAACAAAGGAGTAGAGATATTATGAAAAAAGTTTTGACTTACGGGACGTTTGATTTGTTGCACTACGGACATATCAATATTCTGCAGAGGGCAAAGGCAATGGGAGATTATTTGGTTGTCGGATTATCTACCGATGAGTTTAACGCGCTTAAAGGTAAGAAGTGCTATTTTTCTTATGAAGAACGCAAAAAAATGCTGGAAGCATTGAGATGCGTAGACTTGGTAATACCCGAAAATTGTTGGGAACAAAAAATAGAGGACGTAAAAGAATTTAGGATAGATACCTTTGTTATGGGTAATGACTGGGAAGGTAAGTTTGACTTTCTTAAAGATTATTGCGAAGTAGTTTACTTGCCACGTACGCCGGAAATCTCTACTACGCAAATTAAAAAAGATATAGCCAATAGAAAATAGGAGGAAATTATTATGGATAAATTGATTAGTGTAATAATCCCGGTACATAACAGCGCAGACACATTAGATAGGTGTGTTGAAAGTGTCGTCAATCAGACGTATCCCAATCTTGAGATTATTCTCATCGAAAATGGTTCGCAAGATAACACCTTGGAATTGTGTTATCAGTGGGCGGAGAGAGACAATAGGGTCAAAGTACTTGTATCGGAAAAAGGTGTGTCAAAGGCAAGAAATCTTGGCCTTGATGTGGCGAAAGGCGAATATTTTGCTTTCGTCGATTCTGACGACTATATTGATGTGACTACTTATCAAAAGTGCCTTGACACAATAGTTTCAGAGGGGGCCGATATGGTATTCTTTCTAACGAATAGCGAGTGTCAAGGAGTTGTTAAACCTGTTCCAGAAAAGAACCTCTACGATCTTGTTTATAATAAAAATATTAAGTACTATTTTTGCATTGAAAACGAATACGTTCGCAGTGTAACTTGGAGAACATTGTTTTTAGCGTCGAAATTTAAGAATATACGTTACGTCGAAGGAATTTGCTGTGGTGAGGATGCTGTCTATATGTTGCAGTGCCTAGATATCTCCGAAAAGAGAACTATACTAAACGAACACTTATCCTATAATGTGAATACATATAATCTACACCATAATTTTATCAACAGATATATTGGCAGAGATAATTTTTGGACTTCAAGACAGGTACAGATAGAGAAATCTGAGAATTATATACTTAAATTTTGCGGAGAAGAAATATTAGGAGCTGTAAAATATTATTATTTAGTGCAATATCTAAATGCAATAATAGTTACGGACAAAAATTATAAAAAGTCTATTAAGCAATTCATGGAAAATCAATTTTGGAAAGAAGCTCATAATAGGAAAAATTATAAAGCATATTGCAAGCATCTCATTCGCAATGCCGGTAAGGCGTCAAAGATACAAGCGTTCCTTATAGCGCATAAGATGTACGGAATATATTCGTTGGCAATGAAGATATATGAACGCAAGTTTTAAGTCTTAGTATAATTGGTGATGTTATGCTCATAATATTCAATGAGTATAATTAATATTAACTCACTAAACTATAAGTTAACCATTTGGAGGAATTATGAAAAATAAATACGTTGCAGGTATTCTTGCTATTTTGCTTGGCGATTTGGGTATTCACAAGTTTTACCTTGGTAAAATTGGTTCGGGAATACTTTATTTGCTATTCTGTTGGACGGGTATTCCGGCTATTATAGGTTTGATAGAGGGTATTATCTATCTATGTACTGACGATGAAACGTTCCAAGTAAAGTATTGCAGTATGCCACCTAGCGGAGATGTCAATAAGAACGCTGTCGAGGGAGGCAACACTGAAAATCAGCATACCGACGAATCTCATATGGATGATCTTCACGTAGACAATAACGATATAAATATGATTTAATAACATATTTATGGACAATATTAAAAAATATGGACAATTTGGTACTGTAGATTTTATAAAAAAGGCAAAAACGGCAAGTTTTTGCCTTTAATTTGTGCAAAATGCGCTGTTTTTATAAGATTTTAGCGTATCAAATTTATGGCAAAATTGGTAAAAAATTTCTAATTACATATTGACAATATAGTGCTGTGAGAGTATAATAACATTATAAATGTGATTTTGGGAGAAATCAATTATGATTGTTACCAACAGCAAGTTGTTGATTGAAGCAAAGAAGCAGGGCTACGCGGTTCCTGCGTTTAACGTAGACAATCTTGAAAGCGTTTTGGGCGTGCTTAACGCCACAAGGATTTTATCCAAACCTATTATTATTCAGACTATTCCTCGCACATTGAAATACGGCGGTGTTGCCACGTATTCTTCGCTTGTTAAGGCAAATTACAAGGGCGGAGCGGATATTTCCATTCACCTTGACCACGGCGGAGATTTGCAAATCTGCAAGGATTGTATCGACGCGGGCTATACGTCCGTTATGATTGACGGTTCGATGCTGTCTTTTGAAGATAACGTCAAGTTGACCAAACAGGTCGTTGATATGGCGCATAGTAGCGGAGTAAGCGTCGAGGCGGAATTGGGAACTATCGGCGGAAAGGAAGAAACCGAAGGACAAATTAAATATACCGAAGTTGACGAAGCCGTCAAATTTGTGGAAATGACGGGCGTCGACAGCTTGGCAATCGGTGTGGGCACTGCGCACGGAGTATACAAAGGAACTCCGCATATCGCTATTGACAGAATAGAGGAAATTGCTTCCAACGTGGATATACCTTTGGTTCTTCACGGCGCAAGCGGACTTTCCGACGAAGTAGTGAGAAATTGTATCAAAGCCGGTATTAGCAAGATTAACTTTGCGACGCACCTTAGACAGGCGTTTACGCAAGGTCTTAAGAAAGGCTTGGCAAGCGAAAAGGCGACTTATGACCCTAAGACTTATTTGCCATACGCTATAGAGGCAGTTCAAGAGGTCGCAAGTAATATAATAAAACTTTGCCAACCTGACGCATAATACAAATGAAATAAATATATCAATAAAAAGTAGATAACACAAAAAGAGGTAGACAATGCAATACGTTACTTTTGAAAAAGACAGAAAATACGACCTTATTCTCGTAGGCAGAATAGCAATAGACTTCAATCCGCTCGACTACTTTAAGCCGTTGTCGGAGAGCAAAGAGTACCGCAAGTATCTCGGCGGTTCGCCTGCCAATGTGGCGGTCGGTCTTGCAAGACTTGGCAAGAAAGTAGGTTTTATCGGCAAGGTATCCGATGACCAATTCGGCGATTACGTTACGAATTTCTTCGTCAAAGAAGGTATCGACGTATCGAGAGTATCTAGGGCTAAGAATGGAGAAAAACTAGGTTTGACCTTTACGGAAATTCTCTCACCGTCCGAAAGCAGTATTTTGATGTATAGGGACGGCATTGCAGACCTTATGCTCGCTCCTTCTGACGTGGACGAAGAGTACATAGCAAATTCAAAGGCGATTCTTATTTCCGGAACGGCGCTTGCGCAAAGCCCGTCGAGAGAAGCCTGCCTTAAGGCTATGCAACTTGCAGAGAAGAATAATACGAAGATTATATTCGATATAGATTACCGCGCGTATAACTGGAAGTGTAGCGACGAAATCGCAGTGTACTATACTGCCGTAGCAGAACATGCCGACATAATAATGGGCTCAAGAGAAGAGTATGATTTGACGCAGGCTATCTTTGCGCCCGATATGGACGACGAGCAGACTGCAAAGTATTGGTTTGGAAAGAAAGCTAAAATCGTCATTATCAAGCACGGCAAAAAGGGAAGTACTGCGCACACCTGCGACGGTAAGAAGTACAATATCAAGCCATTCCCCGTTGAGGCGTTCAAGTCCTTTGGCGGTGGCGACGGCTACGGTTCGGCATTTATGTACGGAATGTTCGAGGGCAAGGATATAATGGATTGCCTAGAGCTTGGTTCTGCTTCTGCGTCAATGCTAGTATCGGCGCACGGTTGCTCGGAATTTATGCCGACCGTAAAAGAATTAGAGAAGTTTATCGCAGACGAGAAAAAGCAATTCGGCGATATGATAGCAAGAGGATAAAGGAGGAAGTTATGGCTTTTAATTATCCGGAATTTAACAGCGATGGAGTAAAGACGCTTACTCAAATGGACGGCGTAAACAGCGATATGCTGATGGATATTCTCGTTGTCAAGATTGCAAAGGGCAAGAGCGTGACGTACAGTGAAAAAGATAAGGAAATGTGCGTACTTCTCACAGAAGGAGCAGTAGAAATGAAATGCGCAGACCTGGTCGGAAGCGGTGAAAGAAAAGACGTTTATGAAGATTTGCCTATAACAATGCACGTCTGCAAAGGCAATACGATTACCGTCAAGGCGCTTAAAGACAGCGAGATAATATATCTTGCTACGACAAATGAAAAGACATTTCCGTCGAAGTTCTACGCTAAAGAGGACGTGCAGAGAAGCGTGTCTTGCGAGGGACTTTGGGAAAATACCGCAGTTAGAGACGTCAACACAGTGTTTGACTATTCCAACGCTCCCTATTCCAATCTCGTAGTGGGCGAAGTTATTGCAAGACAGGGCAGATGGTGGAGTTATCTTCCGCACTCTCACCCGCAACCCGAAGTATACTATTATAAGATGCCGACGCCCGAGGCTTTCGGCGCGTGCTTTATCGGACAGTTTGAACCGCACACTATCGTCGACGGTAGCGTAGGTTGTTTTCCGGGAGGAAAGACGCATGTGCAGGTTACGGCTCCGGGATATCCGATGTATTGCTGTTGGATGATAAGACACTTGGACGGCAATCCGTGGGACAAGACAAGAATAGTAGACCCAAGATATGAATATTGGGAGAAATAAGGAGTAATTATGAAGAGTGAAAGAATGAGCGTAGGCGAAGCCGTCGTAAAATTTTTGGACAATCAATATGTCAGTTTTGACGGTGAAGAAACTAAGTTTGTAGAAGGTATATTCACCATTTTCGGTCACGGTTGCGTACTTGGTATAGGCGAGGCGCTTTCAATGGGCAAGCATTCGCTCAAGGTCTATCAAGGTAAAAATGAGCAGGGTATGTCGCAAGTGGCTATCGCGTACGCAAAGCAAAACAATAGACGTAAGATTATGCCATGCGTGTCGTCTATCGGACCTGGCGCGGCTAATATGGTGACTTCGGCGGGTACGGCTACGGCAAACAATATACCGCTTTTGCTCTTTATGGGCGATACCTTTGCGACCCGACAACCCGACCCTGTGCTTCAACAGATAGAACAGCCTTACAATGCGAGTGTTACTACCAACGACGCTTTCAAAGCAGTGACGAGATACTTCGACAGAGTTTCCCGTCCCGAAATGCTTATGAGCGCAATGCTCAACGCCATGAGAGTATTACTCGACCCTGCGCATACGGGCGCAGTGGCTATTGCAATGCCACAGGACGTGCAAGGCGAAGTATATGATTTTCCGGCTGATTTTCTCAAGAAGAGAGTACATAGAATCACTCGCCCCACGCCTGTCAAGGAAGAACTTGAAGATTTGGCAAATGCGATAAAGAGCAGTAAAAAGCCTCTTCTAATCGTAGGCGGTGGTGTTAAATACAGCGAGGCTGGAGAGGTTGTAGCTGAATTCTGCGAAAGACGTAATATACCGTTCTGCGAAACGCAAGCAGGCAAGACTGCAATCAAGTCGTCGCACCCGCTCAACGTCGGCGGACTTGGCGTCACAGGCAACAGTTCGGCTAATACGCTTGCAAAGGCTTGCGATTTGATAATAGCCGTAGGTACGAGGTTTACAGACTTTACGACGGCTTCAAAGTCGCTATATGCGGATAAGAAAGTAGTCACTTTGAATATGTCGGCTTTCCATGCGTCCAAACTTGACGCGATTAAAGCTGTCGGCGACGCAAAAGCAGGCATAATAGCATTGGACGGTTTGCTCGGAGATTACAAGAGCGGATATACTACGCAGATTGCAAAGGCTAAAGCCGATTGGGAAAAGGAAATGGATAGACTTACCCATATCGAGGTTGATAAAAATTACAAGCCTGAAATCGACGCGCACATGCCTGACGTAGTGGAGAACTTTGTCAAGGAACACGGCGAAGCGATGGCGCAGACTACTGCGATAGGAATAATAAGACGATGTATTCCAAGCGACGCTATTATCGTAGGCTCGGCAGGAAGTTTGCCGGGAGATTTGCAGAGAATGTGGACGAGCGATGAGAAGGATAGCTACAATATGGAATATGGCTATTCATGTATGGGCTACGAGATAGCAGGCTGTCTGGGTAGCAAAATGGCGCGTCCCGATAAAGAAGTGTACGCTATGGTAGGTGACGGCAGTTATCTTATGCTTCATACCGAAATGGTTACGGCAATTCAAGAGGGAATCAAAATGAACGTGCTACTCTTTGACAACGCTTCATTTGGCTGTATCAACAATTTGCAAATGGGGCAAGGCGTGGATTCGCTGTGTACCGAATTGAGATACAGAGAGGGCGACAAGCCTATTAGAGGCGGTAAGTTCCTAAATATCGATTATGCTATGAGCGCAAGGGGTTACGGCTTTGTGACGTACACCGTCCGCAACGCTAAGGAACTGGAAGAAGCCATTGCCGACAGTCTAAAGCAGACGACTTCTACGCTTATTGACATTAAAGTTTTGCCAAAGTCTATGACTCACGGTTACGACGGCTGGTGGAACGTAGGCTGTACACAAAAGCCAAGATGTAAAAAGCAAGAAGAGGCTTTGCAAGAGAAAAATCAAATGCTTGAAAAAGCAAGAAAATATTAATAAAAGAAAAAACTGAAATTCATATAGGTGGATTATGGACAAGAAAAACGTTAAACTTGGTATTGCTCCTATAGCGTGGACTAACGACGATATGCCCGATTTGGGAGCTGAAAATACCTTTGAACAGTGCGTTAGCGAAATGGCTCTAGCAGGCTTTGAAGGTTGTGAAGTGGGCAATAAGTATCCTAAGGATACGGCTAAGCTTAAGAAGGCTTTGGATATGAGAGGTTTGAGTATAGCCAATCAATGGTTTTCCTCTTTCGTGCTCACTAAGCCTATGGAAGAAGTAGAAAAGGATTTTATTGCTCAATGCAATTTCTTAAAAGCTATGGGGGCAAAGCGTATAGGCGCTTCGGAGCAAAGCTATAGTATACAGGGGCAAATGAACACTCCCGTGTTTGACTGTAAGTACGTGATGAACGACAAGGAGTGGGAGAAGTTCGCAAATGGTATGAACAGACTTGGCGAGATTGCCAATTCTATGGGAATATCTTTGGTATATCACCACCACATGGGAACCGTCGTACAGACGGCTGAAGAAGTCGATAGAATGATGGAAATGACTGATAAAGATAAGTTCTCTTTGCTATTCGACAGCGGACACCTTGCGTATTGCAATCAAGATTATTTGGCTGTGCTTAAGAAGTATGCGGATAGAGTGAAGCACGTGCACCTCAAGGATATTCGTCCCGAGGTCGTTAAGAAAGTCAAAGAGCAAAAACTCTCTTTCTTGCAGGGCGTACGCGAAGGCGCGTTTACTGTACCCGGCGACGGCAGTATAGACTTTGCTCCGATATTCGAGATACTTGACAAAGCAAATTACCAAGGTTGGATGATAGTCGAGGCTGAGCAAGACCCTGCCAAAGCAAATCCGCTTGAGTACGCTATTAAGTCGAGAAAATACATAAAAGACTTAGCAAAAATTTAATTAAATACAGTTGACAATTAGGAGGATATAAAATGGCAATTAAGACACTCGGATATTTTACCAACAACGAGTTTGTTCAATCAACAACGGATAAGTTTTATCCGGTATTCAATCCGTCTACGGGCGAGCAAATTGCTCAAATGCCACGTTGTACGACGGCAGAAGTGAGCAAGGTTATAAACAATGCTCACGAGGCTTACAAGAAGTGGTCGAAAGTACCTGTAATTAAGAGAGTGCAGATACTATATAAAGTGAGAGATTTGCTCATTGAGCACATGGACGAGCTTACCGAGCTTTGCGCTACCGAACACGGCAAGAACTGGGAAGAGAGCAAAGGCGATATTCTCAAGGCAAAAGAGGGTACGGAACTTGCTTGCTCAATGCCGTCGCTTTTGCAAGGCGAAAGCCTTATGGACGCATCTACGGGTTACGACACGGTACTCTATAGAGAGTCTATGGGCGTATTCGTAGGTATCGCGCCTTTCAATTTCCCGGCAATGATACCTATGGGCTGGATGGCTCCCGTATGTATAGCTTGCGGTAACGCAATCGTACTCAAAGTAGCAGGCGCTACGCCAATGACGTCTTTGAGAATTGCAGAACTTTATAAAGAAGCAGGACTTCCCGACGGCGTACTCAATATAGTAAGCTGTGACCGTAACGATACGCAAGAGCTTATTTCCAACGACAAGGTTGTTGGTATCACCTTCGTAGGCTCTACGACCGTAGGCAGATATATTTACGAAACTGCGGCTAAATACGGCAAGAGAGTACAATGTCTTTGCGAGGCAAAGAACCACGCGCTAGTGCTTGAGGACGCGGCTTTGGACAGAACCGCCGCTGGTATTATCAACGCTTCCTACGGTTGCGCAGGCGAGAGATGTATGGCATTGCCTGTAGTAGTCGCTCAAGAGAGCATTGCGGATAAACTTGTAGAAAAACTCGTATCTTTGGCAAAGAATATTAAAGTCGGACCTGCTTACGACAAGACTACCAATCTCGGTCCCGTATACAGCGCGGAACATAAAAAGAGCGTTGAGGCTTGGATACAAAAGGGTATTGACGAGGGCGCTAAGGTAGTGCTTGATGGTAGAAATACCAAGGTCAAAGGCTTTGAGAATGGCTTCTATCTCGGACCTACTATTCTCGACAACGTCGGCAAAGAAATGACGGTAGGACAGAGAGAAATCTTCGGGCCTGTACTTTGTATCAAGAGAGTAAAGAATTTCGAAGAAGGCTTGGAAGTAATGAATGCTAATCCGTTTGCCAACGGTTCGGTAATTTATACGCAGAACGGTTACTATGCAAGAGAGTTCGTTCGCTATACCCACGGCGGTATGGTAGGCGTCAACGTAGGTATCCCTGTACCTGTAGGCGTTTTCTCCTTTACGGGTCACAAATATTCATTCTTCGGCGATTTGCACTGCCTCGGCAGAGATTCGTTCAAGTTCTATACTGACAGCAAGACGGTTACGACGCACTGGTTCGACGAGCATGAGGCTAAGTCGACGAAAGTTAGTACCTGGGACGGCACAATCTAATTATGTTCGACTCAAAGGTAGGCTAGGCAAATCTAAAATGCGTCTTTTCCGCCAATACAGCCCTTGGCTCACGGCGACGTACATAAAGTACGACGCCCCTCGCCAAAGACTATCTTGACAAAAAATCCGCTATTTTATTTTTTGCCTATCTCCCTTCTCGCCGAACGGTGCTCGTATATATCAGCCGAAGCACAGTGAAGAGTTCTGTCATTTCGACTGGAGCGTAGCGTAATGGAGAAATCTCCACTGATTGAAAAGCGCCCCTTATAAGGGGAGCTGTCGCCGTTAGGCGACTGAGGGGATTGTCCTTTCGCTACGAAGCGTAGTCAAATCTCAACTGACAAAAAAGAAATTTTATAGAGGTATAATAAAATGATAAATATAGGAATTATTGGCGCAGGAAGAATTGGTAAAGTTCACTGCGAATCTATTATGTGTTACGTAAAGGGCGCGACAGTAAAGTGCGTTGCAGACCCGTTTATGAATGAAGAAACTGAGAAGTGGCTCAAGGATATGGGTGTAGAAAAGACGACGAAAGACTATCACGATATACTTAGCGATAAGAGTATCGACGCCGTACTTATTTGCTCGTCTACCGATACGCACGCTCCGATATCCATTGAGGCTATCAAGGCGGGTAAGCACGTGTTCTGCGAAAAGCCTGTTGACCACGATATTGCTAAGATTAATGAAGTCAAGAAGGCTTTGCAAAGTAGCAAGGTTAAATATCAAGTGGGCTTCAACCGTCGTTTCGACCACAACTTTATGGCTGTCAGAGAGGCTGTAAAGCAAGGTAAAATCGGCGCGCTTAACGTGCTTAAGATTTGTTCTCGCGACCCAGGCGCTCCACCGGTATCTTACATAAAGGTTAGCGGAGGTATCTTCCTCGATATGACTATTCACGACTTTGATATGGTTAGATACTTGTCCGGCGAAGAAGTAGAAAGCGTATTCGCTATGGGCGGGGTTATGGTAGACAAGGCTATAGGCGAAGCGGGCGATATAGACACAGCAGTAATTACGTTAAGATTAAAGAGCGGAGCTTTGGCAGTAATTGATAACTGCCGTAGAGCTACGTACGGTTACGACCAAAGAGCTGAAGCATTCGGCGAGCTCGGTCAAGTGGCTATCTCCAACGATTGTCAATCCAATGCAGTTATCTCCAACGGCGACGGCGTAACGGCAGAGAAGCCTTTGCTCTTCTTCCTCGAGAGATATATGCAGGCGTACGTCAATGAAATCAGTCAATTTATCGACTGTATCGTAAATGATAAGCAAGTGCCCGTCAGCATAGAGGACGGCTTGCAAGCAGTTGTTATCGGTATGGCGGCTAAGAAGTCGCTCGACGAGGGCAGACCTGTAAAACTTAGCGAGATTTGTAAATAAGTATATAATAAGAAAGTTACTGATTAAAAAATACGACGCTCTTGCGGAGCGTCGTGTTTTTTTTTATTAACAAGTGAATTATTTCAGTTGCTGTTGTTTTATTCTTGAGTTGATTACTGTATGAATAATTTGTATAGCTAAATTAATCACGCAAACGATAACTAGAATAACAAGAGCTGTGGTGTTGAAAGAAATTTCTGTAGAATCGTTGTCAAAGTAATCAATTAGTTGTTTCCCAGCATTGGTTGTGACGATTAAAAATACGATTGATAACACGCTAATAATGATACTTACTACCAAGTTTGTGCCGATGCTCTGTTTATCTTTGTGGGATAGGTTTTTCAGTAGAACAGCAATAGTTAAGATTATAATGACTATCATTGCTATTTGTATTAGTAATGACACTACGAGTTGAGAATAAATTTCCATAGGTACGCCGTTATTATCAGAAGATGATATACCTGAACTTATAATTTCCCTAGCGTCAGATTTATCATTGGCCATCGCTACGGTAACTAGTAACGTCATTGCATAGAAGAAATTGCACGATGCACTATTGTTAGCGTTAGACATAACAATAGACGGGGAGGCGGCAAGCAACGCCATAAAAGCAAATAATATAAGACCTAATACCGTAAAGCAGGATTTGTACAAGTTTTGAGGAGCTGAAAGCAATCTGCCTAACGATGCGGTTCTACAAACGGTAGCAAGTATCATAAATACTGTGGAAAGAGCTATGCCTGCTACTGTGTATTCATTGAGTTTAACGCTCATTTTCATTAATCCGTTATTTCCGCTTACAGCGTTAAAGGCATAGAAAAGCGTTACGCCCATTACGAAAGACACATATGTCGCAAGAACCGGAGTTGAGTAAGATTTTGCAGACCTGCCTGTGCAATTATTTACGTATCTTACGACTGATATAATCGAGAAAACGAGCACAGTTGTTATAATTGCTATCGACAAAATTGTGCCCATTATTGAAATAAATTTATAATTAGCAATGAAGTATGACGGATAAGTTTCGTCCAACGTGGCTAAGCGCGAATAACATTCGCCTAGGTAATAAAATAAATTTATGTTTGTGTTTGTATTCAAATATGCATCAGAATCCGTAATATTTGTTGCATAGCTTTTTATTCCAACGAAGAATACGAATAACAGCGAAAAGAAAACAGTTGACATAGAAAAAGCGCCGATACAGATTTCATTGGCTTTTTTCAAATTCGGCTTAAAAACGGATAAGATTTTCGTTGGCGCACAACTTTCCTCCTCAGTTGTATTTTCTTCGTCGTCCTCACTGGCGTAGCTTTCCTCTAAGTTGTGTCCGCAATATCCGCAAAATTGCGAATCGCTGTCAATAAGTTTGTTGCATGAAGGACATTCGACTTTGCCGTCAACGCGCATTCCGCATTGTTTGCAGTAGATTGCTTCTTCGTCGTTTTCCTGTCCGCAGTGATAACATTCCATAAGTTCCTCCTTAGTACAACAAACAAAAATCGGTTGTTGTATTTAATTTATTATTTTAATTTATACTAATTATACAGTGCAAAACACTGTAAGTCAAGAAAAATACAGTGTTTTATACTACAATGATTTTATGATTAACGTTGAAGTCGGGAAAAGATTGAAAGAGAGTAGGAAGGCAAACAAACTCACTCAAAGGCAAGTGAGCGAGATGCTCGGCATAGTCTTGCAACAATATCAGACCTACGAGAGCGGTAGGTATCAACTTGATTATGATAAACTAATTAAGGTATGCAAAATTCTTAACGTTTCAGCCGACTATTTGTTGGGACTTTCAGAAATATGAAAACTAAGTTATAAAATGATTAAAACGCAAGCGAATCTGCTTGCGTTTTAGTTTGATATTAAATATTTTTTTACTTGCCGATATAAATTGTCTTTATTTCGTATGGGGTGAAGTCGAAGGTCTTGCCCTTTACGAACTTTTCTTTGTTCTCAAGCATATCGCATTCGTAGATTGAGGAGTTGTCGAAGTTGATATCCAAAGTCGACTTGACTTCTTGACCTAGGCTTTCGTAAGCTCTTACGATAATACCTTTTTCGTCCTCGGCTACCTTTATTGTTTCGATTATTATATTCTTGCTGTCGAACTTGACGAGGGTGTCGATATCGAGATTTTCCTCGATGACATCGATTGGGTTATTAAAGCAGTATCCCTTAGCCATAAGGTCGGTATCCTCGAATTTTGCTTTATGCGGATAGATTGCGTAGCTAAAGGTGTGAGTACCCCTGTCGCAAGTCGGGTCGGGGAATATCGGCGAACGGAGTAGCGCTAAAGATAGGAAACCGCTCTTTGCTCTGTGACCGTACTTGCCGTTGTTGAGTAGGGCAAGACCGTAGTCCTCGCCGTCTAGGTTGACAAACTTGTGCGCGCATACTTCGAATTGCGCCCAATCCGGATTGTAGCTTTCGTCCTTGTCGGCTTCGCTCGTTGTACGGTCGAAGTTGCCGAATTGAATATTGCACTTGACGTTGTCAGCGAATACGGTAGGTACGAAATCTGCTCTGAGCATTTTGAGCTCTTCGTGCCAATCTACGGTAGTGTGGAATCCGACTACGTCGCCGTCAAGCCTTAAAGTGATTTTTTGTACGAGCGAGGAATCATGATACTTAAATGAGTTTTCTCTTACCAGATATGCGCCGTCAATATAGGTGTTGGAAGACGTCAACTTAAACTCGTGCTTCTTCATCATCATATAGTTGGTGTCTTTATCTTTGCCCCAAGAGATGTCCCAAGCGTTGTAGTACTTGAACGGGTCGGAGTAGACTACGAGTTTGTTGAAGTATTCCTTTACGAGTTCTTTATTCTCTTGCTTGTCGATGAGAGAGATAATCTCACCGTTTGCTCCAAAGGTGACTTTGAGCTTAGCGTTCTCGATTACGTTGTCGCTGGAAATAAACTGGCTTGCATCAAGGTCGGCAGGCGTAAGTTTGCCAATAGAGTGCGCCTTGAGGTCGGCGTAGAACCACTCGTCGCCGACTTTGACGTATTCCTGTCTATCAAAGTCTACGGGATTAACTGCGCTCGTATCCTTGCCGTCAGCCAAAGCCTCGAGCATAGTCTTTTCTATCTCGGACAATTCGTCATACATTATCTTGTATCTTGCGTACGCTTCGTCATAAACTCTCTTTATCGACGAGCCGGGGAGTATGTCGTGGAATTGATATAGCAATACTTCTTTCCAAATCTCTTCAACCTTTTGTCTGTCGTAGGTTATCCCCTTGAGGAAAGCCACCGCGCCCAACCATTCGAGCTTGTGGAGCTTTTCTTCGATACGTCTGTTCCATTTCTTTGCGTTGGCTTGAGAAGTATAACAACCTTGGTGTCTTTCATAATATAGTTCGCCTTCGTGCGTAGGCAACATATCTGCCATATCTTTAATATCATCGAAGAAGTTGACAGCAGGAGAAGGCTTACATGGAGTTAAACCGTCGATATTCTTCTTATGGCGCATCATATATTCAAGATGTCCTTCACCCGGACCGCCACCGCCGTCGCCGTCGCCGTAAATGAGGAGAGCCTTGTCGCATATATCCTTTTCGGAATATCTGTCTTCAGACTTATATATAGCGAGTGGGGAATTGCCTGCGTTGTAGTCGCCGAGCGGTTCCATGTGCGAAAGCAAAGTCGTGCCGTCAAGACCTTTCCAATTAAACGAGCGGTATGGGAATCTGTTGAAGTCATTGGACGTAGGCTTGATTGTCATGAAGTAGTCCATTCCGCTCTTTTTGAGTACTTGCGGAAGAGTAGCGGGGAAGCCGAATACGTCGGGGAGCCAACACATTCTCGACTTAAAGTCAAAGTTTTCTTTCCAATATCTTTGACCGTATAAGCATTGTCTTACCCAAGACTCTCCACCCGATAGATTGGTATCACTTTCTACCCACATACCGCCTTGAAGTTCGATTCTTCCTTCAAGTACGTATTTTTTAACTCTCTCAAAGAGTTCGGGATATTCTTCGTGGAGCCACTCGAACATTTGAGGTTGCGACTCGGCGAAATAGAATCCGTCGTAAATCGCAAGGTTGCGAAGTTGGTTGGCAAACGTACGCGCTACTTTTCTCTTGGTTTCTCTTATCGGCCAAAGCCAAGCAAGGTCGATATGCGCGTGACCTATGCAATAATAAGTCGTAGCCTCATACTCAGGCTTTTTTTCTATAATTGGTTTCAAGAACTCTCTTGCCGAACTTGCGCCTTGCTTTTTATATATTTTATAGCTTTGCTTAAGGGCTTTGTCAATCTCTTTATATCTGTCGCTCTCTTTGTCGAGGATAGTCATTATAAAGAACAGGTCGATATAGTCGTAATAGTATTGATTTATCTCTTCATCATGAATACATATATCGCAACGTCTTAGGTGAGCCGTACATTTGCGAATTCTGAACTTGCCGTTGAAACCTGCATCGACGTAAAGGTCAATCTTTTCGTCGCCGGTGGAGTTGTCGGTAATATCGATACGTTGTTTTGCGATGAGGGAGTGGAATACATCGCCTTTGCTAAGTACTTGCGTGATGCCTTGCAATACTATACCGTCGGGATTGAATACAAGACCTTCGCCTTGCAACTTTATTCTACAGATTACGCTCTTGCCTTTGGCTTTTTGAGGTACCTGTCCCGTAAAGTGGAACCAAGCGCAATCAAAACTGTCGGCGTATTCTTTGCGTTTGCCCCAAGATTGCCACTGTCTGATAGGCTTGAATTGACTTTTGTCGATATCTTCCCACTTGATAGGTTCTTTGCTCTTGATTACCTCGGCTTTAAGGTCGCCGACTTTTTTGTTGATAGAGCATTTTAAGTCCCATATATTGAATATGTGACCCGACTTGGATAAAGCCTTTTTTACGATAGTATTTTTTTGATAAGTTTGTTTGAAATCTCTGTTATCGCGTTGCGCTTTGATTTCTGGAGCTTTCATTTCCTGTTCCATTGTTGTTCTCCGCCTCAATGCTTTAAGATTGCTTTGTCATTGAGCATAAAATATTTATTATAATATATTATATCATATTCGTTTATACGTTAGCAATATTAAAAAACGGTATTTTACTATAAATATTATGGAGAAAATGGCATTTTTCTATAAAAGTATAAGTTAATTGCAAAAATCGGCGCAAAGTGCTACAATCAAAGTATGAGCGAAATGCGTAGCGTAATTGCAGGTGAGGAGAAAATAGATTATATTTTGACGAGAAAGAAAATGCGCAATATGCGTATGAGAATTACGTCAAAATGCGAAGTAACGGTGTCATGTCCTTTATCGGCTTTAATAACTGACGTAGAGAAGTTTGTAATTAAAAATATAGATTGGATAAAACAATCGATAAATAAGATATTGCAAAACGCAACTTCGCTAAATAATTATGAATATATGACAGGCGAGAAGTTCCTGTATCTCGGCAAAGAGTATCAACTTATGGTGAGAGAAGGTCAAAAGCGGGAAGTCAAAGAGATGGGTGATTTTATCTTTATGACGGTACGCGATTTGTGGGACTTCGAAGATAAACGCGCGTTGCTTGACAAATGGTACAAGTCGCAAGCAAACAAGATTTTCGCCGATAGGTTTTCTTATTTGAAATTTTTGCATAAGGATTTATTTGCAGATAATTATCAATTAAAAATAAAAAAGGCTGTGTCTACTTGGGGAACTTGCGCCGTTAATAAAGGCATAGTTACTCTAAATTTCAGATTGATTTATGCGCCTATAGAACTCATTGATTCGGTCATACTGCACGAACTTTGTCACTTCTATTATATTCATCATGACAAAGACTTTTACGGACTTCTGGCTACGCTCGACCCGCTATACAAAGAACATAGCAAAGCGTTGGATAGGAAGTATATCGATTATACACATTGGCAAGATTAAGCGTTTTTGCAGTGTTTTTCATGGAACGTCAATAGATACTTATCGCTCATACTTGCTATCATATCGATTGCAACTCTATGCGGAAAATCTTTGTTTTCTTCAAAGTATTCGTCTACTTTTGGGGTATTGGGGTAGATATACGGACGATAATATTTGTCTATGATTTTTCTATCGTTATTTAAGTCGTCAAGTAATAAATTAAATACGTCGTTTACGATATTTTGCAATTTATCTTCGCTGTAGCCGTCAACTTCAGAGTGGTCGCCTTTGTATATCAAGGCGTAGTTTTCGTCCTTTATTTTCATAAGCGCGTCGTACGCTTTATCGCTCATTTTGATGTGATTTTTACCCAAAGAATTATTTATAATATCGGCGCAGAGGGAAGAAATTATCTCGTGATTATATTTGCCTAATATCGTGTCGGAGAAGTCGTTAAAACGCACGTATCTCAACCTTTCCGCGTCTTGTCTGTCTTTGCCTACGTATGCTATAACGTCGCATATGCGCACAAGACAGCCCTCTAAGGTGCTTGCCATAAGGTCGGTGTCGTTGAGTTTTCCTAAGTAAGCCAAATCGAGTTTCTCTTGCAAATCATCGAAAGTTCTGCAAGACTTTTCGTTGGGCGCATAGCACGGCAAAATCTCTTCGCCGTTGTGACAGAGCACGCCGTCGATTACTTGCAATGACAAGTCGCTTTTAACTACGCTCAAGAGGTATCTTGCGCCTTGCACATGGTGGAAAAATCTATATCCGTTTCTCTTAGCTACGTTGTCGAGCAGTTTTTCTCCGCGGTGACCGAAAGGGCAGTGACCTAGGTCGTGCGCTAATGCAATAGCCTCTATTAAATCGCAGTTGAGCGAAAGCGCCGAGCCTATCGTGCGGGCAATTCTCGATACGAGTTGTACGTGATAAGCGCGAGTGGATATATCGTCGTTGTCGAGTAGTGAGAAAACTTGAGTTTTGCCTGCATATCTGTTGAAAAGCGGTAAGTTTAGGATTACTTCGCAATCTCGGATAAACTGCCGTCTGAAGATTTTCGGCGTATAGGCGTCTTTGCGTATTGCCATAGAATCCTTTGTGGCGTATTCGCTCAGAAGTTCGTCACGGTGCATGTATTTCTCTGTCAATATCCTTTCTATATTCTTATCCAATTCTACTCGCATAGCACACTCCCTAAACTAAAAAAGCCGTCGACTTTTGCCGACGGCTACATTATATCACATTTTTTACTTAAAGAGCAACTGCTTGATTGCCGTATAGTACACGTCGTACATTTTTTTGAAATCGACAATGCTTACTCTTTCGTCTTTTTGGTGAATAGTGCTTTCCATACCCGGGAACATTGGACCGAAAGCTACTCCGCATTTGAGCGCTCTTGCGTAAGTGCCTCCGCCAATGGTAATAGGGGACGCATTTTCGCCTGTGACATCGTTGTACGATTTAAGCAGGCTTTGCACAAGGTCGTTGTCCTTGTCGATATAGAGCGGGTCGTGGAAATTGCGTACGCTCACTTGCTCGGTCCCAAGGCTTTTTTGCAAAATTTTCAGTATCTCTTCTTTGGTATACGTAACTGGATGTCTTATATCGACGATAAGGTGAAGTTTTACCTCGCCGTCCAAGGCTTTTTCTATCTTTGCTACGCCTACGTTAAAAGTGAGTTTTCCGCTCTTCTCGTCAGATAGTTTGACGTTAGCGCCACTGCCGTCGTTATGACATAGTTTTTCTTTGAGGATAGTATACTCACCGCCGAGGTTATCGCTCAAAAATTCAAGCAATTTCCAAAACGCGTTGTCGCCCTCCCAAGGGGTAGAGGCGTGAGCAGGTTTGCCGTAAGCAGTGATATATGTCTTACCGTCCTTAATCTCTACTTGCAGTTTTTCTTTATTATCGCCGTACAATTCGCCGTCCATTACGCAAGCGCACTTGGACATCACTATATTACCGCGACTTCCGCCGTCGAGCGCTATCATACCTTTTGGGACGTCTAGGTATATATCGTATCCCACTAAGCCCTTTTCGCAATTTATTACAGGGAAGTCGCCGTCGGGTGAAAAACCGCGCGCAGGCATTACGTCTACTTCGTTATATTTGTCTATGCACTTCCATCCGCTCTCTTCGTTTCCGCCGAAGATAAATCGAATTTTGCACTTTGGTTTATATCCCTCTTCAAGCAGTTGGTGTACGGCGTAAAGACAGCATATCATAGGTCCTTTGTCGTCGAGAATACCTCTGCCGTATATAGTATCGCCTTTAATCTCGCCAAGAGGATTTGCCGACCAATCGTCGTCATACGGTACTACGTCTATATGCCCGAGTATGCCGAACGTTTCGCCTTCGCCAACGTCGCAAGTGCAGTAATATCCGCCCTCGTTATGGGTAATCATTCCCATGGCGCTTGCAGTATCGCATACGAGGTCCAGACATTTGGCTACGCCCTCGCCGAAAGGCGAGGCAGGACAGGGAGCAGATTGCACGCTGTCAATAGCTATAAGTTGCATTGTCTTTTGTACCATCTCTTGAAAATAATCTTTCATTTAACTCCTTCGTACCCGCTTCGACGAAACATCGGATACATTTTTTTGATTTATTGCATAAATATTATACACAATTTGACGAGAATGTGTTATATTATTAAACGAAAATATCACAAAAACGCAAAAAGGATAGTATTATGAGCAAAGTTAGAACAAGATTTGCGCCGTCGCCTACGGGGTTTATGCATATAGGTAATTTGAGGACGTGTCTTTACGCCTATCTTTTCGCCAAGAAAAACGGCGGAGAGTTCGTGTTGAGAATAGAGGATACCGACCAAGAAAGATACGTCGAAGGAGCCGTAGACGTGATATATTCCACGCTTAAAAAGGCGGGTATCGAGCATGACGAAGGTCCCGATAAGGACGGCGGTTACGGACCGTATATCCAAAGCGAGAGGAAATCGCTCTATCTCGATTATGCTAAAGAACTTGTCGAAAAAGGCGGAGCGTACTACTGCTTCTGCGACAAGCAAAGACTTGATTCTCTCAAGGACGACAAGGGCGTAGGCAAGTATGACAAGCATTGTTTGTCCCTTTCAAAAGAAGAAGTTCAAAAAAGGCTTGCAAGAGGAGACGCGTACGTCATAAGACAAAATATACCTACCGAGGGCGTAAGCGAATACGACGATATGGTATTCGGTCATATCAGCGTGCCTAATGAAGATATGGAGGACGGCGTACTCATAAAGTCCGACGGTATGCCTACGTACAATTTTGCCAACGTAGTGGACGACCACCTTATGGCAATTAATTACGTTATCAGAGGCGTTGAGTACCTTTCTTCTACGCCTAAATACAATCTAATGTACGACGCTTTCGGTTGGCAAAGACCCAATTATATGCACTTATCGCCTATCATGAAAGACGCTCAACGCAAACTGTCCAAGAGATACGGCGACGCCAACTTTGAGGACTTTTTGGAGAAGGGTTATTTGCCAAAGGCAATCGTCAACTATATTGCGCTTCTCGGCTGGTCGCCAAAGGGCACGGACGAAAAGTTGAGTATGGACGAGCTTATTGAGCAGTTTGACGTGGACGGTATTTCCAAGTCGCCGAGTATTTTCGACGAAGCGAAGATGCGTTGGCTCAACGGCGAGTATATCAAACAAATGACGCCTAATGAATTTGTAGAAGTGGCTAAACCGTATTTTGATAAGAGCAAAGTTGCGGGTAAATACGACTACTTTGCTTTGGCGAAACTCTTGATACCGAGAGTAGAAGTGCTTGGAGAGATACCCGAGAAAGTGGACTTTCTCGAGGAGTTCGGCGAGTACGATACGGCAATGTTCGAGCATAAGAAAATGAAGATAACAAAGGAAATGGCGCTCAATAATCTGAAAGCCGTCAAAGAAGAACTAAAGAGTTTTGAAAAGTGGACGGATGAAGCGCTCAAAGAAAAGCTGTCGCAACTTGCCGAAAAACTTGCTTGTAAGAGCGGACAGGTATTTTTACCGCTTAGACTTGCGTTGACGGGAGTGGCAAGTACTCCCGGCGGAGCTACGGAAATGGCTGAACTTCTAGGCAAAGAAGAGAGTATGCGTCGTTTGGATTTTTCAATCGAATTGCTGGCAAACAATTTATAGATTAAAATAAAAATAATTCAAAATAGGTTGTTTTTTCTTTACAACTTGGATTTATTATGATATTATTCTAACGTATCTTCTATGCAATACGAGGAGATGCGCACCCTTGTTCAAACTAAAAAGTTTGAACCATTAGACCAAAAGGAGGTATTAAAATGAGCAAGTACGAAATGTTGTATATCATCAAGAATGATATTACCGACGAGGCAAAACAGGAAGTAGTTGACAAAATGGCTTCGGTTATCACGTCAAACGGCGGAGAAATCGAAAGCACTGATAAGTGGGGTACTAAGAAGTACGCTTACCCAATCGACTACACCACTGAAGGCTATTACGTTTTGGTAAACTTTACGGCTCCTGCTAACGTTCCTGAAGAACTGAAGAGATTGAACCGTATTACTGACGAAGTCGTAAGATCAATGATTATCAAAAAGTAATTAAGGAGAAAATTATGAACAAAGTTATATTTATAGGCAATTTAACGAGAGATCCGGAATCAGGTACTACGCAGAGCGGAGTACAGTATTGCAGATTTTCTATCGCTGTAAATCGCAGATTTAGCAGAGATAACGAAACGACGGCAGATTTCTTCAACATCACGTGCTGGAGAGGTTTGGCGGAGAGTTGCGCTAAAAATTTGCAGAAAGGTAGGAAGGTTTGCGTCGTTGGCTCGCTTCAAACAAGTCAATATACGGCAAACGACGGTTCTAAGCGTACTTCGTACGACGTTATTGCCGATGAAGTTGAATTTCTCCCATCCGGCGCCGGCAGAGCTGACGGCGACAACACTCAGAGCGCTGAGAATAACGGATACGGCTCGAATAACGGCGGAAGAAACGCCGGCGGTTTGACTCCCGTAGACGAAGACGATTTACCATTTTAATAAGGAGATTTAGACAATGAGCGAAGAAAAGGTAGTTAAGCGTCCTTCAAAAAAGCCTATGGCGCGTAAAAAGGTTTGTATCTTTTGCGCAGACGGCGTGGACGAAGTAGATTATAAAGACGTTGCAAAATTGCGCAAGTTCATCACGGAGAAGGGCAAGATTGTTCCCAGAAGAATGAGCGGTACGTGCGCAAAGCACCAAAGAATTGTTACCGAAGCCGTTAAGAGAGCAAGGGAAATGGCTTTGCTTCCATACGTAGCTGAATAAGAGGTTCGGTTCAAAGCGAGAAGTCGCAACTCTAATATGCGTCTTTTCCGCCAAATACAGTATTTAACTCAAACCGTCGCACTAGCAAGCGTGACGGTTTTTTATTTTATCTCTTGCACCTCTCGCTTCTCGCCGAAATGAGATAATTTTTTCATAAAAAATGAACTCCCGCCGTAACAGAAGTTCTAAATCATTAGATATTTCACTAATGCCATGTCATAGCGCAAAGGAACATTTCCTATGCAATATTAGTATATCCAAGATTCTGTCTTAGTCAATAGTTTTGTAATTTTATTGTGATTTTTTATGTAGAACTTGGAAAAAGTTATCGTATTTTAGTTGATAAGTCCAAAATTCGACGCATATTGAGCATTCAAGAAAATTTTGTAAAATATACCAAATATTTGTAGTAATAAATATAAATATATATTGAAAACTTATTTCAGTTATGTTATAATTTATCTTGTAAAAGAATCTGTAAAATTAAGGAGCGAGTATGACGAATTTCGTTAAGAATTTGGAAGTTGCTATTGACCTTGGCAGTGATACCGTCAAGGTTGCGTATGCTTTCGGGTCAAAAAAGAGCGTTGAATACGGCAAACTTGCTCCTTGCGATATAACGGGGAGCGTGATAGTTCCCGCGATTGCTTACTATGATGAGGATACGTCGACGTGGCTTTTTGGAAATGAGGTGTACAAAAACGTAGATAAATCGTTCGTCACCGTAGTTAAGATAAAGTCGTTGCTGTCGCTATTGCTAATTCGTCGCGATAAAAGAGTGACAGTAAGCAATAAAAAATACTATTACGACAAAAAGTCGTTCCCCAAGTTCTATTTTCCCAACAGGAAAAAACTTGCAGAGGACTTTGCTAAGGCAGAGGACTTGGACATGACCTTTGAGGGGAATAAGACCCCGCAAGAGGTGTGTCAAGAATTTTTCGGATATTTGATAGAAAAGACTGTTATGCCTGCGATTCAAAGATTGCAGAAAGAGAAGGATATCAGCTTTGAAAATATCAATTATTCGTTGGTATATCCCACTAAGGCGGGCAAGGAGTACGTAGAAGAACTCGAACGTCTTGCCACCCGCGCTTGCGGGAAAGAGATGAAGAAAGTTCTCTCGTCCACAAAAGCATTGGGACTTTTTGCTTACCATAGACAGGTGTTAAAGAAAGGCGACGCCGTAGTTATTTTCGACATGGGAGAAGAAGATATATCTGTCGGTAAATTTACGTTAAATTCGTCGGGAAGTATGATAATAGACGGTGTAGACGGACACAACGAGCCCATGGAAATCGGCGGAAACGACTTCGACTATGCGCTAAGAGATTACGTTGAGGGCGTAATCTCCGACAGAGAAACGGTTGGCGCGCCACCTTCGGGAGAGGACGGATATATTGCCGAAAAAGGATTGCACTCTACGCAGTTCTTGACGCTCAACGAAATCAAAAAGACCAAGACCGCGCTTTCGCTAGACGACGATATTTTCGAGCTTGCTTTCAAGGACGGCGTGACGATGTCCATTCAACGCGACGTTGTGGTACAGACCGCAGTTACGAGAGGAGATTTCCTCAAGTGCGTTGGTATAAAGGATAGCGAGGGCGTAGCAAAAAAGATTTCCGATTATATAGTCAGCGAGTTGAAGAGAACTCTCAATCGCGACGTAGATAAAATTATGCTTTCGGGCGGAGTCAGCGAAACGTACGGGTTGATAGATTATCTCGACAAAGAGTTGAAAAATGCCGATTTGAGAGTAGACATAATTACGTTCGACGACTACAAGAGCGAAGACGATAACTTTACGATACTCTCTAACGAAGACTCGACTTTTGCGCCCGCTGTGGGCGGAGCTATAGTAGCGCTTATGGGATACGAACTCAAGATGGCGGTTGCGCTTTCATACGGTACTTGGCTGTACAACAAAAGTATAAACAAAAAGATACTCGACATCTTTTTGGAGAGAGGTAGAGTTATTCCACCCAAAGGCGGGGAGTATTCTTGCTCGACGTATGTCAATTATAGGGACGCTTGGTCGGATAGGGTGAAAAACGAAGAGATTTTCTCTACTACGATAGGCAAAAAAGGCGACGTAATAGGAGATCCCGACAGCGATATAAGAAGACAGAGAGAAAAAGACATAGACCTCAAAGTTGTGTCGGGCGGAGCAAATAAGGGCGAGATTCTTTTCTACTGCAAGGATAAGGGAAATCTGAAGCGGGTAGAAATCCAAGGAATCCTGTACTTTAGAGAGGGAGTTAAGATAGACGCCGACGGCAGAGCTACGCCGTTTATACACAACGACGTAATGAAGAACGGCAGATTTAATGAGATATACGTCAGACCTTACGGAGCTTCAGGATATGCCAAAAAGACGTATTACGAAAACATAGTATTAAAATTCAGCGGAGTCGACGACTTTGAAGTCGAGAGTTCTGATTGAGAGCGGAGGGCAGAATGGGAAAGAAATTTACGTTGAAATGTGGCGACGGCGCATTTGACAAGGACGTGCAACGCTCCAAGATAGCGGGAGAGGTCCGTCCTTTTGACGCAAAAATGGCGACGTTGACTAAGTGCGCGGAAGAACTCGACAGGTACGATGACTTTGCTCAGCTCAAAATCAAGCCTGACGTATACAAGAATCAGGGCGGTAAGTACGGTATAATTCCTCTTGCCGATAAGGGCGGTCAGACTATTCTCAAAGGACAGCAGACGGCGGTTACGATTTTTCTCAAAGAATTGAGAGGATTCGGACTTTTGGCAGACGTAGTGGGTAGCGGTAAGACGTTCGAGGCGTGCGCAATCTTAAGCGAACTTGCCGTGAGAGGCAAGATGAAGTCGCTTTTACTTGTCGTACCGTCGCAGGTATACGACAGCTGGATAAACGTACTGGAAAATCTCTTCGGACTGGGCGAAGGGGTACTATTGCAAGTGAAAGACCCGAACTTTGAAGAATGCGACGACGTTCTCGACGGATATGTAAGACGTCCTAAAAGACCTGTTATCGTCAAGACTGAGGACTTCGTTAAGTGGAATGAAAATCAAATTAAAGACGTGCTTTTCGACGTTGTAGTCGTAGACGAGGCGCATCACCTCTGCACGGAAGAGGGCGAGTACGCAAAGGCAATGAAATTGCTATCGTTGCTTATGGTGACTAAGAAGAGAGCCAACTCGACATATTGCGTGTTGCTTTCGGCTACGCCTCACTCGGGTAACCTCGACAAGATGTTCCGACTTTGGTACTTCGTACGTTGCAAGGGCGGTAATCCCGACGACTTCGACGTTAAGGATGATAAAGACCGTACTCTTGATTACAAAAAGGAAAAGGAGTACTATAGGCTCAACGTTTGCCGTGGCGCAAATACCGTGTCGGAATTTATTACGGCTGTCAAACAATTTGAAATCGACAACAATTACACCGCTCCTTTCAATGCTTTCTTGAGAAAGAAGAAAGAACTCGGTAATTGGGATAAATATACGCAAGGCGAAAAACAAGTCTTGAGAGAAGAGTTTTTGAATGCGGAAGGCAATGAGATTATCCGCCAAGAAGTGTTAAAGAGAGTTGCGGGCGCTTACCATAACGGCGTATTGAGAACTATAATGATACGTCAGCCAAACGAACTCAGCAAGTCTAGATTCGTATACAATAACTATTTCTATCCCATTGCTCCGACTGCCAGAGTACTTCAGACGCAAGGCGTGGACGGAAAGCAAATCAAAGTTGATTTGAAAGCAATCAATACCAATAAGGCTGTAGAAGCAGACGGGGAGTTTTATTCGCTCAAGGGTTACGCGGAAGAATATTCAAAGAACGACGACGCTCAAGAAGTATACGCCGAATTGGTCGTATCCAAAATACTGGGCAAACTCGGCTCTTTCAACGACCCGAGTATGTTTGAGAAGAAAGACAGCCAAAAGTATTATTGGGAGCAGTTTGAACGTAAGATAGCCTCTGAGAGCAACGATAGTTTTTGGCTTATGCCGGCTACTAACGACAGCTTCGACTACAAACTTAAGCAGACAAAGAAGATACTCGAAGAGCATGCTACTGAAAGAGCTTTGATATTCTTCGATTACGATTTGCCAAAGACCAGCAAGGGCTATAGGCAATGGAATAAGTTTATAGACGCGCTTAAAGCCGACGAAAAATTTAAGAACAGAATTATCGTAGGCACGGCGGAAAATAAGGACAAGAACGTAAAGAAGTTCTTGCAAAAGGACGACGCGATTTTGATAGTCACCGATTCGGCGTTTACCGAGGGCGTCAACTTGCAAGACAGCAGAATAATAATCAACTTCCAAGTTACTCCCGATCCGCTTGCAATGGACCAGAGAATAGGACGTGTGTTCCGCTTGGGACAATCGAGCGACGTCAAGATATATTCCTTTGCGGATATGAATAAACTCGAGGGATTTGCGCTTGCGTACTTCAACAGCATAGGACTTCTCACCAGCAATAGCGGTGACGCGACGATAATTGCTGGTAGTAACAACGAGAGAATGGTAGCGTTGCGCTGTCCTGCGTGCGGAAAGGTTGCGCTGTACTCAAAGGGCGATTACGAGATTGCAAAGAAAAAGGGCGAAACGTATTGCATTAACGAACCTAAGATTTGTTGCCTTGACGACCCGAGAGGTACACTTATGGAAGAAATCAACGTCTACGAATTCAAGTGTTCTAACTGTTCGACTACGCTGTCGCGTAGCGTAGGCGAGGGCGGATATAAGTGTATCTCCAAAAACAACGACGATAGAGGTACGATGTGTAACAGCGGAGCGTCTGGCGACAGAGAGTATTACTGCTCCAAGATTTGCGCTATGCAACACTGCTCTAGGTTTAAGGGCGAGTTCAAAGGCAAGTGCAAAGTGCTTAAAGCGTATGAGGAGAATCCCAACGTCACTACGTCGGACTTACAGATTATATGCGCTAAGTGTTCTAACAAAGCCGAGTGCCCTCAAAGATGCAGATACGGAGTGGGCAGAGCAAGTATTGAGGCTTGCGCGTCATGCAGAAACGCCGAGTGTCATCCAAAGCCGTATACCATTACGTTCGACGACAGGTGGTCGGCTAAATGCCCAATATGCGCGCAGAGGGGAGAAAAAGGAGTTTTGTATCCTGTAGTAGCAAGGACTTTTGCGGCTTATATGAGAGCGTCTTGGGACTTTAAGCATGACGGCGGAGAATCTTTCTGCAACAACTTGATGAAAGAAGCAAGCAAAGTAGCGGACATAAAAGCTATATTGTCTATGGACAGTATGTCGGAGCGGAGGTAATATGGCAAGGATACATATTGGAAACGAATATTGCAAGACCTTTGACAGCATAGTAAAACTATACGAAGAAGGATGCGTAGAAGACGGCGTTATTACAAAAATCGACGGCGACAGAATTGTCACGCCGTCGCATGAATTCGTTCTTTCGAGAGGCAGGTCGAGCAAGACGGGCGCCGAAAAAACCGCTTTAATAAACGAAAACGGCGCGACTTGGTTCGGAACTTTCAGGGGCGAAAAATTCAAGAATAATACCGCTGAGTGGCTTATGTTCGTAGAAACCATTAAGGAGCATTTCCACCGCAACTATTCCGTATTGGAGTATCGTCCGAAAATAAAAGATATATCTAAAGAATACGTCAATTCTCAAATAAAACTAATTGACAATACGCTAAAGTGCTTTTACGATAACTACGCTTTCGAGATAAAGAGAGCAGACGCGGACGGACTGGAGGACGTGTACGGCGCGTCGTTCAGAATGGAAATCACCGACGGTACAGGCGAAGCCGTGCCGGTGCTTGGCAAGATATATTTCCGAAAGAAAGGGGCTTCTTTTATCCCTTTTAGCAGTAGCGAAGCGGAATTGATAGACGCGCATATTACCAAGAACTTTGACAGCGAAGAAGAGGGCGAAAAGTTCTTGCATAACAGCGCTCAATTGACGGATACGGTGGTCAACGAACTTGACAAACTTGTCAATTCGAGCAATAAGGATATTTCGTCAAATCTCGTCTTTACCGACCCTGCAGACAAAGACGCAGTTGAGCTTATGGTAGAAAAGGGACCCAACGATAACGTGGAACTTACTTGCTTAAGCATTTCGCTCCTCAATATCTTCCACTTTAAGTGGAGAAGCGACGTATATGATATTTTGTTGGGAGATAAAGTCGTTCTTAAAGCAAGCGTTGGTCTGGGAGGAAGATTGACCGTTTCATGTAATTCCTGCGCTGAAAAGACGACGCTTATAGAAGCGGGAAAAATAACGTTGAACTTAAAAGGCGCGCAAAGAAGCGTCACTATCGACCCCAAACTCGAAGATCTAAATTTGACAAGTTCAGCTATTCAAACGGCTAAAGAACATCTATTCTCTAAGCATTTGAAGAGAATAAGCTGTAGCGAGAATGCGCGTTTGGCGGGTATATGCACGAAGTACGTATGCAGTGGCGATACGGTTACGATATCTTCAAGCGGTGGAGATATCTGCAAGTGTAAGAACTGTCCGCACCCCGAAGTTCTTTTCAAATGCGACGACGGGGCAGTGAGATATACCAAAGATTTGGTATTCGTAAGGGACGCTATGACACTTATGCCTAAAGAGAATACGATCGAGTGTAGCTGTTGCGGTAGAACCTTTACAAAAGATAGCGATAAAGCGCAGTACACTTGCGATTTTTGCAAAGTCGCCGACAGAGGAATTGACGCTCTTGACGATACGGAATACCAAAGGGGTAAGACTTTGTACAACAAGTATAGAGGTATGTTGCCATTGACGACGAGAATGAAGAGTGCGAAACTCAAGAAGTACTGTCAAGAAGACGAGGACTGTATTATGTTCGTAATCGATAAGAGCGTGTATATCTTCAACAAGGATAATCAGAGCGAGGATGGATTCTTAAAGAAGCCGGAGCGCAAAATCGGAGGTGAAGTATGAAAAATATGATGTTTTCAGGAAATGAAAATATTGATTACTCTCAATCTACCAAAAAGACTTTCGGTAGCAGAAAGTTATTCCTTTTCATTATGGCAGTCTTGGCGAGTGTCAGCGATTTTGCGTTGTTGGTAGTCTTTGCGATTTCGGGACACGGCGGAATTGCAATACCAGTATTATTGTTGATACTAGACGGCTTGTTTATAGCCGGCGTATGTTTGAGCAACTTTAGATTTAAGTATTCTATCGGGATATGGGTGTCTTACATCATAGTATCCGTCATAATTACGGCATTTTTAGCCTTGCTTGACGCGGGAGAAACGTATATGACGACTACGGCAAAGTGTCTTAACGTATTTTCGCATATCGCTCTATACCTTGTTACGGTTTTTGCCAGCATTTATCCACTGATTAAGAGCAATATAAAACTAAGGGCTGTTATGATAACTTGCGTTACCGTAGCCGTTGTTTTGGTGGGCGCGTTTGCCGTATTCTTTTCGGCCAACGGCTATTTCGGACAAGGATTTTTGGGCGAGAGCAGAGTAGTAGGCTATACGCTTGACGAAGAGAGCGACACTTATATTGCATCTTCCGTAAAATCAGGTAGAAGCAAAAAAGTGGTTATTCCCTCTGAGTTTAACGGCAAAAAGGTGTCTGGCGTGGATTGCGGAATATTTACTGAAAATACGTTAAATACGGTAGAGATACTCACTGAGGACAAGATTACGCTGTTAAATTCGCGAAAAATTGAGAATATCAATCCTAATATCAAAATAGGCGTGGACAGGAAGCATATCGACGTATTTAGGCAAACGTGCCTTACTCAGCCTAGCGCCTACGGCATCGACGACGATAGTATGGTTACTTTCGCAAATAGTTTGTATCCTATCAATCTTGAGAGTAACGAGAGATATATAACATTCAAGTATCAAGATTATCCGGAGCAAGAGGAAATAATTCCTACTTGGATAGGGAAAGTAGGACAGACTTTTAGCCTTGAGTATGCAAACTTAGAGTATTTGCAACACGCTAATGCTAAGGTCGCGGACGACTTGGTATGGAGTTATTATAATAATAAAGCGCAAATTCTTACAGGTCAAATCGTAAATCTCGCAGGCAAAAAAATCAACGAAAGCCAAAACAGCGTCAAAGTTGAATTTGAAAACGTATACAGATTTACAGTCGCAGACGACAACGACGGAGTATATGAGCCGGCGGATAGTTTTAAGACTACTCTCAGTAACAACGTGTTGTACGCTTATCGTTTCTTTACGATTAGCGGAGCGGTCGAACATCTTGAGAATTTGAGTAACGAGTTGATTGAAGACAGAGATAACGGATTTGATTTAACTTGGCAGTATAACTTGAATGAAATATCCAATTCATGGCAAGACGATAATTGGTATGATTTCTTTGACTTGACCTTAAATCTTTATCAGCTTTCAGAATACAGAGGTGATGAAGTAGATATTAAGTTAAAGCCGATATGGTCACTTAAAAAGCCTACGGATTTGAAGATAACATACTTCAATAACAAGGTTAATTATATTTACGGTGACGACGTGCGTATGGACGTAAGCGCGGAAGCTCCGCTCAAAGGTTGTCAACTAAGTTACGAATGGTATTGGGAGGGCGATGTCTATGGCGACGGAGAAGACAATTCTAGGCTGACAGGCTCTACATATATTATAAACAACGCGTTTCCGCAGGAAGGTATTTTTAGAGTATACGTTGCGGTAAGTTGTCCGGAAGTGACGGACTTGGAGTCGTTCGATACGGTTTATGCGTATTTGACAGTTGACAAACGACCTTTGAATATAACTTGGGAAGAGCCTACCGATATGGTTTATGACAGTTATGAAAAGGCGCTGAAGCACTATGTCGGCAATAACGAATTGATTAACGGCGATTCGTTGGCTTACGGTTTGACTGAAACTAACGTTAGAAATACCGACGCGGGAAGTTATACTGCAAGCCTGTCATTGTACGGAGTTATTGACGAGATGTACAAAATAGCTACGGGCGCAACTCATTTCTATACGATTGCTCCGCGTCCTGTTCAAACACAATGGACGTGCGAGGACTTTACCTATGACGGAAACCCGCACAATGCGGTCGCTACCGCTCAAGGTGTAAACGGATATAATATTCCGATATATTTGTCGAGCGACAAGACCAATGCCGGCAAATATACTGCGACAGCGTCGTCTAGAAGCGGTAATTACGTTTTGACAGACAATACGTACCCATTTGAAATCAAACAAAAGAGCGTTATGGTAGGCGCGTGGAGCAGTACTTCCATTACGTACAACGGTACAGCTCAATATCCGAGAGTAACTAGCGTCAACGGACTTGTAGGCAACGAGAGCATTACAAATCAGCTTATATATTCCGGATATGCGTCTAATATAAACGCGGGAGAGGGGTACAGCGTAAGCGTGACATTGCCGACGTCGAGCAACTATAAGTTTGACAGCGCGCAATCTACGCAGTATAATATAGCAAAGAAAGCGCTGAGCGTACGTCCAAACGTCGCCAGCAAGACATACGACGGATATGTTAGCAGTCTTAACATTACGGCTAACGGTCTTGTGGGATCGGATACGAATAGCAGTCTTGGAACGCCAACGTATGGCGGTAGCGGTGTAAGCGCGGTGGACGTAGGTTCTTACTCGGTTACGGTTACGCTTCCTGACAACGACGTTACCAAGAACTACGAAATAACCTATGCAAGCGCATCGTTTACGATATTTAAGAGAACTCTTCAAATAAGCGCCGTCGCTTCCAATAAGACCTATGACGGAAAAGTAAATACTTTTGACTTTGAAGTGGTCAGCGGACTTGCAAGCGTGCATACAAAGAACAGTCTTGGAACGCCAACGTATAGCGGTAGCGGTGCAAACGCGGTTGATGCGGGTAATTATTCTGTATCAGTATCGCTTCCTGAAAACGATGTAACGAAGAACTATAGTATTTCTTATACAGGCGCCAGCTTTACTATATCTAAGGCGCAAGTTGCGCTCGTGTGGAGTAATGCGGTCGTCAGTGGCGGTAGAGTTACAGCGCCTAGCGTAGTGACAAGCGGACAGGTTTATTCGGGAGATATCTACATAGTTAGTTACACATATAGAGATTCTTCAGGTAGAGTAATCAATTCTATACCTGCCGTAAGCGGAACGTATTCCGTTGAGGTATTTGTTACGAGCGGAAATTATAGCTTTACGAATACGCGCATAAACTTCTCGATAACCGTCAGCCAAGCTCAAAACAAGGAGGTAGCGTAATGAAGTGCAATAAATGTAATCACGACATTGAGAGACCTTTGGAACTTTACAACGGTAGATGGTGCTGTCCCAATTGTAAGAAAGACATTTTCCCCGATGTAGATACGGAATTTGTAATTACTGCTCACAATAGAGAACTGTTCGTAAGATCGGAAGAGTATTATTTCAAGTGGCTTACGTCGTCTGACGAAAGAAAAAGCGCAAGATTCAAGTATCTGGATAAGGCTGTAAGTCTTTGCTATGAATCTGCTTTTGAATATCATCCGTCTGCGCTTATGAGAATGGGATATTATTATGACAGAGGCTACGCTGACTTTAGCTCGGCGGGCGCAGAGAGATGGAGATCGGCGTATTTCTATTACAAAGCCGTACTATTCAATACTCACAAGGGTATAACTACTCATGAGGGAGAAGAGAGGTATGCTGATGACCTCGCGCAAATTAAATTGCAGTGCGGTAAGTATATGCTTGACTTGCTAAAGCAAGCTCCTTTAGAGGTAACTAATAAAATTACTTTCGACGGTTATGAAAATCTCGATAAACTTGCGAGCGAAGTAGTAAATAAGATAGTTTCGCTGGGCGGAACGGTTGGAAAGTACGACGGACAAAGCGTATCTCAAGAGCAAGATATGTCGGCAATGGCGTACGCGTCTTTGAGAGCTTGCGCCGACGAAGAGAGAGCGCCTGTGTTCGCAATATTTAAGTTGAGTAAGTCGGAGGCGCAACAATTAATTTTAGGCTCGTCCGATAGCGAATTTTCCATAGTAGAACGTATCGGAAAAGATTTGCGCCTTAAGATTGCCGGCGCATATGACGACAAGGAGATAGACGGCAAATTCGCCGATTTCAGAAACTCCAATTCGCTCGTCAACTACGTGCAGAACAGATGCCCCGATAAGGGAATATACCTATGTTTCTTTAATTGGCTAGGCGGGCATAAATACCTTAAGAAGAGAGATAGAGGCCGTATTTGTCAAGGCTTGGAAGACAACTCTTGCGCAGGTATCAAGTTACTTATTAGAGCGGGTAAATACAATTCTTGCGTATTCTACGACGACGACTTTTATAAGTTTGACGAGGGACGCAAGGGATTGAGCAAAAAAGAAGTAGACAGATTTGTCAAAGAAGTTTGCGAGGAGATTTGAGTTGTTAGAACTTGAAAGGCTGTTGGACGCGCTTGACGAAAACAAAGTCAAGTATCCAAAAAAATTCAAAAATATCGAACTCAACGGTTACGACAGTAACCGTTGCGAAGACTTTGCCGACGATTCAAGGAAGGCTATTGAATGGCTTTTGGAAAAGGGTATCAACAACGGCTTCGACAACAACATCAAGACTGCAATTTATGATCTTGCCGATATGGCGGGAGATATGTCCAAGGAAAATATCGTGCTAAAACTCGACGATATGCAGGACAAAAAACAACAAATAATCAAGAAGTTCAGATTGAACAAAGGAGAAGGCAAAATGACGGATATAAAGGGAGAAATCTTAGCTTACGTCGACAATTCGATTTTCGGCACGAAAATGCTCATTGACGGCGACAGCGTATCGGACTACAATAAGTCGATACTTATGAATTCGCTTGAGATGCTTGAGGAGCTGAGATTCATAATCGAGGATGTTTTGGATAACTCTTCCGAGGACGCTGCGCACAGAGCGAAGTACGTTTACGGCGATCCCACCTACGCGTTGTGCGCGTGGAGAGAGAGCGTTGCGCGCGGTATGTTCTACGACGGCTTGAACAAGCACCTTGACGAGGCGAGAGCAGAGGCTGTCAAGTGGACGGAACTTACCAAAGAAGTTAAAAAGAATAAGAGAGCCAAGGAAGGAGATATTAAGGTATATACCGACGATATGTTCTCCAAAATGGTAAAGAGAGACGAAGTCAAGGAAAAGGGCGACGCCTTCTTTGCAAAACTCAATACTTTTGAGAAGCAATTCGAGATACAAAAGGATACCTATGACAGAGTGTCGGAAATCAATAGCGATATAGAGGAAATTCAAAGCAAAATATCTGCGCTTATCGACAAAATGGACAACGGTGAAATGCTTGAAGAAGAAGCTTTATTGCAGATAGAGATGCTTCAAGACGACGAAGAACTCAAAAAGACGGAGAGAGAAACTTATAGAGCAAGTCTTAAGATGATAGCCGGTACTGTAGCAGGTATGAAGAGATTGCTTACGCAGTTCAAGAGATTGGAACTCATATTCAATATGTATCAAAAAGTGGAACCTAATATGTTCTACGCTATGTTCTCCAATATCGACTTTAATACTTTCTTGGACGTATTGAGCTACGGCGCAAGCGAAACGCAAATAAATACGGCGCTTAGTTATTATGAAATAGTAATGGAAAACGTGCAGGATCAGACTATGCACATGGCGCAAGTGGACAACCGCTTTGCAGAGGCGAATAAGATTTTTGACAGATTCAAGACTCCGCAAAAAAAGAAAACGGAACAAGACGTCGAGAAAGAAGAGCAAGCTAAAAAAGATAAGATAGCAGAGCTTCGCAAAAAGTATAAAAAACCTGCTCCGGCAGTCGAAAACAATGAGAATAAAGACAAAGAAGAACAACGCGAAGAAAATGACGATAAAGACGATTTGATGCAAATCATAAATACAATTACACCTAAAAAATAAGTCCTAATGAGGAGTGAAAAATGGCAGGCAGAGATCAAAAGGAAAGACAGCTAAAACAAGCTACGCCGGATCCGTATGAAAAGATAATGGCAGATAATCAACGCAAATTGGAGAGCAAAATGCTCGAGGGTAAGCGTAATGAAATGGAAATGGCTATAGAGGACCTTGGAAGAAAAGCTATAGAAAGCGAAATTAAATACGGTCCTGAACACTTCAATACCAAAATTTTGACGATGTTCTACAACGTGACTTTTACTATGAAAGAGTTCGTAGGAATGATGTTTGCGATGAAAGAAGCCATGAGCGTACTTTCGCAGACTATGAATATTATGGACGACGTGTTCGACTTCATCAACGAAATGATGATGATTGACAATTATGGCAGTTATTCGGCTTTGGGTCGTATGAAACTACAACGCAGAATACGCAAGTTTGTCAAACATAATTCCAATAGAATGAAAGCTATGTTCAAAATGGTCAGCGGTTACGGTAAGATTGCCGACGGCATGATGAACGCTATGGGTAGTTTTGACAAAAAACTCAAGAAGAGTATGGACGCAAGCAACGGCAAGAAGAAGAAAAAGGATAACGTCGTAGCCGGATATGAGAGCGAAGCGCAGAAACAACTTGCCAAAATGAGAGCGGAGATGTCTAGCGAAAACTCCGGCGACAGTTCTGAAGAAGGCTCGACGGGCGGTAGCGCTCCTAGCGGAACAACGGCGAATAGCGGAGCGTCTGCTTCGGGCAGTGGCGATATAAATATCGACGATATAGTGTAAGTTAAAGTACAAGGAAAAAATTATGGCAAACGACGAGCAGAAAAAAGAGGGCGTAGAAGAGCTTGAGGGTAAGCTCCGCGCCGTCACGGAAGAAATTCGCAAAATACTTGGCGGTCGCAAGGACAAAAAGGATGTTGGCGAGGACGATAAGAATACGTTGAGGTCGAAGTATTCCCAAGCCGCGCAGATTGCCCGCACGCTTTCAAATAGATGCACCGATACCGATAAGATAGAGAAGTATTCTAAGTTTTATAAACAACTCAGCGATGCGGCGGCAAGTTACGGCTCTGTGCTAAAGAGCAAAGTACCGAATACTACTTTGGATGACGTCAAAGGACTTGACAATGTTAAGGCGCTTGTCAAGAGTTTTATATTCATGGCGCGTAATCCCGAGATACTTAAGTATTACAAAATGGAGGGCGGTCTTGGTATGCTGATGTACGGCGCTCCCGGTACAGGTAAAACCATGTTTGCCGAGGCCATAGCCAACGCTATGAACTTACCGCTCTTTATCGTCACTCCGGCGGATATATTCAAGTCTTACGTGGGCGAATCGGAACAAGCCGTTAAACAAATCTTTGACGAGATAGACACCTGTCCCGACGGAGCTATACTATTCGTAGACGAATGCGAATCAATCTTCAGCAGGCGTACGCAAGATACCAAGGACTATAAGTCGGCGGTTACCACGGAACTTTTGCAACGTATCAACGGCTTTGGCGTCGACGGGTCAAAGAGAATTATGATTGGCGCAACCAATAGACCCGACGTAATAGACCCTGCATACCTTAGATACAAAAGATTCTCGCATATCGTTCATGTTACGCCACCTGACTTCGAGGCAAAGAAAGCAATTATCGAAAGTAAACTTAAGGGCATTGAGCTAGACGGCATATCGCTTGAAGAAGTCGTTAATATGACTAAAGAATACACAAACGAAGTGGACGACAACGGCGAAGTGCGCACGATTGCTTACTATTCGGCGGCGGATATTTGCGGTATCATTGAAGAAACCTGTCGCTACGCCTTGGAAGAGATTGAGGAGAGTGGCGGTAATAAAGAGATACCTTTGCGCAGTGATATGTTCGAAAGAGCTTTTAAGAAAATTCCGCCAAGCATAAGCGCAGGATTACTTGAGGAATACGAGAACTTCCGCAATACGCATTGAAAATAGTAATTTGATTTATCAATATTTTAATAAAGCTAAAAAGATAGGAATTTGCCTATCTTTTTTGTATTTATTGCGCAACTCTACGGAGCGTAGGTATTATTTTTCAATGAATTGTGCTACAATATTCTCAAAGGAGGATAACATGGACGTAATTAAAATAGGTGAATTTATTAAAAATTTAAGGAAAGAAAGGTTTTTGACGCAACGCGAGGTTGCCGAGCAGTTGCATGTATCTGAAAAGACTATTTCAAAATGGGAAACGGGTAAGGGCGTTCCCGAAATAAGTTTAATGCTTCCGCTGTGCAATTTTTTCGGAATCAGTATGAATGAACTTCTATCGGGAGAAAGACTTAACGAAAAGCAATATATTGAAAATGCGGAAAAAAATATAATTTCTCTTGTCAAGGATAGAACGTCGCCACGTAAGAAAATTATTATATCTACAATTTCTTGTATTTTTGCAATATTATCAAGTCTAGCTTTAATTATAATTTCAGCCATTTTTATATCTCAGACATGGCTTCGACTTGTTATGATAGGAATTGCATTAATAGTCGCAATTTCCGAAGTTGCGGTTATAGTTCTTATTGCGGTGAGTACGGAGATATATGAGTGCAATAAGTGCGGAGAAAAGTTTGTGCCGACGCTGTCAGCTTATATTCTAGCACCGCATACGTTTCATCGACGTTATTTGAAATGCCCTCACTGCGGTAAAAAATGTTGGGACAAAAGCCATATAAGAAAATAAACAAGTTATGCGTTGCGCGCTATTTCATAACTTGCGTCAAGCATAGCCTTAATATCTTTTAATGGCACCGTGCCGTCAAGACAAATTGTTATCCAATGCTTTTTGTTCATATGATAGCCACTAAAAATTGTATTATTATCAACGATAGTATCTATATCTTTGGGGTTTACTCTTAAATCTATTATTTCGACTTTTTCGTCCGATGGAATTCCAATTTTATTTTTGGCTACTGTAAGTATCAAGCCATACCATTTTTTATTATCAGCTCTTCTCCAAATCGCGTTGTCGGGGAATTTTTCCCACATAAATTCCAATTTATCTCCGTAAGTGTCTGTGACATATCGGATTAGTTGTTGCGCATAAGCACTTTTGAAAACAGATTTTTCAAAACATTTTTCGGCTATATCGCTTAGAATTTTTTCATAAGCCGTTTTTACAGCTCCTATAAAACTCCCGCATGCGTCCTCGGCAAGAAACAATGTATACGGTTCATTTGTAGCCAAATCAATGATTTCTGTAAAAATATCCGAACTCTTGATTTGAATATTCATAGAGAATTGTCTGTCCATAATTTCGACATTATATGAATACATATCATTTACTTTGGTAAAACCATATTCTTGTAATTTTATAAAATTCGGTTTATAATGTTTGAAAATTCGTTCTACAATCTTATTGCTCGTCATTTTTAACTCCTTACATTATTGCTATTAGAAAATCGACATATAGTAAATCTTAGCGACTCTGGCGGGGCAGTCGTAACGCAATCTTTAGTTATTGTTATCGCAATTGAACTGAGGGAAATATTCGCATTTATACTCTCCGCTTTCGTTGTAGTAAAATTTGTGACCATACCAATCGAAAACAACAACGTAATCTTCATTCGATTCAAAATCATTTTCCACTTTCATATTTACGAATATATCTACACTACTTGATTCCCATAGTATTTCGAAATTTTTATTCAAAAAGTAATTTACTCCTTCTCCGTGAATAAAGTATCCGGACTTTAATTTGCAAATATTGCGAATTCCCCAACAATTATCGAATTTTATTACGCGAACAAGTTTATCTTGCTTCAAATCGACAATTGCAAGTTCTTCGAACAAGGCAATAAGCAAAGTATCGCAATCCAGGCAAATTCTATCCGAATCTAGCGAAATAAAAAAAGATACTACGTTGTAAACTCTATTGTATTTGCCTGACAAAGTTATTTGAGAAACTACGTAAAGGTCTTCGCTGTCCTCAACATATATAACGTTGGAAAGAGTAGAGAGGTCAACGGAAGCATGGGTGTCGTTTTTAATTATATCGATTTTTGCTGTTTGCATATATTTATTAAATCACTGCACTAATAAATATGTCAAGTCGATTAATATTTCTGCTTTTTGTTTTCGATTTTTTTAGTTATAGAAAAAATACAGAAATAAGCGAAAAAACTCATTTTTTTCGCTATTTTATGGCAAATGTCAACAAAAGTTTACATACATGTAAACTAAAGTTGACATAAAAATCATTGACATGTAAAGTGCAATTAAGTTAAGGTAAAACCGAGATAAATATATCTCGTGAGGGAACCATAAAATTTATTACAAAAGATAAAGTCTTATGACGGATTTTGTAGTAACCATATTGCTTCTTGAATAGTATTATGTCTTGCGCTCAGCATTACGTATGCTATGGTAGAAAGCAATACATCAACATCTGTAAGTGAAGAAGTGGGTCTAGGAAAAACTGCAGTTACCTACGGTGATTTTTCTTCATACGCAGACCACATATTGCCCGAAACGATAAGTAAAAGCAATATCGCGCGATACGTACCTGTAGTAAATTTAATACAGGTACGCCTGTCGTCTTTAATAACAGGAATTTTATCCTTTTAATACATTATTATGCTAAAACTAGTCACGTTTTGCTATTCAAAGAAATATTTATAACTATAAATTGAATTCAAAGTAATTACAATTATTATCTGTATTGGCTTGAACATGACGATAAACTTCGGCTTCAGACAAGTCGTCATAATGATTATTATCAAATGGAATTTACCATTTACACCCTTCTTCTGTAATATAATTGAGCATAGCAGACACAACGTTTTCTTTTATTTGCTTCTTGTACAATTCGATTTTCATAAAACATATTACTACTTAAACTACTGTTTACCGTGCAATAATAGCGTATTTACTAAAGAAATGACGTATGAAATCAATTACCACCGTGTATTTCATTTGCAGAAACACAATGGGCAATATAAAAGTTGCATGTTTTATTTTTTGTTGAACTCTTTCATATGAGTTGTGCTTCCGCCGTCAACCAAAACGTCAACGCCTGCAAGATAT